>WPAF01000009.1 GCA_009772965.1 Candidatus Saganbacteria bacterium
TGTCCATCAACCATATTTATATCACAATCCCTTTCATGAGTCCAGTCCTATTCGATCTTCTTCTTTACTTGGCACTTCAATAACTCTGAATAGTTACTTGCGATTTTTGGCGGTATCAATCATTTTTTCAAACTCTTTTAAAATCGGCTCGGGTATCCAGGTTTCACCGCAATCGCCGCAAATATATGCCACCGTATTTTCCATGAGGTAAAGCTTGCCGTTTTCAAATTCTTCAAGATTAATTTTCTCGGGCTTCAACTTGCCGCCGCAAGCTTCGCAGGTTTGCTCAGCTTCTTCAAATGTATTTTCTACATTACTGCTATTATTTTCTTTGTTGTTTTTCAAGGCGGAATTATTATACCCGCAAATTTCCAACTTGACAAGAACAACTATAATGATAGAATTTCCCAAGGTGGAGGTGTTCTTTAGTGAAAAAAATATTTGGTTTTTTGGTTTTGGTTTTGTTTTTAGCGTCAGTTTGCGCTCCGGTGTTTGCAGATTCCCAGGAAAAAATAGATAAACTAGAAAAAGAGATTATAAGCCTTCAAGTAAAATTATCTAAAACAAAGAATAAGATACAAAAGACTCGGATTCAAAATACTATTACCGGCCATAAAAAAGCGATTGCCCAATTAAACAAGAGTGAGGCAAGTAAGCCGGTAAAAGTTGCAGTGGGAAAAGCTCAAGTTTCAGGCTCTGTGCTTTTAAAGCATGTGGTCATTAAAGGTGGTTTGGCTGGAGGAGCCGCTTTAATTGCGGCAGACTATTTAATGCCTGCCGGACCAGGCTTAGCTGGCGGGGAAATTGGTTATGCGATTGGAAATAGTTTTGGGATAATTGATGTTGGTGGAAAGTTTATTTATGATTTTGGCGGGCCATTCGCAGGCTTAGAGGTTTCTTATGCGGGATATTCAAAAGATGTGACAAGTGTGCCAGGGTTATCAGGGACAATTAAATCAGGAATTGGAATTGGTTTAATTGGCGGGATGGTTTTTGGCCAGTATCAGGTTGGATTAGGTTATAACACAATCCTTGGTTTGAGGGTTGATGGCGGTTATCGAATTAATTTATAAGGATCAAGGAAAGGTGAAAAATATGGCAAAAAAACTACTGATTCTGTTTCTGGCGATTTTTATTGGTGTCGGGATATTTGGCTGTGCAAAAGTAGTGGATACCTTGGTATCAACCTGTAATAGCATTGGAGCGCTTCCAGCTGGCACAACTGCAGTTAAGCTTTCTGCCAGCAACATTGTTGCTAGTGGGAATAACTTGACGTTTAATTTATCCGCGTTAAATCAGAGCAACAGCGTTTTATCCGGAATTGGCGGCGGTAATTTTACAGGTACAATTTATACATCTGATCCCTCAATATCAAGCGTAACTGCTTCAACAACTTTAACCGCTACTGCCACCTTGACTTGGACGGCTGTCAGTGGTGGAGGCACAGGGACAGCTAAAGATGTTGCGGCATTACTGGCTATTGATAAAAGCGGCACCATGAGTTCCGGAACTGGAAGCAAGCGTGATTATGCTGAAAAAGCGGCTATCAAGTTTTTGAGCATGGAAGCAACCAATGCAAACAATAAGGCAGCCATTCTTGTTTATGACCATGTTGTTTCGCTAGAATCCTCGATGCTTCCTGTTGCAGCCAATCAAACCTCCCTCGAAGCTGCTGTTAATGTTTCTGGGTTTGGCGGGGGGACAGCTTTATAGTATGCATTTTGTTCAGGGGTTTGGGAAGTTTCTAAAGAAGCCGCAGCCTCAAATAAGGTTCGAGCTGTTATTGCTTTAACGGATGGAATAGAAAATGGGAACAGCCCAAGCCCTTATAATACAACTACGGAAGTTATAGCGCAGGCTACGAAGTATAGTATACCTATTTATTGTGTGGGAATTTATGATAGCACTTCTGAAGTTACATCCTATGGCCAATATCTTAGAGATATTGCACTTGGAACAACTGGATCTGCCGATAACTTCTTTTCATTCAACACCGCTGTTGATACTTTATCTGTAAAGAGTGTCAGAGGATTAGGAGTTTTAGAAGACCTATACCAGAAATTAGCAACCGCCCTTTCTCAGTCTTACACGATGACAGGATCACTTTCCACATCCTTGACTGCAGGAACTACTTACTGGCTAAAACTTGTTTTTTCCGCGCCGGTATCAGGAGGAGGAACCCTAACCAGTACTGTAATTATCTCATTTGTTGCTCAGTAGTTTAGTAATATAGTTTCCATGGCAGGGTCTCGAAGTTTTTCGAGACCCTGCTTTTTTGACGGCATATTTTATTTGTGATAAAATCGCTGAAGATAGGAGAAAATATTATGCACTTTGGCATTGACCACATTAGAAAATTTGATCCTGAAACCGCAAAGGCGCTTGATTTAGAATACGAACGCCAGCAAACACATTTAGAATTAATTGCCTCAGAAAATTTTACTTCCCGCGCGGTTATGGAAGCCGCAGGCTCGGTTTTGACCAATAAATATGCTGAGGGCTATCCGGGAAAAAGATATTATGGCGGCTGCCAGTTTGTTGATATTGTTGAGGACTTGGCAAGGGAAAGGGCAAAAAAACTTTTTGGCTGTGACCACGCAAACGTCCAGCCGCATTCGGGCTCTCAAGCTAATATGGCGGTATATTTAGCTTGTTTAAATTATGGCGACACGGTGATGGGATTAAATCTTTCCCATGGCGGTCATTTAACCCATGGATCGCCTGTAAATATTTCCGGCTTATATTTTAAGTTTACTTCATACGGGGTAAACAAGGATACAGAAGTTATTGATTATGATGAACTTAGAAAAACTGCCCTTGAAGCTAAACCAAAATTAATTGTTACCGGCGCGACTGCTTATCCTAGGATATTGGATTTTAAAAAGTTCAAGGAAATAGCCGATGAAATCGGCGCAATTTTAATGGTAGATATTGCCCATATCGCGGGCTTGGTTATTGCCGGCGTGCATCCGTCGCCTGTCCCTCACGCGCAGGTTGTTACCACAACTACCCATAAGACCCTTAGGGGGCCAAGGGGCGGCATGATTATGTGCCAAGCGGACTATGCCCAAAAAATTGATAAAGCGATTTTTCCGGGGATTCAGGGCGGGCCTTTAATGCATATTATCGCGGCAAAGGCGGTGGCTTTAAAAGAAGCTGGCACGGAGGAGTTTAAAAAATATCAGGAGCAAATCGCAAAAAACGCCAAAGCATTAGCTAAAGCATTAATTGACAGCGGGTTTCGGCTGGTTTCAGGCGGCACAGACACACATCTTATGCTGGTTGATTTGCGCGCCAAAAAAATCAACGGGAAAGAAGCAGAAAAATTATTAGGTGAAGTCGGCATTACAGTAAATAAAAATACCATCCCGTTTGACCCGGAAAAACCATTTGTCACATCAGGCATCAGGATTGGGACTCCTGCCATTACTACTCGCGGTATGAAAGAAGCTGAAATGAAAAAAGTTGCTGATTACATTAACCAGGCGATTGAATGCAGGGATAATGACAGCAAGAAAAAAGAAATTCGCGAAGCCGTAAAAAAGCTTTGCCTGGAGTTTCCATTATATAAATGATAGATTTAAAAAATATTTCAAAGGTTTATGCTAATGGCGTGGAAGCGCTTTTTGATATCAATCTCCACATCGGCAAAGAGGAATTTGTTTTTATTGTTGGTCCCTCCGGCGCCGGCAAAACAACTATCATGAAAATGCTTTATAGGGAAGAGCTTCCTACCAGCGGACAGGTAATTGTTGACCGCGTTAATGTGACCGAATTAACTGCCGAACAAGTTCCGTATTTAAGAAGAAATATCGGTGTTGTTTTTCAAGATTATAAATTATTGCCCAGAAGGACCGTATATGAAAATGTAGCTTTTGCCTTGCAGGTGACAGGCGCTCCAAGATCCCAGATTCGCCGCCATACCATGCAGGCGCTTGAGCTGGTTGGGATGTTAAAGCGTGCCTCGTCTTTTCCTGAAGAACTTTCTGGCGGGGAAAAGCAAAGAGTGTGCATCGCGCGGGCGATTGTAAATAATCCTCCTTTGCTTTTGGCCGATGAGCCGACAGGGAACCTTGATCCGCAAACGACTTTTGAAATAATGGAGCTTTTGGATAAAATTAACCGCAGGAATACGACGGTCATTACTTCAACCCATAATAAAAGTATTGTGGATATAATGAAAAGGCGGGTAATCCAGCTGGAGTCAGGCAGGGTTATAAGAGACCAGCAATTGGGGATGTATCACAGCAAATGAACATTTTAACTAATTTAGAGTTTTCTGTCGTAGAAGCTTTACGGAGCATCCGCCGCTCGGGTTTGATGAGCCTTGTCGCGATTGGTATTGTCACGATTTCATTGACAGTTTTTGGCATTTTTTTGCTTTTTGCGATAAATTTGGGCAATATGGTTTCTTTTATGGGAACCCGGCTTGATATAGTCGCTTATGTTGACAGGGACTTAAACCAGGATTCCGCACAAATTTTAGAGACTGCGATTTCACAAATCCCCGGAGTGGACAAGGTTAATTATATTCCAAAAGACCAAGCCTGGAAAACATTCAGGGAGGAATTTGGCGCGAAGTTGGATATTGCCGACGTAGTAAAAGAAAACCCTCTGCCGAATGCCTTTGCCGTCAGAGTGAGGACTCCGGATATTTTGCCCCGCGTGGCAGAACAGGTTGCCAGGTTTTCTGATGTTTCAGAAGTAAGGTACAGCGGGAAGCTGATTAAACAAATCCAAAATTTAGTTGATGCTGTGAGGATTGGCGGAGCAGTGCTTTCAATCCTTCTCTTCTTTGCTACTCTTTTAATTGTAGTAAACACTATCCGCTTGACGGTTTTAGCCCGTGAAACTGATATATATATAATGAGGCTGGTGGGGGCTACCAATTCTTTTATCCGCTGGCCCTTTGTAATCGAGGGTATTTTAATGGGAATCCTTGGCGGGATACTCGGCGTGATAATATTGAGGTTTTCATATGATGCTGTTTTATTAAGGGTAAAATCAGCCTTGCCATTTTTGCCGGTTGTTGCCGACAGCGGGCTTTTGACGTTTGTTTATGTCTGTATCGGTATTTCCGGCGTTATGCTTGGAATGCTTGGCGGATATATTTCTGTTTCAAGAATTTTAAAGGAGAAAGGATAATTTATGCTGTCATGGCTTAGAAAAAAAACCAAAGCGATAATGATAACAGTTGCGGTGCTTTTTTTCGTTTCAATGTTTTATGGCTTGGGCTATAGGGGGATAAGCGAATTTAAAGGCGAGAAATCAGGTTTTATAAAGGTTAATGGCCGCGAGGTTAATCCCCGCTTATTTACCAATATCCTCCAAAAAATACGGGAAAATTTTCCGGCAAGGGTCAAGCCGTCTGAAGCTTTATTTATTCAAAACCTGGCATTGTCACAAACTATTGATTTTGCCGTTATGCTTGACCAGGCCAGGAAAACAGAAAGTGTTTCAGGATCGGAAATAAATGGGGCGATTGATGAAATAACAAAGGCGCAAAAGTTCCCTTCAGTAAAAGAATTAAGGCAAGCGGTAGAAAAATCCGGCATAACCTGGAACGATTTTAAAGCACTGCTAAGGGATGAGATACTGGTTCAAAAAGCCGTAAGAAAAGTAAGGGACAGCGCTTCTGTTTCTTCAAGCGACTTAAGAGAGGTAAGGGCGCGCCACATATTGATAAGGATCAAGCCGGGGAAAGAAGAAGAAGCCAAAAAATTGGCTGACAAAATTTATGAAAAAGCAAAGGGCGGCGCCGACTTTAAAAAGCTGGCGGCGCAATATTCAGAAGATCCCGGCTCAAAAAAAAATGGGGGAGATTTGGGGTTTTTTACTACCGGTAAAATGGTAAAGGAATTTGAAAATACCGCATTCTCATTAAAAGTATCTGAAATTGGCGCCCCGGTAAAAACAGATTTTGGCTATCATATAATTAAAGTAGAGGACATAAGGGTTAGAAAAATTTCCGGGGCGAGTGATCCTGAAGCCGCGATACGTAAAGAGAAGCAGGAAAGCGCGTATAATGAATGGTTTTACGGGTTAAAGCAAAAAGCAAAAGTTGAAATTATGGATCCGGCCCTTAAGGCGATGGATCTGAGGTTTAGGGGGAGGATTGGGGATGCGGTTTTAGAATACCAAAAAGCAATCTCGAAAAATCCAAGGAATGCTTTTTACCGACTATTTTTGGGCTTGCTTTATGAAGATTCAAACAAAATGGAGCTGGCAATTGCTGAATATAAAGAAGCGATAAAGCTGGATTCTTCAAATACTGTGTTATACATAACTTTGGGCGATGCTTATAAGAAGATTGGAAATAAAGCGCTGGCAATAGAACAGTTTAAACAAGCATCCTTGATTGCCGGAGACGATAAAAAGATGCATGAAGAATTAAGCAGGACATTTAAATCTTTAGGGGCTTCAGCTTTAGTGCTTTCAGAGCTAAAAGAAGTTTCAAGATTAGAAAAAAAAGAAGCATTTGAAAAGTCATTGATTGAAAAGAATAAGGTTAAGACTGAATAGCTTTTTGCCCGGCGGATAAAAGCAGTTCAACCTGATCAAAGGTTCTGGCTTCGGCATAAATCCTCAAAAGCGGCTCGGTGCCTGACATCCTGAATAATATCCATGAGCTGTCGCTGAAATCTAGTTTTAAACCATCCAAAGTTTCAATTTTAACAATTTGGGAGTTGGCGAAAGCCTTTAGCCCCTTCATCACTTCAATTTTTCTTAAAGCCATTTCCCTGTCAATGCCGTGAAGGTCAATGCGGTCATAATAAGAATACCCAAACTCATCCATTATTTCATCAAGCAGCTGTTTTAATGTTTTTTTATTATAAGCTATTAACTCGGCTAAAAGCAGGGTGCAAAGGCTTCCGTCCCTTTCGGGGATATTGCCTTTTATCCCGATTCCTCCGCTTTCTTCCCCGCCAATAAGGATGTTTTCTTTGAGCATTTTATCGGCGATATATTTAAATCCGATCGGGACTTCTTCAATTTGAAGGCCGTATTTTTTTGCCTGGAGTTCTATAAGCCGGGAAATGTTAAAGGTTTTAATAATTTTGCCGTCCATTTTTTTGTTTTCAACTAAATGTTTTAGCAGTAGGGAAAAGATGTTATGCGAAGAAATAAAAACGCCTGATGAATCAACGCATCCGATGCGGTCGGCATCCCCGTCAATTGCGGCGCCCATTATTAAAGTGTTTTTACTTTTCACAAGCAAGTCTTTAGTATATGAAGTAAGATCAATTAAATTTTGCGGGATCGGCTCCGGATTTAACCCCCCGAATAGAGGATCACGGTTTGAGTTTATTTCATCAATCTCAAGTAAATTACTTAAATAACCTATTCCGCTGCCATGCATGCAGTCAAGCACAATTTTAATATTAGCGTTTTTAATTTTTTCAAGATCAACAAAAGAGGAAATATGCTTTAGGTATCCAGGTTTTGGGTCAAACATTTCAATTTTGGTTTTAGCTCCAAGAGATTGGGTTGGATGATTTATTTCTGCCTCAACCGCTTTGGTGAACTCCGGTCGGGCAGATCCGCCAAATGATTCTTTTATTTTAAAGCCGTTCCATTCGGGTGGATTGTGGCTGGCAGTAATCATAATTCCGGCATTAAGATTATTTGTTTTGACGAAATATGAAAGAGCGGGGGAAGGAAGCGAATATTTTGAGAGATATGTTTTTATTCCGTTTTCTGCGCAAACTTCCGCGGTGGTTTGGGCAAAATCTTCAGATTGAAAACGGTTGTCAAAGCCAACAGCCACTCCGGCTTTATCGTGCCCGCTTTTTTTAAGATGATTTATAAATGCTAAAGTGACATGCTTAATATTATCAAAAGTGAAATCATCTGCTATCTTTGCCCGCCAGCCGTCAGTGCCGAATTTTATCATTCTGTGGTTTGCCCGCTTTCTTCTGAATTAAAAGAGTCTTCATCCTCTTCATCATTTTGCTCTCCTGCTTTTGGATGGATAAAGCATTCGGAAACCGGATAATCTTTTTCAAAGAATTGGGCATTTACAATTTTAGGACAATGCGAATTTGCCAAAAGCCCCGAACTTAAGCAAATCCTGGCATTTAAATATCCTGAAGGCGCGGGAAAATCAAGCGCCTGTTCATTTACCAGGGCTTGGGTCATAAATTCTTTAAATATCCGGGGCCCTACCGCAACTTCCGCGACTCCCTTCATATTCCTGTTATCATCATTTCCAACCCAAACGCCGGCAACCAGCTGGGGAGTATATCCTATGATCCAAGCGTCTTTAAATTCTTCGGTAGTTCCGGTCTTGGCCGCAGCCGGACGGTTAAGGCGTCCTTGATATCCCGTGCCGCGCGCTAACACGCCTTTCATCATGTCAACCATTACAGCCGCGACATTTTCTTCAAGCACTTTTTCGCCTTTTACCTGGTGTTCATAAATGACTACCCCGTCCCGGTTGGCGATTTTATATATTGGGGTCGGTTCAACCCGTACCCCCTGGTTGGCAAAAACGCCATAGGCAGAAACCATTTCAAGCATTGAAACGTCCGATACCCCAAGGGTAAGCGCCAAACCCGGTTCAA
Source organism: Candidatus Saganbacteria bacterium (assembly GCA_009772965.1). Lineage (GTDB taxonomy): Bacteria > Margulisbacteria > WOR-1 > XYC2-FULL-46-14 > WPAF01 > WPAF01. Next base: position 8,565 of record WPAF01000009.1, read on the forward strand.
TTCTACTGGTAATTCCCAATCTTTTTGCAACAGAAATTGCGGATTCAATCCCAACTTTTTCAAGTAATTTAATCGAAGGGATATTAAGTGATTTTTCAAGGGCAAAACGCATGGTGACATTTCCTCGGAATTTCCTGTCGAAGTTTTTTGGCTCCCATTTTCCAAAGGGATTCCAACGGTTTGGATAAACATCAAATGTTGTTGGCTTGTCGGGCAGGATGGTGCCAGGAGAGTATCCTTGTTCAACTGCCGCGGCGTATACAAAGGGCTTAAAAGCTGAGCCAGGCTGCCGTTTCATCTGGATTGCCCTGTTAAATTGGCTTTTAATGAAATCCACGCCGCCAACCATTGCCCTGATGTAGCCGTTTCTCGGGTCAATGGCCAAAAGCGCGGATTGGGAAAAGTTGTATTTTTTCCCTTCTTCGTTAATAAATTTCCTGATTGTATCTTCTGCCGCGATTTGGGCGGTAATGTCCAGGGTAGTACAAACTCTCAAGCCGCCTTTATTTACAGCTTCCTCTCCAAATTTTTTAATAAGCTCCCCCCAAACATATGAGACAAAATAGGGAGCCATTTGTCCGTATCTTTTTAAATTTTCAGGGTAAAGCAGGATTTGTTCTTTATAGGCATTTTTTGCGTCTTCGAGGTTAATAAATCCCAGCTGGACCATTTTTGTTAAAACAATTTTTTGCCTTGCTTTTGCCTGCTCAAAATTGCGGTAAGGCGTATATAATTCCGGCCCCTCCACAATTCCCATAAGCATTGCGGCTTCTGCAAGAGAGAGGTCTTTTGCGTGTTTGTTGAAATACGCGTCAGACGCGGCCTCAACCCCGTATGTATTATGCCCTAAGTAAATTTGGTTTAAGTAATATTCAAGGATTTCTTCTTTGGTAAAACGCCTCTCGATTTGAAGGGCTAAAGCGATTTCCGCGAGCTTTCTCCCGAATGTTTTTCTTCTGGTTAGGAAGAGGTTCCTGGCTAATTGCTGGGTGATGGTAGAACCGCCCTCAACAAACCTGCCGTACAATAAATTTTTAAAAGTTGCCCTTAAAATTCCCCACAGATCAATACCATGATGGGTATAAAATCTCTCATCTTCAACTGATACGACAGCTTTTATAAGATAAGGGCTGAAGCTTGAATATGGAACCACTCTGCGGTTTTCTTCTTCATGGAAGCGGGCGATGATTTTGCCGTCCTGGGATAATAATACCGAAGCTTCTGAAGGGGTGTAGTAATTAAGGGTCTCAACATTTGGCAGGGAAGTAATGATTTGAAGCATGACCCCCGAGAAGACCGCAAGAAGTATAAAAACGCCAATTATTAGGGGCTTGGAGAACCTCATAAAGTTTTTTAATTATAACAGTACGACAGTATGCATGCAAGTTTATTGCACGATAGCGCGATATATTAGGCGGAGGGAAAAGGTGGATATTTCATTAATCAATTATGATAAAATTGACTGCGATATCAATAAGATATTGACAGACATAAAGCCTTTATTTGAAAGCGATAACTGCCAGATAAATATTTTAGAAAATCGCATTAACATAAAAGAAGTAGATAACGCATGCAAGATTTTGGGCTGTGGAAACGATAAAATAGGTGGAGGGTAACTATGTCAATCAGCTTTGATACCAACTTTGTTCCTAACATGAATAAGTATAGGCAAAACCATAACAAGTGGAGCGAAGCGGCAAAGATACAAAGCGGCATCACTGATGAGCCAATTGCTCCAGCATATTCCTCTGAGCGAAATCCAAATTCAGGAAAATATGAAACAATAAATAACCAGCCTCCTTCAACCTCGCTTCTAAAATTAGTGTTAACTTGGTTTGCCAATATTTTAGGCGGTGGTGGGCAGGGAAAAGTTGGAGCAAAAGCTCCCCAGCCCGATAAGACTCCAGTTCCAAAAATAGGAGTAAATGCATGAGTTTTGATTTAACTTCATTGATGCTGGGTGTGGTTATTGGTTTAGTTATAAGTAACTTATCAAACCTTGCCGCGTCATATTATAAATTAAAAAAAGCAAAATCGCTTCTTGATAAATCAACAGAAAAAATAAATAAAATACTAGTCAATTTGGAAAAAGAAAAGCAAATCATTCAAAATGAAATTAATAAGGAGAAGGATAAGTAATGACGCCTCCAATTACAGGGCAAATTGCACCAAGTTTTACCAGGACGCCTGCAAAAGTGCAGAAGGCTAATCCTGTTGCAGTTCCCGGAAAACCAGTTCCTCCTGCTGTAGAAAGATTAAAAATTATTTTAGGCAAATTATTTGGCGTCCGATTTTATGATAAAAATTCCTTTGGTGAATGGCTTGAAAAAAATATAAACCCTGATGGGACAATAAATATTGATTCAAAATTTAAGGAAGCGCTGGCAAAAGCGCTGGGAGTTCCAGCCAACATGATAACAGATACGGCTATGGATTATTTTTTTGGCAACCAGGACGGCTTGCTTAATGCAAAAGATAAAGTTTCAATATCAAAATTGATAAGCCAATTGGAGTTTTTGGTTCCAATCCATACAGCGCAGGCGGCGGGTGGGGGGGATAATGCTTTCCAATACTTACAGACAAATAACATCTTGATTATTGACTTTAAACAAGACAGATTAGCATCTATTGATTTTAAATCTTTGGCAAGAGAAAAAAATGGATTATTTTTAAGCTGTTTTCGGGCGGCGGCTAGAGCTTATTTTAGCTCAAATTTAAAGTCTCCCGGTGCGGATAAAAAAGTACAAGATATTTATAGCGCTATTACAACTGGAAAAGATTGGGATGGTAAAGTTCCTGATGAGCTAAAACCCTTTCTGCTTGCGGCATATTATGGGGCATTTAAAAGAGCCATAGCCAGCCAAAAATTGGATTTGCCTACAAAAGCTCTTCAAAATGACCCGAGATTGATGAAAGATTTCTTTGACGGGCATTTTGCCAATTTTATCGAAGGCCACAGCGGAAAAGATCCCCAGAGAATTACACATGATTTGCCCAAAGATATGTCTACTGGAAGTATCATGAAAGCGGCTATAGATAGGCCGAAAGCGCGTAAAATCCCTGAACAAACGGGTCATCTTACTCCGGTTCCTATTTCACCCAAAAAATAGCAAGTTTTAACGCAAGTTTTTACCTACTTAACCCGATAAATATAATGTAATGGTAACTAATGTTAACTTAAACAATATTGACCCAGTAAATGATAATGACGATAAATATCAGGGCGGGATTAATCCATCCTACATCCCTTCAAATGATGCGGATTTAATCAATGAAACCCCAGATACTTCTAGCGTTTCTTCGCCAGAAACCTCAGCAAGCACGGGAACAAAAAGCTCGCCTTTAAAATCCGGCGATACAAACAGCAAGGTTGACAAAAATTACATTGAAAATGATTCTTCAAGAGATGACGAATTGTTTAATCAGACGAAAAACGCAGAAGATAGAATAAACGAAGCATTACTGAATTTTAACGAGGACTCGTTTTATGAACAAGATGAAAATGGCTACTGGGTAATAAATCAAAAATTGTTTGACGCGCTTTATCGCCGCCTGCTTGGATTGTGCAACATGAGATTAACTATTGCTATGATGCAGGATGAAAGGGGCGAAGTTAATAATATGATTTTTGAGTCTGTTACGGGATTAGAACTTGATCTTGGCAATAAAACATCTCTTACAGAAACAACCGCAAAAAGCAACCAGAAAATAATAAAAGAAATTCAGCGGGGAGTGTCAACACTTACGAAAAAAATCCAAGAACACAACAGCAAAGTTTATACAGAGGCCTTAAAAAAAGCAAAAGAAGCTGAAGGAGATGACTGGACAAATTTTTGGAATGGAGATGCTGATAAACAAAAAAGCCTTGAAATGCAGAGAGATGCCCGTGAACAATTTATTGCGGCTATGAATGATTCGATTAAAACCCTTAATAAAATATCCAATGGCAGCTTTAAAGGTTTGACGCCGGAAACAGAAAAGCAGGGGAACGATATCATAAACCGGCTGCAAGATTATCGAAATTATTTAAAATTTGACGAAAATGGGTATATTGACACAAGCTGGAGCAAACAGTTTATAGTTGATTTGAGGAAAGAATTTGTTTCAGTGTTAAATGTTAACCGTACCATTGTTTCTTTGGCAAAGCAAAAAGAATCAGCGCAAAAAATTATATGGGAGTCAATCCAAGGCAAGGCTCTAGGAAGCAATAAACTAGGGTCTGTCGAAGAGGCATTTGGGGCTGAAAGTACCTATCAAACTACTTTATTTGACCAAACCTCCAGTCAGATACTCCAAGTCCAAAAATTAAGCAATGAAATTAAATATTTAAAATTGCAAATTAAAAAGCTTGAAGAATCAAGATGGGCTTCTGTTTTTTCAAAGATATTTAAGGCACTCGCAATTATTGCGGCGGCAGTAGCGACAGTGGCACTATCAATTTGCACTTTTGGTATTGGCGGTGTTGCGGTTGTATCTGTGGCGGGAGTTGTGCTTGGCGCGGCAACGGCAGCTGGAGCTGTGGCGGGAATCGCGTCTGCGGCGTTTGCTTATGGCGCGGCCGCAATAGCAAATTCTATAAAAGATAACTTTAATCCGACAATTAGCACCTTTATCCACAATACTAGTAACTCATCCAAAATAAAAAAGGGTATCTTTGCAAAATCAAAAGAGCTTCAAGAACAGGAAGAAATACTTTTAGAGAGCATTGGTTCAGCTCAAGTAGATACATTAGGTGATGGAAATAAGGCTGTCAACAATCAAAAGTTGGCAATCTTAAATAATCGACTTAATGGTATTTATAATGCCCAAAGGTTTTTAGCAAAAGCAATAAATTTAACTTCTTCAATTCAAAGAAGAATTTTAAGGTCAATTATAGGCATTTCAGGCGGGAGCGATGGAAACTCGATGTTGTCGTCGCTTGATGATATTTTAAAAACCAATTCAATGCAATTTCAGGCATATTCTTCAAACTTGAAGGAATATAAAGAGGCATTCAATATCGAGCTTCAGCAGGAAAGAGCTATGGAAGAAGCGGCAATGCAATTTATTGTTGGCATAATTGTGGGGGGGGTGGGTGCTATCTTGGGGGCGTTTGGTGGGGTGGTTGGCAGTTTGGCAGGATTTGCCATAGGCCAAGCTGTTGGTTCTGCTTCTGCCGATTTTTACAATGCGGGGAGGTATGGAACTAAAGATATAGAATATAACCCGGAATTTATTACAGAGGAAAAAGTTGAACAAAGTAAGGGACTGCTTAGTTCATTAGATGGGGCAATTGAGGGTATTTATAGCGAGCTTTTTTCCGAAGGAATTTGTGATTCCGGCGACGGGAATATAGCCATTAACACTGATAAAGCTGCCGCTCTTCAAAAGCGACTTGAAAGGATTTTTGTTACTGTTGCTAATATTAATGCGATTTACGAAGAAAAATCAGCAGTAATGAATGCGATTTGGCAATCTTTAGGTGTTGCAGTCGAGTCCCAATCTACAAAAGATATTTTAAAGTCAAATTTTGACTCTGCCATTAATAAATTTAAACAATCAGTTGGCATGTTATCTGAACATGTTCAGGTCCACAACCGGGCAAATGCTGCCCAGCAGAGATATGCCAATGCGGCAATAAAGCTTGGCATTTCCATTGGGGGAGCTGCGGTTTCGATTGTAGGTTTAGGTTTTGGGCTTGAACAGATAAGTAATTTGGCAATGGGAATAACAAGTTTAACTCAATCAACAATTGATTTTATTGATTCCATGTTAAGGGCGAGAGATGATTTTGGCCAGCTAAAAAATTCAATAGAAATTAAAGATGCAAATGATTTAAAACCCCAATCAATAATTAATCAAAAAGATATAATCCCAGAATGGAAAATACTTGAGGCCGCAGAGGAGCTTGAAAATAGGGTTCAAAATAGTGTTAGCCAAAAAATGATAGAAGAAATTGGCGGTGGTGAATGGGGAATAAACAGCGGACTTTTTGAGGAAACAAGTACTAAACTTGAGCAAATTGGCAGGGTGCGCGAAATGTTAAATGAAAACTTATCTTTAATGAAAGAAATTAAAGCAAAGTTGGCAAGACTATTTGGAGGTATTGTTGTTAATTCCTCCGGACAAATGGAAATGGTTACATATATAAGTCAAGCCATCTCCCAAAGTATTTTGCAGAACCAAATGCAGGCATTGGAACAGTATATTTCAAGGCATAACCAGTTAAATACGGCGACTAAAAGAGCAGTTGTAGCTGGAATACAAACAGGAATATCATTAGTGCAGACAGTTCTTTCAACCGTTAGCTATGGTAAAACCAATAAAATAGAAAAAACTGTTGATAAACTGCAGAAAGCAAAAGAGCTTACAAAAAACAGCCAGATAAAATTGACGCCAGCTCAAATAAGAGAATACACTTGGGCGCAAGCTTTTAAACAAAATTTAAGTTATATTAATTTAGCTTTGACCTCAGTTAGGTTTATCACAGAAATGCTTACTGTTGGCCTTTATGACAAACAAGAGAGTAAAATTGACAGGACAAGAGGAAAGAAACCAGATAAAAATCAAGAGAAAAATAGCAAAGCAGTTGTATCAAAGGAATTATCACTTTTATCGTTTGGAGAGAAGGTTAATCAACTCGAAATTGAAACGAATAATATTGCTATACAAAAGGGTATTATAGAATTAGACACCCAGCTTCTTGAAATACTGAAGAACTTAGAAAAAGAGCTTGGAAGATATGCTGAAAGCGCGATAAAGGCAATAACTGATAGCGTAAAAGGGACATTTGGCAATGCCAAGAAGCCCCAAACCAATAAGATTGGAGCAAAATTTGAAAAACTCGAACTCCCCATTCCTGCCAAACCAAAAGTACAGGCGCTTACTAAAGAAGAACTTAACAAAACACTAAGTTGGGCAAAAACGGTTAATGATGGAAAACTTACAATTGACGATAAGGGAAATATATACAACCTGTCAGGCATCAAAAATGTGGCTGTACTTAAATCTATGATTATCCAGGCTTTAGCAAGCCCAAATGTGACTCCAGAACAAAAGGCAAAATTAGAATCGGCGTTAGGAAGGCTCAATCAAGCTGAAACCAAGCCAAAGACTCCTGCTTCAAGCCGGCCGGCAGCCGGAACAAAGGTATCCAGTAATAATACAAAAGAGGAAGCATTAAAGCTTGCAGTTGGATTATTAGAACAGGGCAGTATTAAGTTGCAGCACTGCGGAGAAGTAATGCAGTCAAATGCTTTTAAGCTGAAAATGCTCCAGAATAAGGAGAAAACATTCGCATGAATGACCTAATAAGACAAGCTGAGGCATTAAAGGCGGAACATGATTTTCTGGCCAATCTTTTATTGCAAAAAAAAGTAGAAATAGATGAGGCATCCATAAATAATGCTGAAGACGCAAGGCTTCAAGAATTAACTGATGAATTGCGTGAAATAATATGTAAAATTGATGATTTATCTGAAAGGCAAAAAATATTAAGAAGCAATCTAAATAAAGCTTTTTACGAGCAAAATCATACAAGAAAATCTGCCCCGGTAATAGTATCTGATTCCATAGCTTCAAAGACGCTTATTTCTAAAATATTTGAGAACAAAAAGAATGGTGAAATTGACATAAAAGATAATATTAAAAAAGCTGATACGGCTAAAGTTGTAAAACCAATAAAAGAAGAAATATCCAAGCTGAAAAAAGAAGTAAAAACTGATCTGTATAGCAAAGCCGCGTCAGAAAAAGCTGCCCAGGAAAAGTTTCTCAAAGCTACGCAAAAAAGCACCAGAAATTACGGGAATATATAACTCTCCATTTTAGTGTGTCATGCCCGATTTAGTCGGGCATCCATGGATTCCCGCATTCGCGGGAATGACAATTAGAAAAGCCCTTCCTCAATACAAGTTTTCAACGCCCCAAACCGACTATATATATGAGTGGCAAATATGAAGATCACAAACAACTTAAATAGCAGAATGGACCTAGTAAATGAATTAACTTCAGGAAGATTAAATTCAATAGAAAAAACCAATAATACCCCAAAAAATGATGCAAGTTTAACCCTTTTAAATCCGATTAATAATATAGAAGACCAAGCGAAAATTGCCCTTCAAATGCATCAAGTGTATGGGCAGAAGATGACCCAAGTAAGCGCGATAGTTTAAGAGGAGAAAAATGGAAACTCAGAGCTCAGGCAAAATTGGGCAGGTTAAGTCGGAACAGGGAAATAGAATAATAAATGATTTAAAAGAGATACTTGGTGAAAAGGCAGCCGAAAGAGTAGGAGAGAAAATGTCAGTAACAGAAAAAATTGTGGAACAGTATAAAATGGGCGGACAGAAAAGAGGAGTGATAGTTTAAATGGAAATCTTATCCTTGCAGGCGCAAAAGCTGACAGGTTCGCAGGAAAAGGGAAATGCGAAATCAGCTAAAAATGAAGGGATAAGTTTTTTGGGATCGGTTGCAGAAGCGGTGAGGACAGGAAAAATTGTGATGCCAAGTGAAGTTGAGGTTGCAAGATTTAACAGTATAAAAAATAAGATTGGATCAGTTGGAAATTCAGGGGGGGGCAGGGAAGAAGAGGATTTAATTGACAGGTTTCTAGCCAGGATCAAGAGGATCTTGGAGGAAAAATAAAGAATAAAAGGAGGTGAAAAAAAATGGATGTATTAAATACACACAATCAAAGTTTTGAAAAAGCCATGAGCGATCTCGGAAAAGTGTTGGATGAGAGGGTAAGACCGGACATTTTTACCGTTGAGGAAAACGGCGCCAATGGAACAACGGATGTCAGCGTTGGCGAAAAAGCTGGTAGCTCAAAAGTCCCTGTTGGAGAAAATGGTAAAGCTCTAGAAGGCGGGACTTACATGGTGATGAAAGGCTTACCAGGCGGAGAAGCCATGAAAAGAGATGGGGAAACTGTCAGAGCTTATAAACTGGACAGGATTGAAACCACTTTAATGGCGGGATTCAACAATAGTTTGACGGATAATATAACAGGAGTTACAACGTCAGCTGCTGATGTTAACAAGAAGACCAAGGCAGCGATAGCACGACTCAACCAGTCATAAAAACCAAATAAGAGGCCCTGTAAAATCAGGGCCTTCTTATAAAGCATCAGAAACGAAGCTTTATAGGAGGGTAAAAATCTTATGATTAATGCGGTGAATCAATCTTCTAAACTTATGGTTGGCAGGGCTGATACCAAGAAAGTTCTGCGTAATTTTTATGATACCATGATTACTATCATGAATGATTATTCAGATACAAGCAAGCCAGTGACTCTTTTTGGCACTACTTATGTGGGGGATCAAAAACAAGGAATAGGCTTTAGCCTGTCATTTGGTCAATACATGAATAATATGACTAATGCAATTGAAACAATAACAAATATACAAAGCTTTCTCACTAAACTTGAACAAGATGTTTCAAAGATGGGATAAAGTATGTATTCATTTACAAAAAGTAAACCAAGGATGGTTGCCCAATTCAAACCGGAAGATACTAGTAAAATCTATTGCCATAAATATGAAAATAAGTCCGCATTTGCTCTTGCCATAAAAGATCAAAACTTTTTAGGTGAAATGATGAAGTTTTTTCCCAATTTTATGCAGGAGGGATTTCAAACCGGAGAAGAAAAAACATTAGAATTGGATGGGGTTGGAGCATGGGAGCCAGAATGGAATGAAACTCCAAAAGATAAATTACAGAACCAAACCCGCGGATTTTATACCAGAGGATTGCTTGACGGAAAATACCTTGAAAAATACGGTGATGTTCATAATCCAAAAATTAATGATGAATTTTGGGGATATGGGGCGGGGGCAGATGCCAACAATTTAAACTTTGATCCCGAAGCGGGAGAATTCAACCATTTTAAAGATCTGGATCCCGATGGATCTGATAATCCGCTGGATGCAGATAAATACAGCCAGCTTCTTTATGCCAAAGGACAATCTCCAGTTTTAGGAGAAATAGATGCTAAATTATGGAATGAAATAAAATCATACTTAAAAAATTATTCCGGGAAAAGTTATTATGAAATTGTTATGACAGGCGTTGACAAGTCAACAATTTCCGCAGATCCTGTCCCGATTGATTTAACACCGGACAGTATAGATAATTCAACTCAAATGACATCAATTGGCGACCCCAATGATGCCAATATTAAAAATTACAAAGTTATTCATAATGGCAATTTTTTATATGACGGAAAGGAAGGGACTGATGGGATAGGCGCGTTTTATCTTATGTGCGCTATGCTTGAATCAAGGCGGCGAATCAATTATTCAATGTCTGATATTTTTGGTTCCCCCTATATGATTAATGATAACGAGGCAATGCTAAAACACATTCAAGACACATTTAATAACCCCAATAAACTTGGAGGATTAAACGCGAACAATAAAAAAGTATTTGAAGCATATTTTGGCGCCCAGCATGCTTTAAGGGGAATTATATCCGCTTATTCTGGCGGAGTGACAATGGACGGACAAGGAGCAGTTAAAGAGCTTGAATTAAGGGGAAATAAAAGCGGCGATCTTAAAGAATTTGACCAGAAAGACCTTGGCTATGTGGGGAATATTTATTCTGCTCGCGACCAAGTGGCGTTCCAGAGATTCCGCCATTGGTTGATTAACAATGTTGAAAAATACATCAATTCACTTAAGAAAGACAGTGAAGAAGCAAAGAACGCCCAAAGTTTGTTGGACGAATTTATATTTCTAAATGACCAGCCATATGGGGCAAGCGACCAAGCTCCCTTGTTTGACAGTGTTGGAGAATTTAAAAATTTTCAAACTGATTATTTGGGGTGGGATAGATTTCACAGTGGATGGCAAACGTGGTTATGGGACACGGTTAGAAATGATTGGGTTTGGAAAGAATCCGATACTCCTAATGGCCTTTCTCCCTATGCGGTTCCTAAGGGTGACGCTCATCCAAATTATGCAATTGCGCAAATTTTAGGTCTCACAACAGCTCAACAAAAAGGCTTGAAAAATGTAATCTATGGCAGTAAAACCGTAGAAAATTTATATGCTTCAAACTGGGTGACTAACGTTGCAGGAGATTTTATTAAATGGGAAGACGATGTTCTTGGAGAATTCACTAAAATATATTATTTGAACATAATGGAAGGCAGAAGATATAAAAAAGAATTAAAAGATTACAGGAAATGGAAAGATGAAAAAAAAGAAGAAGAATATATAGATAAAGTACATGAAGCAATTGCTCAGCAAAAGAGAGCGGAAAATAAAACACAAAAGAAAACAACGAAAAGTAATACGCAAAATAAAGCGCCAACAAAAAACACAAGCAATAGTGGAATAAAAATAGATCCAAAAGTCACAATGAAACAAGCACAGCAAATGTTAGCACTCCAGTTGTTTAACCGAATGTTGAATGCAAGTAATAAGAGGAAAGCAAATGCTAAGGAAAAGAAATAATCATGCAAACAAATAATATTGATGCAGTAAAAGCAAGTGTCCAAATAAAACCCCAGCAGGTTAAGGAACAAAATAACGAAAAAAAAGTATCAACCGGCGCTACAGGGATTAAATGGGATGGAGATAAAATTAATTCCGACAATGCTGACATTGCTACTTTAAGTTCTTATGTTTCTTTTACAACAACAGAGGCCCAGCCCAGCATGTCGATTTTTGGATTAAAACTTTCAAGGAAAACAGCTAACGCAGTAATTGAAGCATATAAAAATGCTTTCCGCGCTTCCCGCTCCCATAACCTTTTGCTTGAAAGATTTACCCAAAGCATGGTAGCCAACGCTTTAGTAAGAGTCCTTTCTACCATGGGGATATCCCTAAAAGATATACAGAATTTGCAAATCAACGAAAGAAAGCAAATCTTAGGAGAAATCCACAAACGGCTTGAAGAAGCCCTATATTCAAAAGCAATGATGGATATTGTGGGGTAATTTATGGCAAGAAAGAGCAAAAAGGGCCAATTTAGGGTAATAAATGAAATAAAAGACCAGCTGATTTTGCAGGCCGACAGGTGGGGAAAATCCGGCTTTTATACCCCTTTAAAGCTTGAAGAAATGGAACTTGAACAATGCCGAAAAATCAAGAGCGATTTTCTGGCTGAAAGGTCAAACCTGGAATATGAAATGTGCCTGCTGGGAACAGACAAAAAAGAAGTGCTTATAAAAATTGAACGGCTTGAAAGCTATATTAAAAAAGCTGACAGGGTTATTGAAGCGCATGAACGAAGGATAAATAAAATGCTGGATAAGCTTGTCGGCGACAAAAAAGCCGTTAAAAAAGCGGAAGACTACATCAATACAAAACATACGGTTTCTGTTATAATCCAATAATGCTGATATCTGCCTGCATGATTGTTAAAAATGAAGAACAAATGCTCCAGAAAACCCTCCCCAATTTAATTAAACTTGTTGATGAAGTTATTTTAGTAGATACCGGATCCTCAGATAAAACAATTGAAATCGCCAAAAAACTGGGCGCTAAAGTTTTTACTTTCCCCTGGATAAATGATTTTTCCGCCGCAAGAAATGAATCATTAAAACATGCCCAGGGCGAGTGGATAATATGGGCTGACGCGGACGAATTTATAAAAGAAGAAGATATGGATAAACTAAAGGCGCAATTGGCTAATTCTAAAGAAATTGGATATCTTTTAAAAGTAGCCGAGTGCCATGAGGATGATTTTAATATTGTTTCCTTTAACCTTCGGCCAAAAGTATTTAAAAATAAAATCGGAATACATTTTGAAAGGCCAATAAATGAACAGCCATTTACAAAAGACGGAGAATATTTATTTTCGCAGGCAAAAGCCACAGATATCCCAATTTATCACTGGGGGGGATTTTTAGAGACAGAAAAACTAAAACAAAAAAAATTGCGCAATATCGGGCTTATAAATAAAATGATTGAATCTGGAAAAGGGGACGTCACTTATTATTTTCTATTGGGGCTTAATTACAAAGATTTAAAAATGTATGATGAATCTTTTAAAGCTTATGATGAGGCTATTAAGATTGATATTGATGGCAGGTTTGCCTTGGCGGCCAGAGAAGAAAAAGCTTGGATGTATTATAGCTCAAAAAAAGCAAAAGAAGCTTATGCTGAAGCGCTTGAAGCGTTAAAAATAGATAAGCAAAGTATAACTGCCTTAAATGTGGTTGGGGGCATATTATTAGCCCTAGATAAATACAATGATGCAGTTGAAACGCTTATTTCTGCTGTTAATGCGCCTATAAAGGATGATGCGGTAATAGTCAGCCCTCGGCAGAGGGATTACGTATCCCGCATGCTATTGGGTCAGACTTACATGAAAATGGGCAAGTATAAAGAAGCCCTTGAATCTGCCAAAAAAGCCCTCCAATTTGACCCTACCCCAGAGGCCATTCAGCTGGTTAAAGAAGCCGAAGAAAAGCTTAAATAAAACGCAAGTTTTTGCCTCTATAATCCGATATACTTAGTGAGGTCAACTATGCCAATTAATGGGGTCGTGGATAATTTTTCAGTCCAGGAAACAGCGGCCGCTGTTAACCAGGCGGCTGTTGCTGAACTTAAAGACGCGAAAAGAGAAGATACAAATAAACGCGTTGATGACCAGACTTTAACCCAAAAAGTAATAGAATCAAAATCACAAAAAGGCACAGCCACCCAAATAATTTCAAACTTATTGTCAAAAATTTCTGGTTCAGGGATAAAATTAGACGCGGAAACATTCCTTTCAAAAACACAACGGTCATCAAAAGACGAATATGATATGCTGCTTCAAAACAGGGAAAGTACTTCAGATACAGTTGATTTAACCTCAATAAACCAAAAGATAAATTCAGCGAAAAAAATGAACCAAAATAATAAGGACGGCAAAGGCGGGCAGGACGGGTCAATTTTTGATGCCCAAAAAACTGCCGGGACGGTTGAGGAATTCAGCAATGCTTTTGTCCAGCTTATTACTTCCGGAGGGACAGAGATAAAAAAGAAAGTGGAATTGATTGAGCAAAGGTTAAGGTCAGAGGGATTGTCTGAAAAAGAAATATTGGGATTAAAGATGAACATCAGACAAACCATCAGAGGCCAGCTAGCCGCGCAGATAAAAGAATCGCTCATTAAAAAATTTCTAAGCAAAGAAAAAACAATCGATTGGGTGATGAATAACAAAGAAGCTTATAAGTCAATTGAGTTTGCTTTCCATTCCGATAAATTGGGAGGTTGGGATTTTGGTGGATTTAACGATAACCTTCAGGGAACGGTGGATGAGCAAATAAGGCAGATCAATTCTGAGATAAAAGATTTTACAAGCGATGAAATAAAAAATACCCTAGTCAGAAAGTACCTTGGCGAACAAGTTGCCGATAAAGAAATAAGGCAGATGATTGAACTGGGAGTCAAAAACGGCCTTGATCCCCAGCAACTGGTTGATAGCTGGAAGACCGCAATGAATAATATTGGCCTTGTGCCGCCGCCGCCAGAAGCATTTCAGCAAAGCATGATTGGTTCTGGAACGGGAAAAGACAAGCAAAAAAGCGGTTATGAGTTTACAGATGAAGACGAAAAAGATTTATTCATCAACCAGTTAAGGGCGCTTTTTATGCAAAGGGCGATCCGCGGAGATTTTAAAACTCATTTGGAAACCGCTTTTAAAATCAGAAAGCTAAAAAACGGAATGATAAAGCTTGGCGTTGCTTTTGCTGATTTTGAAAATATCCAAAAAGAAGGCAGGGTTTTAGCCAGGGTTAAAGTGCTTGAAATGCTAAAGGAAGCTTTTTATGAAAGGGCAACGCTTTATGAACTGTCAGGACCGGCATTTAATTTAATTGAAAAAAAGATGAAAGGATTGGTCAGCAATCTTGATAGGCTGGGAATGGACCTTACAAAAACGGATTTTGATTCCATCCGCGACCAGGCCAATTTTAAAATGTTTGATGTGACAAGAAATGAGCTAGAGGGCGCGATTGCTATGTATGAAAACGGCAGGTCGCCTTATCTTGAGAAAAAAGTGAAATTAATGATTAAGCTTTTAAAGCGCTTAAAAGAAGAATCAAATATCGAAACGGATTATGATCCCGAGAAAAGATTTTTCTCGGTAGCGCAGGCGGCATAACATGAATATTAACCCTGTAAAAAATAATATCAGGCCGGTAAATATAAAAGCGGCAGAAGTAAAACAAAAGCCGGCCGCGCCGTTGCCCATAAAACCGGACGAAGAAAATAACGGTACTGCAGGGGAAAAAAACTTATCAGTAGAAAATCCAACCCCCATTTTATACGCGAATGAGTTTAATGTTGATTTGTATTTATCCATACTTGAACAGAAGATGGAGATAATTGAAAAAATCCAAAACAGCTTTAAGCAGACAGAAGACGATAAAATTGAAGAGGAAAGACTTGAAGATAAATTATTTTGGAAAAAAGTAGACACAAAAAAAGCTTTGGAAAAAGCAAGCAGGGCGGCTGTTAGAGCGAAAAAAGCGATAGAAGGCATCCAAACAATCCTTGCATTACTTAAAACGCCAACTTCTAATCCTAAAGCCAGGATGAGCATGGCGGCGGCGGAATTAACAAAAATATCCGGGCAAGTATTGGCGCTAATTGGAGAGGTTAAAGGAGCTATCTCTTCAGTTAGCCAATTAGAAGGGAATCAAAATAAAATGCTTAAATCGCTTTCTGCTTTAGGCGAAGCATTAGAGTCAATCTACGCAACCTGCGGCAAGGTCAAAAAAGAATTAGAAAGCTGATTGAAGTTGCAATAACCCTCTGATAGAATATGTCCACTATGAAAATATTGTATTGTGCTCATGGTGATTATTGGGGCTCAACCTGGCCGTACGCTTTTATAGATAAATACATTTTAGAGACATTAAAAGGGATGGGGCATGAAGTAAAAGTTTTTGATGTTTTTACCCGCGCGAATATGGTTGTTTCTTTCCTTAACGCCTACGCAAAAAAATTCAACCTGAGCCAGAGCCAGCTTATTAATATAATGGACGACCGCGCAACCGCGGATCTGCCTCTTGAAGTATTAGAGTACAAACCTGATTTGGTGCTTCATATTGTCGGCAGGATTTCTGAGCGGGTGTTAAAAGCATTAAAACAGCTTAAAACAAAAACTGCTATTTGGTTTTTAGATGATCCGCAGGAAATCGACAAGACCTCAAAAATGGGAACGCTTTATGATTTTGTCTATACAGTTGAATCATCCTGTGTTGACGCGCATAAAAAAGCAGGTTCAAAAAATGCCGAATTTCTCCCTTTAGGATGCCTGCCTTCAATACAGAAAAAAATGGAAGTTGAGGACAAATATAAAAGTGATATTTGTTTTATTGGCGTGCCTTTCCCCAGGCGGGTTGAAATATTTGATACATTGGCTGATTTTCTCAAGGATTTTAACGTGAAAATAATTGGGGGAGGGGAGAATATTGGCTCTAGCGAAGACCCTTGGATGTGGCAAAAAAAACTTAAACGGCTGGATGTTTTAGGTAAATTCATAGTTGATGAAATTGTGCATCCTGAAGAATCTGCAAAATATTATAACGGCGGCAAAATCAATTTAAATATCCATAGGGCGGCGATTGATGAAAGGTTTAAATTTGGCAATGTTCAAAAAATACTGCCGCAAAGCGTATCCGGAAGGACGTTTGAGATTGCCGGCTGCGGCGCGTTTCAGCTGATTGACCAGGAGCGGGCAAATTATGCGATTCATTTTAAAGATGGGCAGGAGATAGTTTCATTTAAAGATATCGATGATTTTAAAAAGAAAATAGAATACTATTTAAGCCATGATGACGAGAGAAAGAAAATAGGGGACGCCGCGCAAAAAAGGGCATACGCCGACCATACTTATGAAAACAGGCTAAAAAAGATACTTTCTAAAATATAAAATGATATAATATAACTATGAGTGATTTAGAAAGTAAATTAAGCGAATATTTTAAAAATAATAAGAGCATTGTGTTGGCGTTTCTTTTTGGCTCCGCCGCTAAAGGGCGGCAAATCGCGGAATCTGATGTGGATATCGCTGTATGGTTTAAAAATAATTATACTATGAAAGATATCGACAAGATATGGTTAGAAGTTGAGAAAGCAATCAAAAGGAATATTGATCTGATAATTTTAAACCAGGCGCGCCCTACGATTGCCTGGGAGGCAATGAGAGGGAAAAAGTTGTCTATAAAAAATTATGGGCTCTATATTAAAAAAATGCTTGAGGTGTCGTCTGAAGCGGAGGATTTTAATAATTTTATATTAGATTTCTGGAAATTAAGAAGGAAGCTTAGGGGGGAAATCGCATGACCCCTTTGAAGCTTGAACAAAAATCCAGCATCGCGGCAAGATTAGCATTTATAGAAACAGAGCTTATGGATCTGGAAAAATACAAGGCGACTACCTGGGAAGTTTTTAAAGAAAACAGGGATATACGAAGGAATATAGAACGAATAACCGAAAATATCGCCAATGGCTGTATTGATATATCTAAAATTATTTTTGCCGGTGAAGCGTTGGAATTGCCTTCAACCTATAAAGATGTGATCATCCAATTGGGAATAAATAAAATTATTCCCCAAAAGACCGCTGAAGAATTGGCAAAAATTGCCGCACTAAGG
The DNA here is from genome assembly GCA_009772965.1 of Candidatus Saganbacteria bacterium. Classification (GTDB taxonomy): domain Bacteria; phylum Margulisbacteria; class WOR-1; order XYC2-FULL-46-14; family WPAF01; genus WPAF01. Next base: position 26,140 of record WPAF01000009.1, read on the forward strand.
AATATTCTCGCGCATGAGTATTTAGACCTTGAATGGGAAAAGATTAAATTCTTTATAACTGACGGGAAAAAAACCATAAAAGAATTTACTGGTGTCGCGCAAAAAATTATCTCTTGAAAGGAATTATTTGATGACATCAAAACATCCCGAATTAAATAAATGGGTTAAGGAAATGGTAAGAATGTGCCAACCGGATACTATTGTCTGGATTGACGGCTCGGATGAAGAAAAAAAGCGTTTAGAGGCAGAGGCGTTTAAAACCGGGGAGCTTATTGAACTTAACCAGGAAAAACTTCCCGGCTGTGTCTACCACCGCACAAACCCAAGTGATGTTGCCCGCACCGAACACTTAACTTATATCTGCACAAAAAATAAAAACGATGCCGGCCCCAATAACAATTGGATGAAACCGGCGGATGCTTATAAAAAAGCAAAAGAAATTTTTAAAGGCAGTATGGCTGGGCGGATAATGTATGTTATTCCCTTTTCCATGGGACCGGTTGGATCGCCTTTTTCAAAAATTGGGGTAGAACTGACAGACAGCATTTATGTTGTTTTAAATATGAGGATCATGACCCGCATCGGCAGGGATGTTTTGGAAAAACTTGGAAAAGACGGGGACTTTACCAAGGGGTTGCACAGCAAGGCCGATCTTGATGTCAATCGACGCTTGATCCTTCATTTCCCCGAAGATAATACCATTTGGAGCGTTGGCTCCGGTTATGGCGGCAATGTCCTTTTGGGCAAAAAATGCCTTTCACTGCGGCTTGGATCTTATCTTGGCCGCAAAGAAGGCTGGCTGGCTGAACATATGCTTATTATGGGAATAGAAGACCCAACCGGTTACATTGCTTATTTCGCGGCGGCATTTCCAAGTGCCTGCGGCAAGACCAATCTTGCTATGCTTGTCCCGCCGGAGGGACTAAAGAAAAAGGGATATAGGATTTGGACGGTGGGTGATGATATTGCCTGGATGAGAATTGATACAGACGGCGGATTGTGGGCGGTAAATCCGGAAGCGGGATTTTTTGGCGTGGCTCCTGGTACAAACGCTAAAACCAATCCAAACATGATGGCCGCCATAAAAAAGAATACTATTTATACAAATGTCTTGCTAACTAAGGAGAAAACTGTTTGGTGGGAGGGAGGGGATCCTCCAATTCCATCTGAAGGGATTGACTGGCAGGGAAAAGTTTGGCAACCAGGAACAAAAGAATTAGGCGCCCATCCCAACAGCCGTTTTACTGTGCCGGCGATGCAATGCCCGTCTATTTCAAACAGGTTAGAACACCATCACGGGGTTCCGATTTCTGCCATAATTTTTGGCGGAAGACGCGCCAAATTGGCTCCTTTGGTTTATGAGGCCTTTACCTGGCAGCACGGCGTTTATGTTGGAGCTACTATGGCTTCGGAGAGAACGGCGGCGCAGTACGGGAAACAAGGAGAAGTCCGCCGCGATCCAATGGCGATGCTTCCATTTTGCGGTTATAACATGGCTGATTATTTTAAACATTGGTTAAAAATGGGCCAAAAGATGACAAGGACACCAAAAATATTTAATGTTAATTGGTTTAAAACTGATGAAACTGGGAATTTTCTTTGGCCTGGTTTTGGCGAAAATTTAAGGGTTTTGGAATGGATTATGGGCCGCTGCCGGTATAAAGTGCAAGGGGTTGAAACGCCAATCGGCTATGTGCCAAAATTAGATGATATTGATTTAACAGGATTGGATATTACCCAAAATGATTTGGGCAAAATGCTTTCTATTGATAAAAATGAATGGGTAGAAGAACTTAAAGGACATGAAGAATTTTTTAAAATGTTCGGCAGCCGTATGCCAAAAGAAATTTGGGATGAGTATAAGGCGCTAAAGAAAAAGTTAGCTGTTTAGAGGACTTCTTCTAGTTTTATCGCGCCGGAGTAAATGGATTTTCCCAAGATACAGCCTTCGATATTAAGCTTTTTGAGCTGTTCTATATCTTCTTTTGACGATATCCCGCCTGAAGCAATGACATGCACTTGAACAGAGGATGCGAATTTTTGGATTGAAGCAAAATTTGGCCCGGCCATCATGCCGTCTTTAGAAATATCAGTAAAGATAAATCTTTTAACCCCTAAATTAACCGCTTCTTGTGCTAAAACAGTAACGGACTTGGATGAAACATTTGTCCATCCGTTGGCAACTACTTTTTCATCTTTTGCGTCAACTGCCACCGCAATCCTTTCGCCAAATTTTTCACAAACTGAGGCCAAAAGGTTATGGTTAAAAACGGCGGAGGTTCCTAAAATAATCCTATCAACGCCCATCTTTATTGCTTCTTCGATAAGGTCGTTTCTCCTCAAACCGCCGCCAACCTGCACCGGAATGTTTACGCTTTTTACGATATCCTGGATTATTTTTTGATTTTCAGGCGTGCCGGTTTTTGCGCCGTTTAAGTCAACAACATGGAGCCTTTTAGCTCCTTTGCTTTCCCATAACTTTGCCGCGTCTAATGGGTTTTCAAAATAGATGGTTTTTTCATTAAACTTGCCCTGGACAAGGCGTACGCATTTGCCATCCAAAATATCTATCGCAGGTATTATTTCAAACATAATTTTGCAAAATTCCTTAATATTTTCAATCCTATGTCTCCACTTTTTTCAGGGTGGAACTGCACCCCAAAAACATTGTTTTTGTTTATAGACGAAGCAAATAAGACGCCATAATCTGTTTCAGCCGAAACAATTGCTCCATCTTCCGGATCCGGGAAATAGGAATGAGCAAAGTATACCATAGAACCGTCCTTTATGTCATCTAAAATTGGCGAATGGTGTTTGATCAACAGGCGGTTCCAGCCCATATGCGGAACGCTGTAATTTGAAAAAGCGGTGCCGGAAAAATTAAACTTTTTTACTTTTCCTCTTAATAGCCCAAAACCTTGAAGTTTTCCTTCTTCAGATGATTCAAAAAGCAATTGATAACCCAAACAAATTCCCAAAAAGGGCTTATTTAATGCTATTGCTTCAACTATTGAGCCCACAAGATTTGAATTGCTTAATTCAGCTGCCGCGTCATCAAAGGAGCCAACCCCCGGAAGAACTATTCCACTTGCTGATCTGATGGTATTTTTATCATTTGTTAACTCGGCATCAAATCCAAGTTTTTGGAACGCCTTTTGCACACTTCGCAAATTTCCCGCCCCGTAATCGATGATAACTATAGGCATAGGGCAACTGCGCCAAGCAGTCCAGCTCGCGCCCCTAATTTGGCTCTGACAATTTTAACTGATTTCCCGGGAAGGGGGAGCACATATTTTTTGAATTCTTTAATTGTTGGCTTTAATAATAGAGCCCCCATATTTGAAAGTCCTCCGCCGACAATAACAAGCTCGGGGTTAAAAATATTAACAAGGTTTGCAATGCCAACTCCTAAGTAATGCGCGGTTTTATAAATAATCTTTTTGGCTTTTTTATCTCCCTGCTGGGCTTTAATATGGATGGCCATCGCGTCTTCACCCGACCTTTTTTTAATCGAGGTTCCAGACGCCAATGCCTCAAGATCCCCCTTATTGCCGCAGCCGCATCTTGGACCGCTGGGATCTATTATCATATGGCCAAACTCGCCTGCAGAGCCGGTTGCCCCGCGGTAAATATTTTTATTGATGATTATTCCCCCGCCAATTCCAGTTGAAACTGTGATAAAAATAAAGTTAGTTGCTTTTTTCCCGGCTCCAAAAAGAGCCTCGCCAAGGGCGGCGCAGTTCGCGTCGTTATCAACAAAAACCGGCGCGTTATAAAAATTGCTTAATATTTCTTTCAAATTTACTTTTTTCCATCCGGGAAGATTTGGAGGGCTAATTACCATTCCGGTTTCATAGTTGATTGGCCCTGGAACACCTATTCCGATTTTTAAAATATTTGCTTTAGTGGAGGCTTTGAGATGGGCGATTGCTTTTTCAATATTTGAAATGACTTTTTTTCTGCCGTGTTCCGCTTCTGTCGGCACAATTATTTCAGAAACGATGTTTCCTGATTGGTCAGCGGCGGCGGCGGCAATTTTTGATCCGCCAAGGTCAATGCCGATGATGATGTTTTCCATAAAGTTGTAATTATTCAGATAGCACCCCACACTAAAGTGTGGGGAATACTATCAGGTTTTATAATTCCCCATACTTTAGTATAGGGATTCTTAGTACGCCTGGATAATTCCATAAAGTTAGTATAGCAAATATGTTTATTAATAAACAGAGGCAACCTGTTTTACGCGTAGTCGAGAATATTCAGCACTCTAATAAAAAGACTGCCAATATATGCTTGACATGGTTATATCATACTTGTTATAATTAGCACTCAAGAAGTAAGAGTGCTAAAAATAGGAGGTGAAGTGTTTATATGGCAAAATCAAAATTTATTCCATTGGGCGACCGAGTAGTAATAAAGCCGGATCAAGCTGAGGAAAAGACAAGATCAGGGATTGTGCTTCCTGATTCTGCAAAAGAAAAACCCCAGGAAGGAACCATCGTTGCTGTTGGGTCAGGCAGAGTGTTGGAAAGTGGCCAAAAAGTAGCAATTGAAGTTAAGGTTGGGGATAAAATAATCTACAGCAAATACGGAGGAACAGAAGTAAAGCTTGAAGGGGAAGACTATGTTATTCTCCAAGAGAGAGATATTTTAGCAGTTAAAGGATAAAATTAGGAGGTGAAATATTATGGCATCTAAAGAATTAAAATTTGGGGATGAAGCCTGGAGAGCCCTTGAAAGAGGTGTTGCCAAGGTTGCTAATGCGGTAAAAACCACATTAGGCCCCAGAGGAAAAAATGTTGTATTAGAAAAGAAATGGGGATCTCCAACTATTACAAATGACGGCGTTACAATCGCCAAGGAGATCGATTTAGAAGACCCGTTTGAAAATTTGGGAGCTCAGCTATTAAAAGAAATTGCTTCCAAGACCAATGACATCGCGGGAGATGGAACCACAACCGCTACCGTTCTTGGGCAGGTAATATTCAAGGAAGGTTTAAAGAGCGTTGTTTCCGGCATTAATCCAATGGCGCTTAAGCGCGGGATCCAAAAGGCCGTTGATTACGCGGTTTTAGAGCTTAAAAAGCTCAGCAAACCGGTTGAAACCAAAGAAGCGATAGCTCAAGTTGCCTGTATTTCCGCGAACAATGATAAGGAAATCGGCGATCTTATTGCTGACGCAATGGAAAAAGTTGGTAAAGACGGAGTTATTACTGTTGAAGAGTCAAAAGGAATTGAAACCACTCTTGATGTGGTAGAAGGCATGCAGTTTGATAAAGGGTATGCTTCTCCTTACATGGTTACCGACAGGGAAAGAATGGAATCACTGCTTGATGATTGCTTGATTCTACTTACCGATAAAAAGATATCGGCAGTAAAAGACCTGCTGCCATCGCTTGAAAAGAGCGTGCAGTTAAGCAAGCCATTGCTTATTATTGCCGACGATATTGAAGGCGAGGCTTTGGCAACGATTGTTGTCAATAAACTTCGCGGGACCATAAACTGTGTTGCCGTAAAGGCGCCGGGATTTGGAGACCGCAGAAAGGCCATGCTTGAGGATATCGCTGTTATTACCGGCGGAGAAGTTATTTCTGAAGATAAAGGGTTAACCCTTGAAAATATCCAGGATAACTGGTTTGGAAAAGCCAAAAAAGTGGTTGTGCGCAAAGAAGATACAACCATCATTGAAGGCGACGGAAATTCAAAAGCGGTAAAAGATAGGGTTGCACAAATCAGAAAAGAAATCGAAATGTCCGACTCTTCTTATGATAAAGAAAAACTCCAGGAAAGATTGGCAAAAATTTCCGGCGGAGTAGCTGTTATCAAAGCCGGAGCCCCAACCGAAACTGAGCTCAAAGAAAAAAAGCATCGCATTGAAGATGCACTTTCTGCGACAAGGGCAGCGGTTGAGGAAGGAATCATTTGCGGAGGCGGAGCTTCTTTTGTCCACATTATCCCAGCTTTAAAAATGCTTGAAAATCAAATTTCAGGCGACGAAAAAGTAGGGGTTTCAATTGTGCGCAAATCTTTGGAAGAACCGTTAAAGCAAATTGCGACAAACGCCGGATGGGAAGGATCTGTTGTTGTGGAGCGAGTTAAAAAAGAAGCGTCAACTATTGGTTTTGACGCCCAGAAATTCGACTACACCGACATGTTCAAGGCCGGGATTGTTGACCCATTAAAGGTTACACGTTCAGCTTTACAAAATGCCGCTTCTATCGCTTCTATGCTATTAACTACTGAAGTTTTAGTGGTTGAAAAGCCGGAAACAGAAAAGAAGATGCCTGCAATGCCGGGAGGCGGAGGTGGAATGGGCGGATACGAAGGAATGATGTAGTCCTTAAAAGTTTCGGATTTAAAGAAAAGGGTTGGATGAAAATTCAACCCTTTCTTTTTGCTTTATTTCAACAGTTCTCTTGGAAAAATATTCCCTTGGTTGAGAATGCGGGAGGGGTCAAAATGTTTTTTGATTTTAACCATTTCAGAAATTCCCTTTAACCCAAACATCTCTTGAAGATATTCGTGTTTGATTTTTCCAATTCCATGCTCGGCTGAACAAGTGCCGCCAAGTGAAACGGCTTTTTTAACAAACTTCAAAATTGTTTCTTTTGCAATTGGAATATCATTTTGGGTTTTTGGCACCAGGTTAACATGCAAATGGTTTTGCCCGATGTGACCGAATTTGACCCAAAATAGTTGTGAGTTGTGACTTGTTAGTTGTGAGTTATAATAATTAAGCATTTCCCTGAATTTATCATCAGGCACAGCGATATCTGAAGCATATTTGATAGTATTGTGCTTTTTAAACTCTTCGTTTATATGCTCGGGCATGGCATGGCGGAATTTTCTTAACTCCTCTTTTTGCTTATCGTTTGTTCCCAGCCAAGATTCTTCAAGCTTTACATTGTGTTTTTCAAGCATTTGTGCCAACTGGTCAAGCTCGAGAGCTTCGGCTTCAAAATAAACTGCCGCGCCGGAATTTTCTGGTATTTGTGGATATGCGGGGCGTAAAAGCCCCAATGAGTTATGGTCAAAAAACTCAAGCGTCAGGATATCGCTTGTTTTTATTTGCTCCGCAAAATCAACCGCGTCTTTTTCTGTCTTAAAGAAAGCGATAATATCAAAAGTATCATGGAAGCGATTAATTAAGTTGACTTCAATTTCTGTAATTATTCCAAGCGTCCCTTCAGACCCGATAAAGAGGTCAATCAAATCCGAATTATCATTATAGTAATATCCGGCGGAAGTTTTGATGTTTGGAGTTTTATAGCTTAAGTTATTGTGTATTTGTTTGCTGGCTAACAATTTACCTCTTTCAATATTTTGTGTTTCTCCGGTTGAAAAGATTACTTTAATTCGTTTTATCCAATTTCTGGTGGCGCCAAATTTAAAGCTTCTTGAGCCCGATGCGTTGGTAGCGGCTGTTCCTCCGATAAATGCGGTTGCTTCAGTGGGGTCAGGAGGATAGAGCAGGTTTAATTTTTTTAATTCAATATCCAGGGCATCCAAAGTGACCGCGGGCTGAACAATGGCTGTTTTACTTTTTTGGTTTATATCAATTATCTTATTTAGTTTTTCAGTCCCTAATATCCATCCCCCAAAAGGGATGCATCCTCCGGTTGTTCCTGTTGTTCCACCTGAAGTTGTGAGGGGAATAGCTTTGCTTGAACATTCTTTAGTTATCTCAATTATTTCTTTTTCATTTTCAGGCAAAAATAACCCATCAGCAAACCCGCCCGAAAGATTTGAAGAATCTTCAAGGTATGATTGGATTACCGCAGGATCCGTCTTTTTCAGCATAATTGATTTTACAATTAAATCATCTTATTCGCGAGTGATATTTATCATTGCATATTATTTTGTGCAGTGGTATAATTTAATCAAATAAATACCCTTAAATATAGCAGGGGCGCATTCTGGTGCGCCTTAAGTTTTTTAGGAGGAATCAATGAAAAAAGCTCCTAATTATAAAGCAATGTTTGCTGAAATAGAGAGAGAGCGGGGCATTAAAGAAGCCGACCTTGTTAGTGCCTTAAAAGATGCTTTAATGTCTGCCGCCAAAAAGCGTTTCCCGAATCCAGATGACCTTGAGGTTATCATTGAAAATGACGGGTCAGCTAAAATATTTGACAAAATAAAAGGCATAGAAGTTACCCCCTCCGATTTTGGAAGATTGGCCGCGCAAACCGCGAAGCAAGTTATTCTCCAGAGGATCCGAGAGGCGGAAAAGCAGGGCACTTTTGATGAATTTACCGGAAAAATTGGGGAAATCGCTAATATTGTTGTCCAATGCCCCGAGTATTCGGGTTATTTAGTTAATATCGGCCGGATTGAAACATTTCTGGCCAATTCTGAGGTTATTCCCGGCGAAACCTTAATGCCCCAAGAAAGGGTGAAAGTCATTATTAAAGAAGTTAAAAAAACTTCCAAAGGCCCGCTTATTGTTATTTCAAGAACTGATCCAAATTTTATTAAAAAATTATTTGAAATGGAAATTCCCGAAATAAAGCAGGGAATATTGGAAATAAAAGCGATTTCCAGAGAGCCCGGCAAAAGAACCAAAATTGCGGTATTTTCAAATGACTCTAACATTGGCGCGGTTGGAACCTGCATTGGCCCAATGGGAAACAGAATCCAAAACATCACAAAAGAGATTAAAAATGAAAGAATTGATGTTATTGAGTGGACTGATAAAGCTAAGACCTATATCGCAAATGCGTTATCGCCGGCAAAACATCTTAATGTTAAAGTAAATGAAGAACAAAAATCCGCCCAAGTAATTGTTCCTGAAAAAGAATTATCCTTGGCGATAGGCAGAGATGGGCAAAACGTCAGGCTTGCGGTTAGGTTAACCGGATATAGAATTGATATTATTTCTGAAGAAAAATTAGAAGAATTTAAAAAGTCAAAAGAGGGGAAATAAATTGGCGGCTAAAAAAATCAAAGTCAGCGAATTATCGCTGGAATTAGGAAAAACTCCCAAGGAATTAATAAAAATACTAAATGATCTTGGCGTGCCGGTTAAAACCGCGGCGTCATCTGTGGATGCCGAGTCGGCAAAAGTAGTAAGAGAATTAGTCCAGCCCAAAAAAGAAGTTATTATAGAAATCGCGAAAGAACAGCCTCCTGAAAAAGCCGAAGAAGCGCCGCCAATAAAAGAAGTAAAAAAATTAATTATTTCCCAGGATGGGATTGTTGTCAAAGACCTTGCGGAAAAAATCCAGGTAAAAGTTTCAGATGTTATTAAAGAATTAATGAAAAAAAAGATGCTGATAACCCTAAACCAGAAGATATCTTTTGATTTGGCAAAAGATATCGCCTCTATATTTGAGTATCAAATTGAGGCAAAAGAAGTTGAAGCCGCGGCAAAAAAGCATGACATGTCAAAAATGCCATCAGATACGGCAAATTTAAAAACAAGGCCTCCGGTTGTTACAATTATGGGGCATGTTGACCACGGAAAGACAAAACTGCTGGATGCCATAAGGGCTACAAAGGTTGCCGAGTCGGAAGCAGGCGGAATAACCCAGCATATTGGAGCATATCAGGTTAAAGTAAAAGGTAAAAAAATCACATTTTTGGATACTCCCGGGCACGAGGCCTTTACTGCATTAAGGGCGAGAGGGGCAAAAGTGACTGATATTGCTATTTTAGTCGTTGCGGCGGATGATGGCGTAATGCCCCAAACAATTGAAGCCATTGACCACGCAAAAGCGGCTGGCGTTCCCATTATTGTTGCGATAAACAAAATGGATAAGCCGGAAGCCAATCCTGACAGGATTAAACAGCAGCTTTCTGAAATGGGGTTGCAGGCAGAGGATTGGGGCGGGCAAACGGTGACAGTGCCCATTTCAGCCAAGCAAAAAACCGGTATTGATGAGCTTTTAGATATGATCCTTTTAGTTGCGGAAATGCTGGAGCTTAAGGCGGATAAAGACGCGCAGGCGATTGGGGTTATTGTTGAATCAAGATTGGATAAAGGAATGGGTCCGGTTGCTTCAATATTGATAAAAACAGGGACATTAAGGATTGGTGATAATTTTGTTGTCGGCGGGACATACGGAAAAGTTAGGGCTTTGGTTTCCGACACTGGAGAAAGGATCAAAGAAGCTCCTCCCTCATCGCCGGTAATGGTTTTGGGGGCAAATGATGTTCCTCCTCCCGGGGAGCTTTTGCATGTTGTAAGCACGGATCAGCTGGCTAGAGCCAAAGCTGAAGAAAATAAGCTATTCCATAAAAAAGTAAGCCTGCATCCAACGCTTTCCCTTGAAGATTTTGCCAAGGAAGTAAAAAAAGGCGAAAAGCAGAATTTAAATTTAATTCTTAAGACAGATGTCCAGGGCTCACTTGAAGCGCTATTGAAATCATTGTCTGAAATTGAAGTTTCCGGATTAAAAGTTAATATCCTCCACCGGGGAGTCGGCAATATTTCCGAGTCAGATATTTTGCTTGCCGAGGCCTCATCTGCCATCACGGCTGGTTTTAATGTTGACATTGAACCAAGGGCAAAAGAAAGAGCGGAAACTGAAGGGGTCGAGGTTAGGATTTACAGCATTATTTATAAGATGATCGATGATATAAAACAGGCGCTAGCCGGCTCGTTAAAAATTGAATATGAAGAATATGTTTCAGGCAAAGCTGAGGTTAGGCAGACATTTAAGTTTTCAAAAGTTGGGGTTATCGCGGGATGCTTTGTTTTGTCGGGAAAATTTGTCCGGGGCGCGGTGCTGAGGGTATTTCGCGGCGATATAAAAATATTCGACGGCAAACTGGAATCGCTTAAAAGGATAAAAGAAGATGTCAAAGAAGTTGTAGAAGGATACGAGTGCGGGATAGCGATACAGGGCTATTCTGATTTTAAGGCCGGCGATATTTTGGAATGCATTGAAAAAAGAGAAAAGAAAAAATGACAAGGCCGGAAAGAGTTGCTGAGCTGATAAAAAAAGAAATCAGCAGAATTCTACATGAAAGGGTTTCTGACCCCCGCATAGGATTTGCTTCCGTTACCCAGGTTAAAATGTCCCCTGATTTGCAAAACGCGAATATTTTTATCAGCGTTTTGGGGACAAAAGAAGAAAGGGAAAAAACCTTTGAGGGCTTAAAAAGCGCTGCTTCATTTATAAGGGGACAGCTTGGCAATGCAATTGAATTCAGGAGCGTCCCTAGAATAAGTTTTGTGTATGACAAATCAATTGAAAAAGCAAGCAAGGTCTTTGCCATTATGAACAAGCTTGAAAGGGAAGCGGCAGAGGGCAATAAGTTATCCAATCAAAAGAAGAAAAAGTGAAAAATATAATTGGAGAAATCAAAAAGTTAGTTTTATCTTCAAAAACCGCAATCATTGCCTCGCACATTGACCCCGACGGAGATACCCTGGGAAGCATGATTGGCTTGGCAATTATTTTAAAAAGGGTTGGACTTGACTGCGTCATGTATTCTCAGGATGGCGTGCCAAATACCTATAAATTCCTGTCTCATTCGGATGAAGTGGTAAATAAAGCGCCAAAAACCGAGTTTGATCTTTTGATCGCGGTTGACTCATCCGATATTTCAAGGATTGGGGAACATAAAATCAATGCAAAAAAAATCATAAATATTGACCATCACCCCGATAATACCAATTTTGGAGATATTAATTTTGTTGAATTGCTGTCCGCGGTGGCCGAGCAAATATACCACATTGCAATCGAGTTTGGCGTCAAAATAGACGAAGAAATTGCGGAAGCGCTTTATGTTTCAATAATTACCGATACCGGTAATTTTAAATATTCAAATACGCTGCCTTCAACATTTTATGTGGCGGGAGAGCTTGTTAATGCCGGCGCGAATCCCTTTAAACTAGCTAACCAGGTTTATGAAAATCAAAGCGTTTCCAGCTTTAAATTGCTGGCAAAAGCCCTTGAAAGCATGGAGGTTGTTAAAAACAGCAAAGTAGCATATTCTGTAATTACCCATCAAATGATAGTTGATGTCCAAGCGCGGGGAGATGATTTTGTCGGGATAATTGACCATTTAAGAAGCCTGAAAAATGTTGAGGTGGCGGTGCTTTTTCGCGAAGAAGAAAGAGAAAAATATAAAATCAACTTCAGGAGCAAAGGCAGTGTTAATGTTTCAAAAATTGCAAAAGAATTGGGCGGCGGCGGCCATGTAAAAGCGTCAGGATGCATCGTTTCCGGCCGGCTTGAAGAAGTTAAAAATAAAGTGTTAAACCTGCTATTGCCTGAAATTAAATGAATGGAATAATTCTTGTAGACAAACCTTCTGGATGGACATCTTTTGATATTTGCAAAAAAATCAGAAACCTAACAAGAGAAAAAAAGGTTGGGCATGGAGGCACATTGGATCCATTTGCGACCGGACTGCTTCTGGTATTTGTAGGCAAAGCGGTAAAATTCTCGTCAAACTTTTCATCAGGCGATAAAGGATATATCGGTGAGATGGCTCTTGGCGTTAAAACCGACACATTGGATTCTACCGGAGTTATAACCGAAACAAAAAATGATTTTAAGCCGTTTGACGAAGGCCAGCTTAAAAACGCTTTTAATAAATATCTTGGGGCTATCAAACAAAAGCCGCCAATGTATTCCGCGATAAAAATTAACGGAAAACCGCTTTATAAGCTGGCTAGAAAGGGTCAAGAAGTAGAAAGGGAATTAAGAGATATCACGATCCACCAATTGGAAATATTGGGGATTGACGGCAACAATATTAAATTTAAAGTTGTTTGTTCAAAGGGGACTTATATCAGGTCCTTGGCGGACGACATAGGGAATGATTTGGGCTGTGGAGCGCATTTGTCGTCGCTTCAAAGGTTTTACAGCCATCCGTTTCTTCTCTCACAAGCGTTAACCATCCAAACTATTGAGAATTTTTCTAAAATCGGCGAGCTTGAAAAAATCATTTTACCTGTGGAACAATTTATATTTTAATGAAAATTGTCACCGCTGAAGAAATGGCAGAACTAGACCGCCATGCAATTTATGACTTAAAAATTCCTTCTATTAATCTTATGGAAAATGCCGGCAGAGCTGCAGCGGATGAAGCGGTTAAAATAACAAAAGGTAAAAATATTGCTGTCATTTGCGGCAGGGGCAATAATGGCGGGGATGGGTTTGTCGCCGCAAGATATCTTGCTGAAAAAGGATTTAATGTTTTAGTAATTCTTATTGGCAACAGGAAGGATGTAAAAAAAGACCCCAAAACAAATATTGAAAAACTTAAGGTGCCGATTTATGAAGCTCCAGATTTGGATTCATTTAATAAGCTTAAAAATGATATAGAAAACTGTAATTTAATAATTGACGCTATATTTGGGATAGGGTTGAATTCTAAAATAAAATCCCCTTATTTTGAAATCATAACCTATTTAAACTCATTGAATATTCCTATTCTTTCAATTGATGTGCCTTCGGGATTAAATGCTACTGACGGATTAGTTATGGGCGCGGCAATTAGTGCGGATACTACAATAACTTTCCAATTTGCAAAAACGGGATTTTATAAAGGTGAAGGGCAAACTCACGCCGGTAAGATTGTAATTGCGGATATTGGGATACCGGTTTGAAAACAACCTCAAAATAGATTTTATATTTCATTGTTTTAATAAAAAATGGTAGAATCATAAATGCTATGAAGAACAAATTTAACCAGGAAATGATCGATGAACTTTGCGGGAAGCATAAGGTTAATCTTTTAGTTTTGCATGGTTCGTTTGTTACTGGCAAAACTACACCAGAAAGTGATATTGATGTTGGGATTTTAGGTGATGCAAAATATATTTCTAAACACCATTTGGATATTATTTCTGATTTTTCCCGGATATTTGGGGATAGTTTTGATCCTGTGTTTTTAAATGGTGCAGAGTCAATGATTACTTATCAAGTTGGTATGAGAGGTGTTCCTTTATATGAAGGGAAAAAAGGGGACTTTACTTCTTTTAAGACTACTGCTATTTCCCGCTATATGGATGCAAAAAAATTTAGGGATTTAGAAAAAAAATATATTCAAAATGCTATTAGGGAGGAAGCAGAATGATAGACATAGAATTAATACGCAGGAAACTAGCTCGCTTGAATATGTATCTTGACAAATTAGGGCCGATGACAAAATATACTTTTAATGAATATTTATCAGATACGTTTTTAAAATATTCAACAGAAAGATTAGTCCAATTAATCGTTGAATGTGCAACCGATATTAACGGGCATGTGGTAGTTGAACTTAAAGGCCGCCCGCCAGAAGATTATACTTCTTCTTTTATCAGAGCCTCAGATGTAGGACTCATTAATTTTGAACTGGCTAACCGATTAAAAGCCTCCGGGGGCATGAGAAACTTGCTGGTTCATGAATATATGGAAATAGATGATAAAAAAGTTTACGAAACTATCCCTGTTTGTATAAATGATTATAAGGAATATATTAAACAGGTTGAAAAATTTATTAAAAACAATGAAATAATAAATTTTTAACCAATGGACAAAATCCAAGTTAAACATAAAATTGACAAGCTACGCAAAGAGATAAATCAACATAATTATCTCTATTATGTCCTTGATAAACCTGAGATTTCAGATGCCACATATGATAAGTTGTTCCGCCAGCTAGTTGACCTTGAAAAGCAATTCCCAGATTTGATCACTGAAGATTCACCGACGCAAAGGGTAGGAGGGGAGCCTCTCAAAGAATTTAAAACAATTATACATAAAAACCCTTTATTATCTTTAGATAAGGTAACAAGTGAGAATGACCTTAGGGGTTTTGATGAAAGAGTTAAAAAAGTGTTAAATAAAAATGTTGTCCATTATTTTGTCGAGGTTAAATTTGATGGTTTAGCAATGGCTTTAAGTTATAAAAAAGGTATTTTGGAAAAAGGATCAACGCGTGGTGATGGGGTGAGAGGAGAAGATGTTACGCAAAATATTAGGACAATAAAAACTATTCCTTTGAGGTTAAATGATCCTATTGATATAGAGGTTAGGGGAGAAGTTATTTTTCCTTATAAGGAATTTGTTAAGTTAAATGAGGAAAGGATTGAAAATGAAGAACCGAAATTTGCTAATCCTCGGAATGCTGCTGCAGGTTCGGTTAGGCAGCTTGACCCCAAAACAACAAGCAAAAGAACATTAGAATTTTTTGCTTATTATGGCACTCCGCAAAAAGGGATAGAAACTCAGTACGATTTAATTAAGTATTTACATAAAATAGGGTATAAGGTTTATCTTCCATTGATGTTACTCAAAGGAATTGATGAAGTTATTAAATATATAAATGAATTGGAGTATAAAAGAGAAAAGTTAAAATATGAGATTGATGGCATTGTTGTTAAGGTTAATGATTTAGCGGACCAAAAGAAATTAGGGGCAACTACCCATCACCCGCGCTGGGCCATTGCTTATAAGTACCAGCCCATGCAAGCAGAAACCATTGTGGAAGATATTGTGGTGCAGGTCGGCAGGACCGGAGCCATTACTCCAGTTGCCCATTTAAAACCCGTGCATTTAGCTGGAGTAGTTGTAAAACGCGCAACTTTACATAACGAGGATGAAATAAAAAGATTAGGATTAAGAATTAAGGATTATGTGAAAGTGCAAAGGGCGGGGGAAGTTATTCCTGAAGTAGTAAGTGTGGTAGAGGGGAAAAGATCCGGCCAGGAAAAAGAATTCCATATGCCCAAAAAATGTCCAATCTGCGGTTCAGAAATTTATCGCCCCGAGAATGAAGCTATTGCCCGCTGTACCAATTTTGCCTGCCCAGCCCAAGTCAAAGAACGCATCCGCCATTTTTGCACACGGGGAGCCATGGATATAGAGCATATGGGGCCGGCTGTTATAGATCAACTGGTAGAGAATAAATTAATAAAAGATGCCGGTGATATTTATTCTTTAAATAAAGAAGATTTAACCAAGCTTGAGCGCATGGCGGATAAATCTGCGCAAAATATTTTGAATGCAATTGAAAAATCAAAAGAAAGGGATTTTGACCGCTTGATTTTTGGTTTGGGCATCCGTAATGTCGGCAAACACATTGCCAGTTTATTGGCCGAACAATTTGCCGATATAGAAAAATTAAGCCAGGCAAAAGAAGAAGAAATATCTGATATATATGGAATAGGGGAAACGGTAGCCAAAAGCGTAGTCCATTTCTTTAAACAAAAAGGAAACCAGGTTATCATAGAAAAACTGGCCAAAGCAGGGGTAAACATGAAAGCAAAAGCTCAAAAGGGGCCAAAACCATTGGCAGGAAAACATATTGTTTTAACCGGAACAATTGAGTATTCCCGCGATGAAGCAGAAAGTTTAATCCGCAAGCTTGGGGGGCATCCTTCTTCTTCGGTTTCAAAGCAAATTGATTTTGTCGTGGCGGGATCTGAACCTGGCAGCAAATATGAAAAAGCAAAAAAATTGGGAGTTAAAATCATAAATGAAAAAGAATTTCTTGAATATATCCAGTCCCAAAATATGGAGGCGATGTTATGAAAAAGGCTAAAAAAAAGGCAATCAAGAAGAATCCCAAGAAGATCGTAAAAAAGACTGCAAAAAAAGCAAAGGGGCCAAAATTATTAGGGAAAATCATGCATTATTACGATAAGATAGCCGTGGCGGCCATTAAACTTGTTGCCCCATTAAAAGTAGGGGATACAGTTAATATCAAAGGGCATACCACAGATTTTTGTCAAAAAATCGATTCAATGCAGATAAACCATCAAAATGTTGTAAAAGCAAAAAAGGGTGACGAGATTGGGATTAAGGTTAAAGCGGGTGAAGCAGTTAGGGATAATGACAATTTGTTTGAATATAAAGAAACAAAGGCAAAAACAGAAATAAATCAACAAAAACCGGCGGGGAACTTTAAGGATACAAAGTTTTTAAAGTTTTAGGAAGGCAGTTTCTTTTCAAAAAAAGAATTAAGGGCGACGTGGCTTGCAGGATATGATTCTTTAGAGACCTTATAATCTTTGTTTTTATGATTTTTGATGATTTCTTCTCTTATTTTTAGGCCAAGGACTTTACCAAGCTCCACGCCAAACTGGTCAAAGCTATTTATCCCCCAGATAAAGCCTTTCACGGCCGCGCGATGCTCTGTCCAAGAAAGAAGCAAGCCGGCGGTAAATGGGTTTAATTCTTCAAGCAAAAGCGAGCTTGAGGGACGGTTCCCGGGGAAATTTTTATGGCCAAATGCTAGCGCGTCTGGCTGAGCGAAAAAATTTGCCATAAGTTCTTCATGATGGGTAATACCATCCTCGTTTAAATTATACTGAGACTTAATAAACCCGATAAAATCGCATGGGATAGTTTGCGTGCCTTGGTGGATTAGCTGGTAAAAAGAATGTTGTCCATTGGTTCCCGGCTCGCCAAAAACTACCTCGCCGGTATCAAAGCCAACAGGTCTTCCTTCGATATCAACCATTTTCCCGTTGCTTTCCATTTCTACCTGTTGGGTATGGGCAGGAAGCTTTGAGAGCCCTTGGAAATAGGGGAGAAGCGCGCGGGTTTTAAAGCCCAAAAAATTAATATTCCAAATGTCAATCAGGCCGCAAATTACGGGGATATTTTTCTCAAAAGAAGTATTTTTAAAATGCTCATCCATAAAGGATGCGCCGTGTAAAATGATTTTAAAACATTCAAATCCCAAATATAAAGAAAGCGGCACGGCTCCAACTGCAGAGGTTGCGCTAAACCTGCCGCCGACCCAATCCCAAAATCCGAAAATATTTTCAGGGGCAATGCCAAAAGCGGTTGCTTTTTCTTTTGCGGTTGATACAGCAGCAAAATGCTTTAGGATTGATTCAGGATGATTATTTAATGCTTTAAGTATCCACTTTTTTGCGGTTTCGGCATTTTTCATGGTTTCAGCTGTGGTAAATGTTTTTGAAACAACTATAAATAATGTTTCTTCAGGATTTAAGTCAATTGTTTTTTCGGCAAAGTCGCTGCCGTCAACATTGGCGATAAACCGTAGATTCATTCCTTTTATCGCGTAGGGCCGCAAAGCTTGCGCTAAATATTCAGGACCCAGGTATGACCCCCCAATGCCGATTGAAATAATATTTTTCAGTTTTTTGCCGGTTGCGCCCAAATGCCCGCCGCTGATAACTTTGCAGGAAAATTGTTCTATTTTAGACAAAACCTCATTTACTTCGGTGCTAGAAAAGCTCCGCAATGCAGTATGCAAAACTGCCCGATTTTCTGTTTTATTTATTTTTTCACCGGCAAACATGGAACTGATTTTCTCTTTGAGTTTTGCTTTATCTGCAAGCTTTAATAATAATTCAAATACTTTCCTGTCAATTAATTGGCGGGAAAAGTCGTAGTATAAATGTTGTGTCCGGATTGCAAAATCTTTTGCCCTGTTTGGGTCAGAGTTAAATAATTCTTTTAAATTAATTTTATTTCTGTAGTTATTAAGCTCCTGCCATTCTTTTGTGCTGTTTATTTGTTCCATGATTTAGCTCCTTTACTGTTCTTATTTTATCAGTATTGTGAAGGTTTAAGCAATAAGATATAATTTGAATTAATAGGAGTTGGTAAAGATATGCCAAAAAAGACAAAACTTAAAACGATTGCAGTAGTAACCCCGGGCGGCGATGCGCCGGGAATGAATCCCGCGATTAGGGCAGTGGTTAGGACGGCGATTTTTAACGGGCTAAAAGTATTTGGGATTGAGAAGGGATGGCTGGGATTAATTGAAGGAAAAATAAAAGATTTAGAGCTTCAATCTGTTGGGGGAATAATTAATCGAGGAGGGACAATCCTCCATACCCATAGGTGTCCGGAATTCAGGCAAAAGGATATACGAAAAAAAGCTTATGAAAAAATTAAAGCTTATAACATTGAAGGTTTGGTGGTTATTGGAGGAGACGGTTCGTTGAATGCGTCAAACGTTTTGATAAAAGAATTTCAATTGCCGATTATAAATATCCCCGCCTCAATTGATAACGATATTTTTGGCACTGATTACTCGATTGGATTTGACACGGCGGTAAACACGGCGGTTGAAGCGATTGATAAAATTAGAGACACTGCCACATCCCATGAAAGGGTTTTTGTCATCGAGGTAATGGGGAGGAATAATGGATTTATTGCGCTAGATGTCGGCTTGGTTTGCGGGGCTGAGGCAATAATAATACCTGAAGTGCCGTTTAATATTGATGCCATCGGCCAAAAACTGCGTTATGGACAGCAAAGGGGAAAATCAAGTTTTATAGTGGTTGTGGCGGAGGGGGCGGCAAGGGCAGATGACGTGGCAAAACAGCTTCAAAAGCGCACCAAGCTTGATGTCCGCGTTTCAATACTTGGGCATATCCAAAGGGGAGGATCCCCAACTGCGTTATCCAGGGAAGCGGCCTGTAAATTGGGCGCTCGAGCGGTTCAGCTTTTATTGGAAGGCAAAAAAGGATTTATGGTTGGGTTGATATCAGATAAAGTTATTGAAACTCCAATTGATGAAGTTTTGAAGAAGAAAAAATCAATCGATATGAATGCTTATAAGCTTGCCAATATGCTTGCCAGTTAACCGGGGAAATACGGATTATATGCAAGAATAATCGTCCATAATACGATTATAATAATATGACAACTCCAATTGATAATAAGCATATAAATAAGTCACAAAAAGCAGTTTCTCCGTATGATATTAGGCAGTCAAATTATGAGAAAAGAATTTTAAAACAATTAAGCTCATTTCCAGAGAGTAGAAACCAGCAAGTAAAACCATATTTATTGCTATTGGCTAAAATATTAGCTTATGCAAACCATACCAAACCTCCTTATCCTATGGTTGACATGCTTGATAGATATGAGATAAGCGGTGTTTTTTCTTTAGTGCCATATTTTGTTAAACATGGCATTATGCCCAGCAACCTTGTTAAGATCGAGATATTAAACATGGACCACGAAGCGCACAGCATTGGCATTACATTTAGGTTAAAAGCTAGTGATAATCGTAATTTAATAACAACCTTGCTTAAATTGCCTATTAAAGGAAGCAGTTTAGCCGATCCTCCAGTTTTTAATTTTGGATTTGGCGGCCCTGATAATTATAAACCCGGTGATAGTTTTAAAAAAATTGAAGATCAAATAAAAATGTTATGTAAAGATGCGGGTAAATTGGAAAAAGCTATTAATAGACTTCTAAAAGCTGGTACGATAGAACAGTATCGAAATATTATAATACTTCCCCATGGTTTCCCCCGACTTCAGCACTTACTCCCATAAAATTAGCATAAATATGAGAAAATAATTTGGTATGAGATTCCAAAATTTTCGAGGACGAGGCGGGTTGAGGATCTAAGATAAATTTTCAATAAGATTTTTGATCAAAGGCAAATATTTTTTTAAGTCGTTGTAAACTTCTTCTGCCAGAGCTTCTTTATAAGTATGAACAGTTAAATTCCTTATATCTATAATGTTGATCCAGTCATCATTTTCTGGGATAAGGCCTTGTTGAAAAGCTGCTCTTATTGCATCCTTAGGAGAGAAAACCCTAATTCCCTTTGCTTCAAGATAGGCTTTTAATGTTTTCCACATTAATTCATAAGTAAGTTCGAATCTTTTTATGGCAGAATCACGTACAATCTCGGTCTTTTTCTCCTTCATAATTTCTTCAAATTTTTTAAAAGCTCTTTTAAATTCATCTAGTAAAACAATATATTTACTGTTCATATAATACCTCTATCTTTTCTAAAGCAACTTTTTTAAAAACTTCGCTTACGGTTCTAAAATCAACGACATCAATTTTTTGCAATATCGGCAAATTATAGCAATCCTCCTTAATATTTTCTAAAACAGTAATATTTATTTTTTGTTCGCCTTGAAGGCCAACATCAATATCTGATCTGCTTAAACTAGAACTGTTAACTCTTGAGCCGAAAATAAAGACTTTATAATGTTTTTGATCCATTCTTTTTTTCACAATGTTAGCAATATCATGCTTAATTTTTTCAAAATCCATAAAAATCCACGGCATTGCGCATGCTGTAGAGCTGTTCATCCGGAGTGATAAATTTTCCGCCTTTGACTTCTAATAAGTCATTGGCCACAATTTTATCCGCCTTGAGTCCTGGATAAACGCCAAATTTATTTTCTTTGATAAATTGGAAGATCGCATCGCCGAATCTTAAGCCCAAAATCCGATCCGCGGTATGGGCGATTCCTCCCCGGATGGCATGCCCGCAGTTTTGCAAGCGGTATTCAATGCCTTTGGTATGTTTTTCCAATAAAGAAAAGAGATATTCCCCAATGCCGCCCAGTTGTTCATTTCCAAAAGAATCCAATTTTTTAGGCATTTCATGCCGGGCTTTGACCATGGCATATTTTTTATC
>WPAF01000058.1 GCA_009772965.1 Candidatus Saganbacteria bacterium
TTATTCGGGGAACTAAACTTTAGGGTAAAACCTTAAAACATTAATTAAATTAATTTATCTTTAAAACCATGGAAGGAACAATTAAAAATCTTACAGATAGGGGATTCGGATTTATTACCGTTGATGGCGAAGAAAAAGATTTGTTTTTTCACAAGAATGAGTTGAAGGGGGTAACCTACGAAGAATTAAAAGTAGGTGACAAAGTTTCTTTTGAAAAAGCTGATTCTCCGAAAGGACCTAACGCAACAAATGTCACCCGCATTTAATAATTGATACTTCGGCAGGCTCAGTATCAACCCTGAGTAATAACCGAAGGGTTGATTCAGTAAGATCAAATAAATGAAAATCAAATCCCGCTTCAAGCGGGATTTGATTTTCATGCGGATTAAAATAGTTTATACTGACAATATGCTTATTGATGATGTAAAAATACGGGTGACGGCAGGGGCTGGCGGAAAAGGAGCAGTGGCGTTTAATAAAAACCTGATGTCTTTGGGTCCGGTTGGTGGCAGCGGCGGCAAAGGTGGCAGTATTTATATTGAAGGGATTTCTGATTTGAACGCGCTAAATAAATTCCGTTTTAAAAAAGAAATTAAAGCTAAAAACGGGCAGGACGGTCGTTCGCAATTTCGCGACGGCAGCGACGCGAAAGATCTGGTTCTGCCGGTTCCTGTCGGAACCGTGGCGCATAATCTAAAAACAGGCGAAGATATTGAGATAACTAAAATCGGGCAGCAGGTGGTAATTGCCCGCGGGGGAGCCGGAGGAAAGGGTAATTTCCATTTTCGTTCGTCAACCAATACAACTCCGAAAGAATTTGAATACGGAGAGCCGGGAGAATTTCTTGAAATCCGTTTTGAATTAAAATTGATTGCCGATGTGGGATTTGTAGGACTGCCCAATGTCGGCAAGTCAAGTTTGCTTAATGAACTGACCAACGCCAAAAGCAAAGTGGCAAATTATCCGTTCACGACCTTGGAGCCGAATTTAGGCGCGTATTATGATTTAATACTTGCCGATCTTCCCGGGCTTATTGAGGGTGCGTCTAAAGGCAAGGGCCTCGGTATTAAATTTTTACGGCATATAGAGCGCACGAAAATCCTTTTTCATTTTGTAGCCGCAGATTCGACAGATCCCGTCTCGGATTATAAAACGGTGCGCAGCGAGCTAGAGACATACAATAAACTGCTTCTGGAAAAGCCGGAATATCTTTTTATAAGCAAAAAAGACGTAGTTTCAGAGAACGTTGCCAACGAAGTGGCAGGGAATCTCAAAAAATTAAATAAAAATATAATACAGATTTCCATATTTGATTGGGACAGTATTGAACTTGTCAAAAAAATACTCAATGATTTAAT
>WPAF01000010.1 GCA_009772965.1 Candidatus Saganbacteria bacterium
GCCGGCAGGCAGGCTTCTTTTGGCTTGACCGCAAAAGAAGTAACAAGAAAAGGTCAAGGCGGTTTCAAACACGACCACCCAACGCTACGTTCGCTGGACACTCACTCGCTTTGGCCTTTTCCCCACAGGCACCCATGACCCCTTTAAACCTGAACGGTTTAAAATGCCCTTCTCCACCCAAAATGAAACCGCCGTAGAAACAGGGAATAAAACAATCTAATAGATAAAGCCAAAATATAAATATAAGTAAGGGTGACTTCAAGGCGGGGATTTCAAATGGTGGTGAGTAGCGGAGCGACCTGCCTGCCGGCAGGCAGGTTTGCGTGTATTTGGCGGATGTTTTGGGGTTGGCCAAAGGAAGCAAAAGCGGAGCTACGGGGGCATTTGAAGGCACTTGATTTTTTTGTTGCTTTTTTGATCAAGCAAAAAAGCAAAGAAAAAAAGGTTTTGAAAAATAAATAAAAGAAAACAGCTTTACATAATAATGATTATCAGACAAGAAAAGAACCCATCTTGAATAATATTTTATGGTGACCAAAATAAAGTGAAATTTTTGATACAACTTGACGATATATATACAGGAAAGAGAATCGCCTCTTATTTGGTTAATTAAGCCGGAATGCCTGTTCTCCGGCTTTTTTATTTTATGCGGTTCTGAACTTGGGTAAAAATATCCCCGCCACTCCCATAAAAAACACAATCCACCCTAAAAATGCTATTGAAAACAATATGCCCCAAATATCCGCAACCAATCCAAAAAATACCACCGGTAAGGTAAACGCGGAATTAATGAGCATGTTCTGCACTCCAAAAACCCTACCCCTCAACTGCCGAGGGATTTTTGACTGCAGTATAGTTTGTATGGAAGATGTAATATAAATATTGCCCGCGCCAAGCAGCATAATAATAAATGCCGCCAGGCGAAAATCTGCGGTATTTGAAAGCATAAGAAGAAACATTCCGGAAAAAAGAAAACTCATTACCACAATTGTCCCCAGTTTAAGGTAATGCCTCAAGCGTTCAAGCGTTGCCATGCCGATTATCATTCCCACCCCTGCCGCGATAATCAAATATCCAAAGTTTTTTTCACCAATCATCAAAACTTTTCCGGCATAAGAAATTGCCAAAAGTGAAAGAACCGCAATTGCAGACGTAGCAACAAAGAGCTTGTACAAGCTATACCTGATAATTTGGTTTCTTCTTATGAACTCAAAAGCAACCGCTAAATCCTGCCAAGCGTTTTTTCCTTTTTTGGATGCAGCAGGCTCCCGATATCTTAATGGGACAAGAAGGATCGCCGCAGCCGAAATAAAATAAAAGACCGCCGCCGCGACAAAGGTTCCTGTTTCATTAAGCAATCCTACCAGCGGGGCGCCCAGACCAAAGCCAACTATTGATGAGGCCATCCAGGTAATCATAAAAAGAGAATTTGCCACAATAAGGTTTTTTTTGTCCACCAGCTCCGGGATGGACGAAGATTCTGCCGGGGCAAAAAACTGCGCCGCTGAATAAATCAGCAAACTCATTAAAAATATCAAGCCCACGGATTTTGAAATAAGCGGAATGATTAATAAGATTAATAATCCCCTAACAACATCAGATATTACCATTATCCATTTTCTATCCAGCTTATCAGCCATAACCCCCGCCCAGGGAGCAATCAGCACAGAGGGTATTCCAAAAGCTAAAAGCGGCAAAGACACGCCAAGGTTGGATTTCGTTAATTCATAGATTATTATCATTAGCACGTAAACAAAAATCCTGTCCGCCAGCTGGCTGGTTATTTGCCCAAGCCACAGGAATAAAAAACCAAAGTTGGACAATACCGCCATAAAACCCCCGGGCTTTATATTTTCTGTTTCCATGGCCTAATATCAACCCCTAAATGTTCGCCGATTAGAATGTCCGGAGGAACCCCTTTTTTAAAAATCCCCTCAACCCTTAAAAAGTTAACTTCAAAATATTTCAAGACTTCTTCCTCCCCTACCCCGTCTTTTGTCTTTTTTAGCGAATAAACAAGAAGCTTAAAAAGATCGAAATTTTTTTGGCTTTCTACCAGAGCCCTGTCAATCACTCTAATAAAATAAAAACCCAAACAAAGCGATTCGGCCTTATCGCGTATCTTTTGAAATGTTTCTATTGTTTCGCACTGGCTTAAGATATCCAAATTGCGTCCTTTAGCCGCTAAAATATCTAAAAACGAAAACAGCTCAAGCCGCCCGCCAAACTTTGAATTCATCCTTTTCGCGCCCTTGGCAATTATTTTAATCTTGCCGTAATCGCTGGTAAAAAAAGTAATCATCTTTGCGGTTTCGCCAAACTCGCGGCTGCCAATAACTATTCCTTTTGTTTTATACAAAGCCATACTTTAAATGTTGTCCCCTTATTAAGCTCGCTTAAAACTTCAATTTCACCTTTATGTTCTTTAATTATCCTGTAAGTTACCGCCAGCCCCAGCCCGCTGCCCTTTTCCTTGGTCGTAAAAAACGGGTCGAACACTTTTTTTAAGTTCTCAGGGGAAATTCCCGACCCGGCATCAGAAACTTCAACTGCCGCATAATCAACTCTATACCTAAAATTTAGTATTTTCAACCTTCCGCCATGGGGCATGGAATCGACCGCGTTTAATATCAAATTCATAAACGCCTGCATCAGCTGGTCAGCATCGCCTTCAACAAACACCTTTTCTTCAATTTCTTTTTCAATGGCAATTTTTTTCTCGCGGCATTGGCTTTCAATTAATTTTATAAGATCCAATAATATTTTTGACAAATCTACCCTGGTTTTTACAAAACTCTGCGGTTTGCCAATTTTTAGCAGGGTTTCGATAATATTGTTGATCCGGTCGAGCTGGCGCGGGACAATGTCTGAATATTTGGCGATAAATTCATTGTCGGCAATGTTTTCAGGAAGTATCTGGGTCATGCCCTTGATTGAGGCCAGTGGATTTTTTATTTCATGGGCAAGCCCCGCCGCCATCGTGCCAAGCGCGTTTAATTTTTCAGATCGCAAAACTTCCCGATAAAGAGCCGCATTATTTAGCGCAATTGCCATTTGATTGGCCAGGGTAACCAATAGATCCTTATCTTCCTCTGTGTACATTTCTCCCGATTCTTTAGCCCCTAAATTAAGCGTCCCAAAAAGCACTCCCTTTGACACCAGCTTATAAGACAGTTCAAACCCTTGAGAATCAGCTTCATGAGGCATAACAGCAACAGACTTCACCCGCATTTTTTCTTTTATTGTTTTAGTCACCAGGTCTATCAGCTCTTTTTCGTCAAATATGGTGACTGCCGCTTGCGAAAGATCTTTTAGCGCCTTTTGGTAATCAATTTTTTCTCTGAAAAACAATTTATCAACTCCGCCTTGCACCCATTTGCGGAGAGGGTCAAAAAGAATAACGCCGCCAAACACAATTACAATGGTGGCAAAAAAAGAATGCCACCCGGTAACCGCTTGAAAAAATTCTTTAAATGAAAACACTAAAAGGGCATAAATGCCGGTAAAAAATAAAGTTATTATGGAATAAACCAATCCCCCGCGGAGAATTACCCGTATATCAAGCAGTTGGTGCCTAAATATGGCATAAATTGCAACTAAAAAGTAAAAAGGCAAAAAGTAATGGGCAAGATATGGAAAATCAATATTAAAAGCGGGAAGAAAGGCCGTCACTCCCCCGCCAAACCCCATAATTGACGCCAGGATAATATAAAGGATCTGGTTCCGTCGGTTGCCGACAGAATTTCTTGCCGCTTGAACTAATTTATAAAAGCCCGTGGCTACCATAACAAAAAAGTACCCCGCGAAAATCAGATAGCCGGGCCCGGCTACCGGGTAGTACCTATATACATATCGCCTTGAAACATCAGAAATGAAAAACGGCGTGGTATCAAGGATTAATAAGACAAAGCAGAAAAGCAAACCAGCATAAGTAATGATTTTCTTTTTTTCTCCGAGGAACGCGTTGACAAAAGTATAGTAGAAAAATGGGATAAAAATCGCGCCGCTCAAATTTATCCTTGTCCAGAATAAAACCTGCTCTTTTGCCGGCGAAAGCTCGCCAAAGGCTTGCCCCAAGCACCACACCGCCACCGCGAAAGTATACAAAGCCAGCGAAATATTCGCAGGACGATCTCTCTTAAAAACAAAGCCGCCAAGCAAAATGCTTGAAATGCCCGTAAAAAACAAAGAAACTATATAAAAAGACATTTTAATAATCTTACCATAAAAATGATATAATTACGGCATGCCGAACAAGGAAAACATTTTAATAATTGATGATGAAATCGATATGCAGGAAACCCTAAAATCCATCCTAAAGAAAAAGTACTCCCCTCAAGCTGTTTCATCCGGCAAGCAGGGAATAAGTGAAATTAAGAAAAAAGAATATTCACTGTTGCTTTTAGACCTTAAAATGCCCGAAATGGATGGGATTGAAACTCTTACTAAAATAAAAGAACTTGATCCTCAAATGCTGGTAATAATTATAACCGCCAGCAAGGATATCAAATCCGCCGTTGAAGCAATGAAGCTTGGCGCGGAAGATTATGTGAGCAAGCCCTTTGAAGTTGAAGAACTGTTGGCCATTATTAAAAAAGCTCTTGATAAACGGTCCCTTGAGAGGGAAAACCAGGCTCTGCGCGAAATAGTAGAAGAACAGGAACGCTATTGCGATATAATCGGCAATTCAGAAAAAATAAAAAATGTCATAAAGCTGATCAGCAATATTTCAAAAACCGACAGCACCATATTAATTACCGGGGAATCGGGATCCGGAAAAGAAATCGCAGCTAAAGCAATACATAAGCTGAGCAACAGGAGCCGTAAGCCCTTTATTGCCGTAAACTGCGCGGCAATACCAGAAAATTTGCTTGAGTCGGAGCTTTTTGGGCATGAGCGCGGAGCCTTTACCGGGGCGCTCGACAGGAGAATCGGAAAATTTGAACTGGCGGGCGGTGGGACGATGTTTCTTGATGAAGTTGGATGCATGAGCCCGGCAATGCAGGCAAAGCTTCTGAGAGTGCTTGAAGAAAAATCCGTCGAACGGGTCGGCGGCAACGGGCCAATACAGGTAGATGTCCGTATACTATCAGCCACAAACATTGATTTTAAAAAATTTATCAAAGACGGCAAATTCAGGGAAGATCTTTATTACCGCTTAAACGTTATTCCAGTTGAAATGCCCTCTCTTAAGGAAAGAAGAGAAGACATCCCGCTTTTTATCTCTTATTTCTTAGATAAATTCAATAAAGAATTAAACCGAAAAATAAAAAACTTATCTCCGGCGGCGCAAAAAATACTTTATAACTACAACTATCCCGGCAATGTAAGGGAATTAAAAAATATTATGGAGCGGGCTGTGGTTTTAACCAACGGGGACACAATAAATGAATCGGGCATTATCGGGTTAACCGTTTGAAGGTCTCTCTTAATAAATGCCTCTCCTACGCTGAAGAAGATGTTTATCGCTCCATAAAAGCCGCGGTTGATAATTTGGGCGGAATATCCAGTTTTATAAAACCAAACCAAAAAGTACTGCTCAAGCCAAATATGCTTGGAGCTCATACGCCGGATAAAACGGTAAACACCCACCCTGCAATCCTCAAAGCGGTTATAAGGCTGGTAAAAGAAGCCAAAGGAATCCCTTTTATTGGCGACAGCCCCGGGTTTGATAACCCCAAAAAAGCTTTCAAGGTTTCAGGATACAATGAGATTTGCGCTGAATTTATCGAGTTTAAAACACCATATGACTTGCCAATCGCAAACAGCAGAAGATTTAAAACCATCACTATAGCCAAAGAAATCCTTGATTTTGACGTTGTGATAAACCTAGCAAAGCTGAAAACCCATCATTTAACCGGCATTACCTGTGCGGTAAAAAATATGTTCGGGTGTATCCCGGGAATATTAAAAAGCGGATATCATGTAAAGCTCCCCAAAAAAGAAGATTTTTGCCTGATGCTTTTGGATTTAATTGATAACCTAAAGCCAGCACTTTCAATTGTGGACGCGGTTTCTGCCATGGAAGGAAACGGCGGGCCTGTTTCTGGTTCCCCTATCCGTTTGAATTTTATCGGGGCATCGCAAAGCGCCCAAGCATTGGATTATATTATTTGCAAAATTATAAACATCAACCCCAAGGACATTCCAACCATCAAAGTTGATGACCGCTTCAATCCTGAAACAATTGAATTAATTGGCGAAAAGATAGAGGATTTATTTAACAGTAATTTTAAACGGATTGAAACCCTAACACCAATTTTTCCCGGCCCGGCATTTTTACAAAATATCCTAAATAAAATGATTTCTGAAAAGCCAATGCTTTTAAAAAATAAATGCACAAACTGCGGGAATTGTTATAAGATTTGTTTGTCAAAAGCCATAGATTTTTCAAAAAAATATCCAATTTTTAACTACGATAAATGCATAAATTGCTATTGCTGTGCGGAAATGTGCCCCAGCAAGGCCATTGAAATAAAGGCGAATAATCTAATAATGTTATTGCAGAGGTTGTATAGTAGAATTAGGTAGGGTTTTATAATTATAAGGAGAGTTTCAAATGTCAGATAAAAAACATTTTAGCGCCGAAGAAGCAAAAAAGATTGGTGAAAGGATCGGGATTAAGTGGGATAAATTTGACGTAGACCAATTCAGGCGGGGGATGGATGTTGAGCTAGAGCATGGCCTAATTGATCCCTCAACCAATGTTACAAATGATGATCCGGTTATAACCGGCAAAATCACCCTCGCCCATCTTAACGAATTCCCTGACTACTACGACCGGCTGGAGAAGATGGAAAAAGAAGCAGACAAATTTTGGGGTAAAGGCTAAAACAAACCCTAATTACCTAAATCCAATACTTGTTTTGAAAATTGGGATTTATTATTTTGAATTTGTTTAGGATTTAGGATTTGACTAAAAAAGATGGTGGGCAAGCTAGTGCTCTGACCGCATTATAAGTATTCATTTGTAGCCAAACCTTTTTCTTGCCCGTTCACTTGTGAATCTCCATTTTATTTTAATTTCTTCCTTTTTTTGTTAAAATTATCAAGATCTTTTTCAAATCTTGTGACAACCTCATCATCGGGCGCCTTATTCTTCATAAGAATCGTAAGCTATCTCATTTATAAATAATTCAATTTCTATTGGCAATTTAAATGAGTCGAAACACAAAACACCCCTATTTTTCCCTTTCGGTTTATGAATAGCGTATGTTATTTCTTTTTCATCGGAAATGCTTAATGCAAAATGATAATTCCTTGTGCACCACTCAAGGCCAAGCTCTCCATCTGGTTGCGGTGTGGCTTCGGGAAGCGGCAAATTATCTCGCATAAGATCAATAAAGTCTTTTGCGTAGACTGCTGACAATTCGCTAATAGGTGAAGCTCCATATCCATCCCAATTTTTCACCTTACATTTCAAAACTATCCCATTAATCTCCGCAAATAGCTTTTGCTTTTGCGTGGATTTATCAATAACGTTTGTTGAAGGAGTAGCGCGCAAGATTTCCTCAAGATTACTAACCCGAATAGAGCTATTTTTGAAAGGATATCTATTAAAATCTTTTGCAGTGTTTCTGTGCACCTTGTCTGGCATGACAAGCTCTAATGTGTCGGGCATTATTTAAATTGCTCCATCTTATCTGCTCTTGGTAAGTTAGTAAAAAATATACTATTTTTAAATAATCGAAGCGTACCCAAAACGCTTTCCATAAGGTCAAAGTCTAGCGCTCTTTTCTCATTATCGTGTGCATCAATCTCAAAAATACACTTAACTACATTGCTCGGCAATGCCGTCATAATAGTTTTTACATTAGCAAATGTTTTATCTTTATCCGAAACAATCTTGTGAATCGCAAGAAATTCTTGTATTTTACCTATCGTTGTGCTATTAGATCGAAGTGAAATAGAGGGGTTTATCAAAAACGTCTCAGAGTCAATGTCTTTGGCTGTTAAATCGAATTTGTTTACACATTTTATCCCAATATCAATAATTTCTTTATTCTCAATATTCTTAATGTACGGGGAAATTTCGTTCCATATATATTTATATTTTTTAAGCAATTCATCAAAACTTTGGTATTTATTTCTATCGCTTAGCGTTATTCTATTTTTCTCTATAAAAAGGCTTTCATTTTCTTTCGAAAAGATGAACCCTACTGCGTCCTCTGCAATTGTTCTGCCATCTTTTTCGTCAATCTGAAACGACACAATTTTGGTCGTTTTATGAGTTGTATAAATATTTTTAAGCGGCGTTTTGTCGAATGCAGCCTTAATTTCATCTTTATTTTCGAAAAGTCTGTTAACGGATATCCCTATTACAGCCTCTATAATTGGGGCGCTACCTAAAGGTTTATTAAATAATACTTCTTCACCCATTATTGATATTGTACCACAAATAACATTCTTTGGCTTTACCATGAGACTAAAATGGGTATTGCTGGGGTTTATATTTCAACTAGCTCGCGGATTAAAATGGGGTTTTTGTAAGGGGCTTAATCAAATCCCCTCTCCTCAACTGTTTTAACGCTTTAACCACCTGCCGATAATTTTTTTCTAATTGCGGCTGTAGCAGAGCCCTCTGAAAGCTTCTCTCCTCCCCTTTTGGCACATGCACTTTTTTCCCGGTAAAGGGATCAATGCCGGTATAATACATGCAGGTTGAAACAGTCATGGGAGTCGGCGTAAAGTTTTGCACTTGCTCAATTTTTATATGATTCTTTTTTAAAAACAATGTTAGCTCCAAAGCATGCTGGAGGGTGCTTCCGGGATGGGAAGATATAAAATAAGGCACAAGAAAATATTTTTTGCCGTGCCTTTTGCTGAGCGCCATAAACTTTTCCTCAAACTCGAGAAATTTCTCTTTTTTGGGCTTTCCCATCATCAGCAATACTTCTTCGCAAATATGTTCAGGCGCAACGCTCAATTGTCCTGCCACATGATGCTTTACAATTTCTTCAATATACTCATCATCCAGCAAAGCAAGGTCGTATCTTATGCCGGAACCAATTGATATTTTTTTTATCCCGGGCAGACCGCGTATCTCTCTTAAAAGTTTTATCGATGGCTTAAGCGATGCATCCAGGTTTTTACATTGGGTAGGATAAATACAGCTTGCGCGGGTACAGCCCTCCTCAGATTTGCAAGACATGCCGAACATATTAGATGTTGGACCGCCGGCATCAAGAATTTGGCCGGTAAAATCATCTTGAGGGATGATCTCGTTTTTTATTTCCTGTTTTATAGATTCGACGCTTCGGCTTAAAATGTATTTTCCTTGGTGCTGGGAGATCGCGCAAAAAGAACATCCCCCAAAACATCCCCGGTGGGAAACCGTTGAATATTTTACAAAGTCCCAAGCCGGAATTTTCTTGCCTTTGTACATCGGGTGCGGCGCGCGCACAAAAGGCAGGGTAAAAAGCGCTTCAAATTTTTCTTGTGAAAGATTTTCCGGTGGAAAGACAACTAAATATCTTCCCTGGCAGGGCTGGATGATGGCGCGGGGGTGTTTTTTTCTTCCTTCAGTATAATAGAGCTTAAAAGCTTCCGCGTATTTATTTTTATCTGATGAAACGTCTTCATATGAAGGAAGAATTAAGTAATTTTTTAAATGAGAAATGTCTTTTGTGATTATAGCAGTGTTATGATAAAGGGCGCTTTCTGTTTTCCCCTCAAGACTTTTTGCTATTTCAAGGATTCCTCTCTCTGCCATCCCATAAACCAGAAAATCCGCCTTAGCGTCAAATATGATTGACCGCCTGACCTTATCATCCCAATAATCATAATGGGCAAATCTTCTAAGGCTCGCTTCTACCCCACCCAACACCACCTTAGCCCCCAGGAATAAAGCTTTAACCTTATTTGTATACACAATGGTCGCCCGGTCAGGCCTGCGCCCGGCCTCATTGTTTGGCGAATACATGTCGGTGCGGCGGATTTTTTTATCCGCTGTATAATGGGAAACCATTGAATCAAGATTACCGGAAGATATGCCAAAAAAAAGTTTTGGCCGGCCAAGTTTATTAAAATCTTCATCGCTTTTTGGCTGTGGAATAATACCAACCGAAAACCCTTTATCTTCTAAATAGCGGGCAATCAATACCGGGCCAAAACTGGGATGGTCAATATAGGCATCGCCGGTGATCATAATTATATCAAGCTGATCAATGCCCCTTTTTTGTAAATCGCTTTTATTGGTTGGGAGGAATTGCTTCATGTGTGTTAGAAAAACGTTACTTTTGTTTTTATTTCTGCAATCTTTTTGCGGGCGGCTTCTTCCCCCGCCTTGATCAGTTGGGGGTATTCATCCACGTCAAAATGCCAAATATCATCAGGAATTTCCGGCTCAATCACAATATTCGCCATTTTTCTGCTTTGTTCAGTACTGCTTTTAACTAAAATATCATAGGCTCTTTCTAAAATTTGGACTTGATTTGCCGGAGCTTTTTTTAAATGGTTGGCAGGTATAACATCAACCGCTATTACAATATCCGCCCCCATTTTTTTAACTACAGACGTAGGCAAATTGTTATATACCGTACCATCAACCAGCAGCTTGTTATCTATTTCAACCGCTGAAAATATTCCCGGGAAAGCAGACGAAATTGCCGCGGCCCTGGCAACTTTTCCTTTATCTATCACTACTTCTTTCCCTGACATCAGGTCAACCGCAACTGCGGCAAAGGGGATGTTTAGATCTTTTATTTCTTTGTCTCCAATATTTTCGATAATAAATTTTTCAATTTCTTCAGTTGAGAGGATGCCTGTTTTGCCAAGCGGGAATTTTAAAAACCTGAACCAGCCAACTTTTTTCGCGTTAACTTCCATAATATCAGGATCCATCCCTGCCGCGAATATCGCGCCCACTATCGCCCCGGCGCTTACTCCAGCAACATAATCAATTTTGATTTTGTTTTTTTTGAGGGCTTTTAACACGCCGATATGCGCAAAGCCGTACGCCGCGCCGCCCGAAAGCGCCAAGCCAATCTTTTTTTTGCGGAATATTTTATCTAATAATGCCACTTTTATATTTTTACAGCTGTCGCGCCAGAAATGCCTTCAATCCTGGTAAGATCTTGCAAAAGCTTGTCCGGCACATCAGAATCAATATTGAGCACCATTACAGCCGCTTGTCCCATCTTGAGCCGTCCAACATCCATTGAGGCAATATTTACGTTATTTTTGCCCAGAAAAGTGCCAACTTTGCCGATCATCCCCGGTTTATCAATATTTTTTATTATCAGCAAATATCCCTGAGGGACTGCGTCAATCCTGTAGCCATCAATAGAAACCAGCCGATCTCCTAGTTTGTCAAATATCGTGCCGCCCACTTCCCTGTCGTCATTTTCTGATTTAATCCTGACCGATATCAATGAGGCAAAGTCCTTTGATTCCCTATTCTTTATTTCAGATATTTCAATCCCCCGCTCCTTAGCAATAAGGGGAGCATTAACAAAATTTACTTTTACATCCATTATCGGCTCAAGCAATCCCTTTAGGACAACGGTAGTTAGCGGCGAAACATTTAGTTCTGCAACTTCTCCAAAATATTCAACTACCACTTTGCTAACCGCACCTTTAATGATTTGCGAGGCAAGCTTGCCCAACTTTTCGGAGATTCCCATATATGGCTTAACCGGCGCAATAAGTTCCGGTTTCATGCTTGGAATATTTACCGCGGATCGCGCCGCTCCGCCTTTTAATACTTCTATTATCTGCTCAACCACATCAACCGCTACATTAACCTGAGCTTCAATGGTTGATGCTCCAAGATGCGGAGTAATAACGACATTATCAAGTTCAAAAAGAGGTGATTTTTCGCACGGCTCTTTTTCAAAAACATCAAGCGCCGCCCCTGCAACCTGGCCGCTTTTTAAGGCATCATACAAAGCTTTTTCATCTATGATCCCGCCGCGGGCAACATTTACCAGCCGCACACCCTTTTTCATCTTTGCTATAGTTTGGGCATTAATCATGTTTAGCGTATCTTTGTTTTTTGGCACATGGAATGTAATAAAATCTGACTCTTTATAGATTGTGTCAAGGCTGGCCAGTTTTACTCCCATGTTTTTTGCATATTCTTCCGTCACATAAGGATCAAAGCCATAGACGTTCATTCCCATCCCAATCGCGTAGGAGGCCACCCTCCTGCCAATTTTTCCCAACCCTACTACCCCGATTGTTTTATTGAGGACTTCAACCCCTTTAAACGACTTTTTATCCCACACCCCATTTTTCAACTTAAAATGCGCTTGGGGAATCTGCCTTGCCATAGAAAGAAGCATTGCCCACGTGTGCTCAGCCGCGGCAACTGTATTCCCTTCCGGCGAGTTTACAACTATAACCCCATTTTTAGAAGCAGTAGGAAGGTCAACATTGTCCACACCCACCCCAGCACGCCCAATTATTTTAAGGTTTTTCCCCGCTTCAATAATTTTGGGGGTTACTTTTGTGTCTGAGCGAACAATTAACGCGTCATACTGTGGAATTATTTTAATAAGCTCGTCCTCGGACAGTCCTGCTTTCATGTCCGCTTCAAAACCCGCGTCGCGAAGCATTTTCAGTCCAACTTCGGCAATTTTATCAGATGCTAGAATTTTCATATAATTTCAGTCCTCTCCTTAGTGATTACTGTGAAATCTCAATCAATTCTAGCAAAATAAGGGGAATAATTCAATTAAGGCTTTGCAAAATATTTTAAGATTACAAGATATATGCCAACCATCACAATTGGCGATAAAACTTGGCTCATTTGGCTTTGGACCACCCCGGGGATAAATAAATCAATATCAAGGATATTAAAATAATTAATTATATTAAGGTTTCTTGTGGCAATGAATTTTATTATTAAAAGAATTATATGCGTAATAGCGCTGAATAAAATAAACCTTTTTAATGCATCAATATATCTTTTCATTAACTTGACCTCCAACCGCTAGCAGAGGTTGAGCCAACCTCTGCTACGCGTAGTCGAGAATGTCTCATTCTCGACTACTGCACGATTTCTTTTGACGAATTTTACCATGAATCTATTTTGTGTTAAAGTTGTATTATGCCGGAATTACCAGAAGTTGAAACTATTAGAAAAGGTCTTTTGCCCCTTGTAAAAAGAAAAACAATCCGCAAAGTGGTTGTTATTGATAAAAGGGTTATAAAAGATATTGCGCCAAAGGAATTTATTGCTGAAATTACCGGAGAAAAAATCGCAGATATTGAAAGAAGGGCAAAATATTTGCTCTTTAAGTTTAAATCAGGAAAATATATGGTGGTCCACCTCGGGATGACCGGCCGGCTGATATTTACAAAGGATAAATATGTCAAAGTAGAATTTAAATTTTCTGGAAATAAATCTTTTTACTATTCAGATATGCGGCTTTTTGGAAAAATCAGGTTTTATGACAGCTACCCAAACCTTGATTTAGGATATGAGCCGTTGTCCAAAGAATTTACGTTTAACGTTTTAAAAGATATCCTTAATAAGTGTAAAGGAATAATTAAATCTGTTCTGCTGGACCAAAAACTGGTTGCCGGCCTGGGAAATATTTATGTGCTGGAATCGCTTTTTTATGCCGGGATTAATCCTCAAAGGCGCGCCAATTCATTAAAAGACAACGAAATAAAAAAACTATATTTCGAAATTAAAAATGTTTTAAAAAAAGCATTAAACTCAAGGGGAACATCTTTTAGCTCTTATGTTGACGCAAAGGGCAAAAAGGGCAGCTTCCAGCAAAAGCTTTCAGTTTATGGGAAAAAGGATTTGCCCTGCCCCAAATGTAAAACTCCAATTAAAAGGATTAATGCAGGCAACCGTGGAACTTATTTTTGCCCAAACTGCCAGAAGTAAAGGCCTTAGAGCAATTCCATCGCCGCTTTGACGCCGGCGCCAAAGTTTGTTTTTGCTCCCATCCGTTTTAGCAATACTTCAAGCGCGGCAAAAGCGCCGATTATATCCAAAGATTCAACATAGCCCAAATGTCCAATCCTGAATATTTTGCTTTTCAGCTCAGATTGTCCCGGCGCGACTTCTACATTAAAATCTTCCCGCATATATTTTCTTATTTCTTCCCCATCAATCCCATCCGGCGAGCAAATGGCCGTAACCGCAGGGGAAGCACAAGAATCATCCGCCAAAAGCTTTAATCCCAAACCTTTAGCCGCGGCTCGGCAAAGATCGCGGTTTGCTTTGTGCCTGGCAAACACATTTTCCCTGCCTTCTTCTTTAAGCATTTTCAGCCCCTCGCGCATGCCAAAGATCAGCGATTCTGGAGGAGTAGTATATGTGTGGCCTTTTGGGGCTTCGGCTTTCATAAGCCCAAAGTCCCAATAATGTTTTGAACATTTTGATATTTCATAAGCTTTAAAAGCGCGTTCAGAAATTGAAACCGCGGCAACTCCCGGGGGCACCATAAATGCCTTTTGAGAGCCGGAAACAACAACATCCAAATCCCATTCATCCGTTTTTAAGGGCGCCGCCATCATGCCTGATACCGCGTCAACAATAATAAGGGCGTCCGGCTGGTTTTCCCTCACAACTTTTGCTAAAGTTTTGACATCGTTAATAACGCCGGTTGAGGTTTCGTTTTGCTGGAATAAAACAGCTTTTACCGGCTCTTTTTTTAGTTCTTTTAATAATACTTCCGGATCCGCCGGCTTCCCGCGTTCAAATTTAACGTCATTTACAATTACCCCATAAGCAGTGCAAATTTTTGCAAAGCGCGATCCAAAATTTCCAATATTCAACACAATTACTTTATCCCCGGGAGAAAGAGTGTTAACTACTGCCGCTTCCATTCCTCCCGTACCGGATGAAGGATATATGAATATCGTATTTTTTGTCTCATATGCCCATCTTAGGTCTTCCATCACATCTTTCATAACCGCAGAAAATAGCGGACCGCGATGGCCGATCATGTCGTGGTTCATTGCCGATAGTACTCTCGTGGGGATTGGGGTGGGTCCGGGGATCATCAGGTTATACTTAATAAATTTTCTAGCCATTGTATTTTTCCTTTCTTTTTAATTATTATACAATACGGCTAGTCTCTTTTCCAGTCAACCTCAACATATTTTTCATCATGAGAAAAGTTGTATTTATGTTCGCCCTTATAAGCCATGCTTAGTGATTTTCCGATGTGCATCGCCAAACTGGAAGCAGATATCAAAACATCCATCCCGCCGTCAACTTTTGAGATTTCAGTTACCCTGTGATCCGGATTTTCTGATTCCGCCAATTTGCTTTCATGTTTTATCAAATTGACGATTTCTTCATTATGGTCTTTAAGAAAAGCCCCTCTCAACCTCACCAAGCCGCCCGCTTCTTTCTGCACATTCGCTCTAAATTCCCCGTAGTTCCGATCGGTTTCTTTTCTCATCTAAAACACCTTACCTCTTAGTATACTGGAACGCTCTCCTTGCTCTCTTTAGCCCGTATTTCTTTCTTTCTTTTTCTCTGGGATCTCTTCTCAACATATCTGAAGTCCTTAATACCTTTTTTAATCCTGCTTCGCTTAACAACAGCGCGCGCGCAATCCCAAGCCTTAATGCATCCGCTTGCGCAGCTACTCCCCCGCCAATCAATTTTGCAATAACATCATATTGCCCAAAAGTATTGGTCAGAACAAAAGGCTTTATAAACAAAGCCATCAAAACCGGCCGATCGCAAAAATATTCCTTCGCCGTTTTATTGTTAACAACTATTTTCCCGTTTCCCTTGGATATATAAACCCTCGCGGTTGCCCTTTTTCTCCTGCCGGTTCCGTAAAACCTGCCTGATATTTCTTTTGGGGCTTTTTTTACTTTATGTTTAACTTCTTTATGTTCAACCTTAATTTCAGCATGCTTCTCTTCTAATTTTTCTGCTGGCTTTGCTTCTATCGGATGTTCAACTTTCTTTTTTTTAGTCTTAGAAGCGGCCTCGGGCTTCTCGGTCTTTTTTATTTTCTTTTTTTCTTCAGCCATTAAATATTAACCTCCTTGAATCCTTTTGCTTTTATTTCTTCGGGAAGTTGTCCCGTATTTATTCTCAGTTTTTTTAATATCTTCTCCCCTAACGAGTTTCTCGGCAGC
Organism: Candidatus Saganbacteria bacterium; assembly: GCA_009772965.1. Lineage (GTDB taxonomy): Bacteria > Margulisbacteria > WOR-1 > XYC2-FULL-46-14 > WPAF01 > WPAF01. The sequence continues at coordinate 16,066 of WPAF01000010.1, forward strand.
ATTCCTTTTACCGCTAAGTACAATATTTTCCTGGGATCCCTTCTTTTTTTCTCTAAAAATCCCAAAAGTTTATCGCCTCTAATAAATCCTGAATGCGAAAAATAAGTTTTTTGCATTTCCTTTGCCCCTGTTAGCCTGATTTTTTCAGCATTGTAGATATAGACCGTGTCGCCGCAATCCATATGCGGAGAAAAGATTGGTTTATTTTTCCCCCATAAAATACGAGCAACCACAGTTGCCATCCTGCCTAAAACCTTAGAATCGGCATTAACGACAAAACTCTCCCTCTTTATATCCTCAGGTTTTGTAGAATATGTCTTATTTCTCTTCATTTTTACCACCCTTTAGTAATTAACTTTTACCAGGCAAAGGCCATGTCCGGGAAGTGTTTTCCCCGCTCTTTTGCGATCCCTGGCCTCTAATATTTCGGCCACATCATTTGGCTTTATCTTTTTCAGTCCCGCATCAACCAGCGTCCCGCTTAAAGCCCTGACCATTTTATACAGAAATCCATTGCCTTTAAACTTAAGCTCTAAAAGCCGGCCTACAAACTGCGGCTTTTCTTCTATCTCAATTGATTCTATAACCCTAACCGGACTTCCTTTTATTTCCTGGGCAAATGAACTGAAATCATGCTCTCCAGTTAATTTGCCTGCCGCCAGCTTCATCAGCGGCACATCCAATTTTCTTTTTACATGTAAAGCGAAACTTCTTAAAAAATAAGGGATCTCTTTGCCTTCAAAAACGCTGTAACAGTATTCCTTATTTTTTGCCGAAAACCTCGCATGGAAGCTATCGTCAATTTCTTCCGAATCCAAAACCCTAATATCCTTAGGAAGATAAAAGTTCAACGCATTTAGGAATTCTCCGGCTCCCATCCTAGAAGCGCATTTAAAATTTACAACCTGCCCGATCGCATGCACTCCTCGGTCTGTCCGTGAAGCCCCGTTAACCTTTACTTCTTCTCCTAAAAGCTTTTTCAAAGATCTTCTTATCTCGCCCATTACTGTCTTGGCGTTTTTTTGTTCCGCGAATCCAAAGTAGCTGGTTCCGTCATACATGATGACCAGCTTAACATTTTTCACAATATCTCAAGAAGACCTAAAGGCGCAGCATCTCCGCGCCTATACCCTATTTTTGTTATCCTGGTAAAACCGCCCGGACGCCCTTCAAGCCTCGGAGCATAACTAAACAGGGTTTTTATCATATCCCTGTCCTTTAAAATTTTTCCCGCTTTTCTTCTTGAAAAAATATCTCCCGCCTTAGCAAGGGAAAGCAATTTTTCAGCAACCGGCTTAGCGGCCTTTGCCCTTGTTACGGTTAATTTTATTTTCCCGTGTTTAATAAGCGAATAAATAATGGAATTAATAAGCGCAACCCTTTGGTCTGTTGGTTTGCTTAGTTTTTTTATCCCTAACTTATGCCTCACTCTTTATCTCCTCGCCTTTTAATGAAAGCTTGTACTCGGTAAGTTTTTCCCTGACTTCATTTAATGACTTTGTCCCAAAGTTCTTAAACTTTATTAATTCTTCCATGGAAAAAGAGATTAATTCTTTTATCGTTTTGATATTGGCTTTTTTCAGGCAGTTTAATGATCTCGCCGAAAGCTCAAGATCTTCAAGGTTCATGTCCAAAACTCCTGATTCAACATGGCTGATATTGTCTCTTTCGCCAAGAAGCGTTTCTATATGTTCGCCAAGGTGCAGGAATAAATCTATATGCTTTGATAAAATACGAGCGCTTTCACGCACCGCTTCATCCGGCTTTATGGCTCCATTTGTCCACACGCTAAGCACTAACCGGTCATAGTTTATCTCTTGCCCTACCCTTACTTCTTCAGTCGCGATATTTACTTTTTTTATCGGCGAAAAAATTGAATCAATCGGGATATATCCCATAGGAAGGCTGGATTTTTTATTCTTTTCAGATGACGAAAACCCCTTGCCTTTCTCTACAATCATTTCAATGCTTAATTTCCCTCCGCTTTCAAGGGTTGCAATTTTATGTTCTGGGTTTATTACTTCAATTTCAGCATCATGTTCAATATCAGATGCCTTTACCTCCGCCGGCCCCTTTACTTTTAAGGTTATCACCTTGTGCACATCCGAATGCGACTTTAAAATAACTTCTTTAAGGTTTAAAATGATTTCTATAACATCTTCCACCACACCCGGCAAAGTTGAAAACTCATGCGAAGTGCCTTCAATGCGAATACTGACAATTGCCGCCCCGGTTAAATGGGCCAAAAGCACCCTGCGCATTGAATTTCCCAAAGTAACGCCATATCCCCTTTCCAGCGGCTCAACTATAAATTTCCCAAAACTTGGCGACTCTTCTTCATATTTTACCCATGCTTTCTCACCTAACATAATCATTAGTTACCTCCCTATCTCGAATAATATTCAACAATGGCTGATTCTAAAACCAGCTTTTCTGTATCATCTTTGCTTGGCAGGCGGATAATATCCCCTGTAAAATCTTCATTAAGCGAAAGCCAAGCCGGAGGAGTATATTCTTTTAGCCTGTCCTTAGCCCTTTCTAGGATTCCAGGCTTAATTAAAATTTTATCCCCTATTTTAACTTCAAATGATGGGATATCCACTTTCCTATTGTTAACCATTACGTGCCCGTGGTGCACTACCTGGCGAGCGGCCTGCCTTGAAGCAGTATAGCCAAATCTATAAACAGCATTATCAAGCCTGCGCTCCAGCAGTTCCATTAGTTTTTGGCCGGTAGCTCCAGTTTTTTTGGCCGCGCGCTCAAAGTAATTCCTAAACTGCGTTTCCGTCAACCCATATATCCTTTTGGCTTTTTGCTTTTCTCTCATCCTTTTTCCGAATTCTGAAATCCTGGTGTTTGCCGCTCCATGTTGTCCCGGAGGATATTTTCTTCTTTCAACCGGGCATTTTTTTGTCGCGCATTTGTCGCCTTTTAAAAATAATTTTTCCTTTTCCCTGCGGCACTGCCTGCAAGAAGCTTTTGTCCTGCCCATTACTACACCCTCCTCTTCTTTTTAGGCCTGCATCCATTGTGAGGAATAGGCGTAACATCTTTTATTGAATTGATCGCAAGCCCAACTGCCTGCAAAGCCCTAATAGCTATTTCTCTTCCAGCGCCAGGGCCTTTTACTAAAACGTCAACTTCTTTTAAACCCGCTTCAACCGCAATTTTACCCGCTTTTTCCGCAGCCATTTGCGCCGCGAACGGGGTTCCTTTTTTTGTTCCTTTAAAGCCGACTCCTCCGGATGACGCGAAACAAATTGTCGCGCCTTGAGGTTCTGTTATTGTAATAATAGTATTATTAAATGTCGCTTGTATGTGCGCAACCCCCGAAGTGACGCCTTTTCGAATTTTAATTTTCTTTTTTACTGCTTCAGCCATAAACTATGTTTTTTCCTCCTTTTTCCTGCCTGAACCGACAGTTTTGCGCTTGCCTCGTCTTGTTCGGGCGTTTGTCCTGGTACGCTGCCCTCTAGCCGGAAGTGCCTTTCTGTGGCGCATCCCGCGGTATGAGCCGATATCGGTCAATCGTTTTATGCTTGTTGAAATATCTTTTCTCAAGTCCCCTTCAACTTTAATGTCTTTTATTGCTTCTCTAAGCGCCAAAATCTGGGTTTCCGTTAAATCTTTCCCCTTTACGCTTGGATTAATCTTAGTGCGCATTAATATTTTCTCCGATAAGGAGGTGCCTATCCCATATACATAAGTTAATCCGATAACTATCCTTTTCTGGGGCGGTAGATCCACCCCGGCAATTCTTGCCATCTTTTTTCCTCCTAACTATCCTTGTCTTTGCTTGTGCTTTTTGATTTCGCAAATTACCCGCAAAGTCCTTCCCCTGCGGATTATTTTGCACTTATCGCAAATCTTTTTTATCGACGCCCGTACTTTCATATTTATTACCTCATCCTGTAGGTTATTCTGCCTCTTGTTAAATCATAAGGGGAAAGTTCAACCTTTACCTTGTCCCCCGGCAAAATCCTAATAAAATTTTTTCTTATCTTCCCCGAAACATGCGCTAAAATAATCTGTCCGGTTTCAACCATTACCCTAAACTGGGCGTTTGGCAGCGCTTCTGTAATCACACCTTCCATTTCAATTACATCTTTTTTAGACATGTTAATATTTCCACTCCATTTTGAGCTACCAGGACTGTATGTTCAAAATGCACTGATAATTTTTTGTCAACAGTTATAACAGTCCATCCATCAGAAAGGGTTGCAACTTTATAGCCGCCCTCGTTTATCATTGGCTCAATCGCCAGTACCATGCCTTCTTTAAGCTCAATGCCTTCTCCTTTATTCCCGAAATTCGGTATCAGCGGATCTTCGTGCAGGTTTTTGCCGATTCCATGTCCAAACAAATCTTTAACTACCGAAAAGCCATTCCTGTTCGCGCGGCTTTCAATGGCGCTTGACACATCTCCTAACCTGACGCCTGGTTTAATAATTTTAATCGCGTCGTCCAGCGCGTCTTCCCCGCATTTCAATAATTTCTTTGCGATTTTAGGTATTCTGCCAATCGCAAATGTTTTTGCGGAATCGCCATAATACCCTTCCCAAACCGCGCCCACATCCACCGCAACCACATCTCCTTCAGATAATTTCTTTTCATCTGATGGGATACCATGGACAACCTCATGGTTAACAGAAATACAAGCTGCGTGCCTGTATCCGCGGTATCCTTTAAATGCCGGAAATCCCCCATTATTAACTATCAACTTTTCAATAATTCCGTCTATTTCCAAAGTTGAGATTCCCGGCTTCAAATACTTTTCAATGTCCCTTAAGGCTAAGGCAACAATTTTTGATGCCTTCCTTATCCTATCAATCTCCTCTGGAGTTTTGATCGAGATCATATCCCCAAGGATTTAATTAAACTTTCAAAAACCTCGTCAATAGAGCCGGCCGCATTAATTGATATTAAATTTCCGCTCTTTTCATAATATGCAACAACCGGAGAAGTTGATTCTTCATAAACCTTAAACCTATGCCTGATTACTTCTTCGTTATCGTCTTTTCTTTTGTAAAGCTCGCTCCCGCAGCGATCGCATATTTTATCCTTTTTGGGGGGATTAAACTTTTCATGAAAAACCGACCCGCAACTGGAACAGCTTAGCCGTCCTGCATTGCGTTCAATAATCCTCTCAAGCGGCACTTTAAAGTAAATTACCTTATAATCCTTGCCGCTCAAATATTCTTTGAGCGAATCCGCTTGCATTATTGACCTTGGAAAACCGTCAAGAACCAGGCCGTTTTTACAATCGCTTTTTAGCAGCCGGTTTTTTGTTATTTCAATTGTCACTTCATCCGGAACAAGCTTGCCGGCTTCCACAAATGCTTTTGCTTTTTTTCCGTATTCCGTTTCTTCCCTGATTTCTTCCCTTAAAATATCACCCAACGCGATATGCGGAAGATTCAATTGGTCGGCAATTCTTTTGGCCTGCGTCCCTTTGCCTGATCCGGGAGGCCCCAAAAAAATTAATATCATGCTAATAATCCCTCATACTGCCTTGTGACAAGATGGGTTTCAATTTGGCGAACCAAATCAAGCGCCACGCCTACTACAATCAATAAAGCTGTGCTGCCGAATCCCTGGAAGCTGGTAATGCGAGTAATTCCTTCAACAATTGTCGGAACCACCGCGACTATTCCTAAAAAGAGCGCGCCAACCAAAGTTAACCTTGATATTGTATATTCAAAAAATTCTGCCGTCGGCTTTCCGGGCCTAATGCCAGAAACAAAACCGCCGTATTTTTTGATATTTTCGGCCAATTCGCTGGGGTTAAATGTAATTGCAGTATAAAAATATGTAAAAAAGAAAACCAGCGCAAAAAAGAAAAGCATATACCATGTCTTGCCCGGCGATAAAAATCCCGCAATGTTTTGAAGGATCGGGATTGGCGCAAACTGCGCTATTGTAGCTGGAAAGATTAGAACTGAAGAAGCAAATATAATCGGGATTACTCCGCCCTGATTAATCCTTAATGGGATAAAGGTGCTCCCTCCCCCGTACATCTTCCTGCCAACCACTCTTTTAGCGTATTGCACCTGGATTTTTCTTTGCCCTTCCTGGATAATGATAATTGCCGCGATCATTAACAGAAAAGAAATAAGCAAAAATACCACTCCAATTATATTTGCTCCCCCCCTTACAAGGGTTACGGTCTGCGCAACATTCGCAGGAAGGCGGGATACAATACCTATAAATATTAAGATTGATGCCCCATTTCCAATTCCTCTTTCAGTTATTAGTTCGCCAAACCACATGACAAGAGTTGAGCCTGCCGCCAGCGTCGCGACACATGTTATAAGAAAAAGCGGGAATGGAATTCCTTCCTGCACCACGCCTCTGAGCCAAAAAGCCATGCCAAAAGCTTGAAATGCCGACAGTGTAACCGCCAGATATCTTGTCATTTGTGCAATCTTTTTTCTGCCGGAATCGCCCTCTTTTTGCAGCTCTTCAAGCTGGGGAATAACAACAGTCAACAGCTGAAAAATAATGCTGGCGTTGATATAAGGCACAATCCCCATGGCAAAAATTGAAAACTTCATTAAAGCGCCGCCTGTAAACAGGTCTAAAAAATTAAAAAGATTTCCCTGCCCAAAAAGCGCTTGTAATTTTGTGGTATCAACCCCCATAACCGGAATATGAACCCCAACCCTAAAAATAAATACTATAGCTATAGTAAATAATATCTTCTTTCTTAAATCATGGATATTAAAAAATGTCCTGAATAAATTTAACACAGAATTGCTTTTCCTCCGGCGCTCTCGATTTTCTTTTTTGCGCTTTCGCTGAATTTATGCGCGGTTACTATTAATGGCTTCTTGATTTCTCCCTCTCCCAATATTTTTAATTTTTCCCCTTCTTTTAAGAGCCTGGCGTTAATAAAGTCAGCAATTGTTATTTCTTCGCCGAACCTTGATAATGCTTTTAGGTTTACAACCCTATAATCATCCCTGAAAAGAAGGTTTTTAAAGCCGCGTTTCTTTGGCAGTCTTCTGTAAATCGGGGTTTGGCCGCCCTCAAAGCGCAAACCCTTTGTCCCTCCGGAACGGCTTGTCTGCCCTTTATGCCCGCGGCCGCAGGTTTTTCCGTGGCCGGATCCAGTACCTCGCCCAACTTTCTTTTTCTTTCTAATTGCTCCGGATTTTGGAGCCAAATTATTATTATTCAGCACTTTGAACAAACCTCACTTCTATTTCTTTCCCCCTGTTTATTTTTTCATCTTCATAATTTCTCAATGATTGCAGGGCGTCAATTGTCGCTTTTGCCGAATTAATGGCATTGCTCGATCCAATGGATTTTGCAACAATATCTTTAATTCCCGCAAGTTCTAAAATTACCCTGACCGCGCCTCCGGCAATAACGCCCCTGCCGACTTTTGCCGGCCTAAGCATTACATTGCTCGCGCCAAGTTTTCCCATAACATCATGGGGAATAGTGCTTGCTACCATTGTCACATTTATTATTGCTTTCTTGGCCGCCTCAACCGCTTTTCTTATGGCAACCGAAACATCCCCCGATTTGCCGACTCCCATCCCAACCCTTCCCTTTTTGTCGCCCACTACGGCAAGAACCCTAAATCCAAAACGTTTTCCACCGGTAACAACCTTGCAAACCCTTCTTACCTGGACTACTTTTTCTTCAAATTCTCTTTCCTGCTTATTATTATAAAAAGCCATTAAAACACCAATCCTCCCTCTCTTGCTCCCTCAGCCAGCGCTTTTACGCGCCCATGGTATTTGAATTTTCCGCGGTCAAAAACAACTGTGTTGATTTTTTTGGCTATCGCGGACTTCGCGATTTCTATCCCTGCGCTTTTCGCTTTTTCTGATTTCTTGCCGCTTTTAATTTTCAGGCTTGAAGAAGAAGCCAGCGTCTTCCCTTCAACGTCATCAATTATTTGGGCGTAAATTTGGCCATTGCTTCTATAAACCGAAAGCCTTGGCCTGTCTTTTGCGCCAAAAATATTTTTCTTTTTCACTTTATTTTCCTCCTGCCGCACTGCCGGCAGATTTCGCCGCTTTTCCAGCTTTGCGGCGCACTATTTCGCCCGCGTATTTTATCCCCTTGCCCTTATACGGTTCAACTTCTCTTACCAGTCTGATAATTGCCGCAATTTGTCCAACTTGGCCTTTATCAATCCCCTGAATTTTAATTTTATTGGTGCCTTCAACCACAAAAGTTATCCCGGCTTCCGGAGTAAATTCAATAGGATGCGAATGTCCCACGCTAACAGTTAAATTTTTACCCGAAAGCGCCGCCCTATACCCAACCCCTGATAATTCTAAAACCTTTTCAAATCCAACCGATACCCCTGTTACCATGTTATTGATTAGCGCGCGATATAACCCATGGAGCGCCCGGCAGTCTTTATCATCTTTTTCTCTAGATAAAGAAACTGTGCCGTCTTTTACCGCGACAATAATCCTCGGATCAATCTTTATGGATAGTTTTCCCTTAGGGCCTAAAACTTGGACTTCTCCACTAATTGATTTTACTTCTACGCCTTTTACGATTTCTATGAGAGCTTTCCCTATCCTAGACATAATTTCTCCTTACCAGACAAAACACAGCACTTCGCCGCCGACTTTTTCTTTTCTTGCCTTGTTATCAGCCATAACCCCTTTTGGAGTTGTCAAAACCACGCTTCCTAAACCGCATCTTACTTTTGGAATTTTCCTGAAGGAAACATACATTCTCCTTCCAGGCCTGCTTGCTACTTTTAAGCCTGAAATAACTCCTCTTTGCGGCTTTCCAAATTTATCCAGGACGTATTTCAGCCCAACGCGCAAAATCTTTTTCTTTCCTCTTGTTAAAATTTGCTGGTATAAAATAAATCCCTCTTCAACCAGTATCCTCGCAATTTCGGTAACCAGCTTACTGTAAACAAGATCAACATTTTCTTTTTTTCTGGATAAACCGTTATTAACGCGCAACAGCATATCTGAAACTAAATCGTTCATTCAATCCTCCTTACCAACTTGCCTTGACAACCCCGGGAAGCTCTCCCCGATGCGCCAAAGCTCTAAAACAAATCCTGCAAAGTCCAAACCTTCTAATATATGCCCTCGAACGTCCGCACAGCTTGCATCTGTTTTTGATTCTTACCGCAAACTTTGGACCTTTTCTTGCCCTTTCAAGCCACGCTTTTTTTGCCATATTTATCTCTCCACAAAGGGAATGCCAAGCAATTTCAGGAGCTCTTTTGCTTCTTCGTTGTTCTTGGCTGTCGTTACGATTGTGATATTCATTCCCCTGACTTTATCTATTTTGTCATAATCTACTTCCGGAAATATCAACTGTTCTTTTAAACCGAATGAATAGTTGCCTCTCCCGTCAAAAGAATTTGGGTTTAATCCCCTAAAATCCCTTATTTTGGGCAGGCATATATTTATTAATTTATTAAAAAATAAATACATCCTTTCTCCGCGCAAAGTCACCATGCAGCCAATCGCGTCTTTGGATTTAAGCTTAAACGCGGCAATGGATTTTTTTGCTTTTTTGATTACCGCTTTTTGCCCTGAAATCTCGGTCATTTCAAGCGCGGCAATATCTGCCGATTTTGGGTTGCTGCCGCCATCAGAAATCCCTTCAGAAAGGACAATCTTAACCAGCTTGGGAACCTGGTGCGCGTTAAGAAGTCCAAATTTCTTTTTTATTTCAGGAACTATCTTTTTTAAATATTTTTCTTTTAATTCGTTCATTCTTTATCGATTCCTTCTTTGCATTTCTTACAAAATCTTCGACCGTCATTTCTAGAAACCCTTGCGGCCTTGCTGCACCTTGGGCAGATTAGCTGAACTTTTGCCGCCGGCATCGGCGCTTGCTTTTCAATAATGCCTCCACCAAATTTTTGGGTGGGGCGCTGGTGCTTCTTTTTTATATTAATCCCCTCAACCAAAACCTTTTGGGTTTTTGGGAAAACTTTTAATAATTTTCCTTTTTTGCCGGCATCCTTGCCGGACAAAACCACTACTTGATCGCCTTTTTTAAGTTTCATATTATACAACCTCTGGAGCAAGGGAAATGATTTTCATAAAGCCGTCCCTAAGCTCTCTTGCAACCGGGCCAAAAACCCTGGTTCCCCGGGGATTTAAACTTTTTTTATCTATTACCACCGCGGCATTATCATCAAATGAAACATATGAGCCGTCTTTCCTGCGGATTTTTTTTACTGTCCTCACCACTACCGCGGTAACAATTTCTCCGTCTTTTACCTGCATATGGGGGCTAGCTTCTTTAACTACTCCAACTATAAGATCTCCCACTCCTGCATAGCGGCAATTGCTGCCCTTTAAGACGCGAATGCACATTATTATTTTCGCGCCGCTGTTGTCAGCTACTGTCAGCCTAGTTTGTACGCTGATCATTTTCTTCCTCTTTTCTTGGTTTTGCCGGAAGGGTATGCTCTTTTACCTTTACCGCCCCGACAACATCAACCAAAACATGCCGCTTCATAGCAGACAACGGCCTTGTTTGCATAAAAGTTACCACATCGCCAAGATTGCTTACCTCTTTTTCATCGTGGACATGGTATCTTTTTAATATTTTCATCACTTTTTGATATTGAGGATGCCTAACCACTCTCTGCACGCGGACAATCACTGTTTTCTTTGTTTTTTTGCTGACTACAATGCCTTCTCTCAATACTTTCTTCACTTTTTTTTCTCCTTCAAAATGGTCAGCGCGCGGGCAATATTTTTACGCACTTCTTTTATCTTCAACAAATTCTTAAGCTCGCCTTTAACTTTTAAAAATCTCAGGTTTTGCAGTTCTTTCCTAAGCTCCGCAACTTTTCTTGAGATATCCTCTTCGTTTAATTCTCTTAATTCCTTTATCATACTGATACTATCCTTGTTTTAAGCGGAAGCTTAAACTGCGCCAGGCGAAAAGCAACAGCGGCATCTTCTTTTGAAACGCCCGCTACTTCAAATATTATGTGTCCGGGTCTAACCGCCGCAGCATACCCTGCGGGCGCGCCTTTTCCCCCACCCATCCTGGTTTCGGCCGGCCTTGAGGTATATGTCTTATCGGCAAGAACCCTGATCCAAAGTTTTCCTCCGCGCTTCAAATAGTGCATAATGGCTTTTCTCGCAGACTCAATTTGATTGGTCTTAAGGTGCATGCATTCTGCCGCCTGCAGGCCGAATTCGCCATAAATCAGCTTTGTGCCTGTGGCCGCTTTGCCGCGCAGCCTTCCGCGCTGTGCTTTCCTGAATTTAGTTTTAGTCGGCTGTAATACCAAGGCTTGCTCCTCCTTCAATCACGCTTTGGGATATTGGCTTAGGCTCTGTCTTTTCCCTGTCCAAAACCATATCCCCTTTATATACCCACACTTTAACTCCAATTTTTCCATAAATAGTATTCGCTTCTGTAAACCCATAATCAATTTTAGCTCTCAAAGTATGGAGCGGCACGCGGCCAACCCTATATGTTTCCGAGCGCGCGATTTCAGATCCCCCAAGCCTCCCTCCAACCTGTATTTTTATCCCCTTGGCATGCGCTTTTAACGCGCGGCTTACAATCTGTTTCATCGCCCTCTTAAAAGATATCCTTTTTTCAAGCTGGGCGGCAATAGATTCCGCCAGCAGCTGAGCGCTTGCCTCCGGATTTTTTTCTTCATGAATATTAAGCTGGATCGGTTTTCCCAGCTTTTTTATCAGGTCATCCCTAATCGCATTAATGTCTTTTCCGCCGCGGCCTATTATCAAGCCCGGTTTTGCGGTAAATAATTCAACTTCAACCTGGTTAGCGCGGCGATATATTAAAATTCTCGAAATGCCGGCTTTATATAAATTTTCTTTAAGATATTTCCTTAGCTTTGTATCTTCTAATAAAAATTCAGAATATTCTTTTTTATCAGCATACCAAACCGCATCCCAATCTTCGGTTATCCCAAGCCTTAATCCTTTTGGATGTGCTTTTTGCCCCACTATTCCATCTCCTTCCCAGATACTACTACCGTAATATGTGATATTCTCTTTTTTATTGGAAAAGCTCTCCCGCGAGCTCTAGGCCTTATCCTTTTTAGCATCGAAGCCGTATCAGCATAAGCTTCTGAAATTATAAGCTCTTTTGTTGAAAGTTTATAATTATTCTTCGCGTTTGCAATTGCCGACTTTAAAACTTTATATGTTATTGCCGCCGCTTTTTGCGGCATAAACTTGAGAATATCCAAAACCGCCTCTGCCTTTTTACCTTGAATGAGCTTTAAAATTCTTCTCACTTTTAAGGCCGAGGTCCTGACCCATTTTGCTTGCGCTTTTACTTTTATCATGTTAATGTCGCCGTCTTTTCCGTTGGCACGCTGTGTCCGCGGAAATGCCTGGTAATCGAAAATTCACCCAGCTTATGGCCAACCATATTTTCTGTAACATATACCGGAATGTGTTTTAACCCATTGTGAACCGCAAACGTAAGTCCAACCATTTCAGGAACTATGGTTGATCTTCGCGACCAGGTTTTAATAATTTTCTTATCCCCTGATTTTATCGCCTTATCTATTTTTTTCAAAAGATGGTCGTCTACAAACGGCCCCTTCTTTAAAGATCTGCCCAAATTATTTCCTCCTTGTCAAAATAAACCTGTCAGAATTGCGCTTCCCTCTCCTGGTCTTATATCCTAAGGCCGGCTGTCCCCATTTTGAAACAGGCTGGATTCTTCCAATTCCGGATTTGCCTTCTCCTCCGCCATGAGGATGGTCGCACGGATTCATAACCACGCCGCGAACTTCCGGTCTTCTGCCTAAATGCCTCTTTTTTCCTGCTTTTCCTAAAACAACATTTTTAGCGTCGATATTGCCCAATTGCCCAATTGTCGCCCGGCAATTCAAATGAATCATCCTTTGCTCGCCTGACGGCATCTTTAAAATCGCGTACTCTCCCTCTTTGGCCACAAGAGAAACCGCAGCTCCCGCGGCGCGCGCAATTTTGCCTCCCTCGCCGCCTCTCATCTCGATGTTATGGATAACTGTTCCAATTGGAATATTTTTTAAAGGCAGGGCATTACCAACTTGAATATCTGCCAAAGGTCCTGATTCAACCACAGCCCCTACTTGAAAATTGAGCGGAGCAAGAATATATCTTTTTTCCGAATCCTCATATTCCAACAAAGCAATCCTGCAATTTCGGTTTGGATCATATTCTATCGCGGAAACTTTTGCCTTAATTCCGTCTTTATCTCTTTTAAAATCAATAATTCTATACTTTCTTTTATTGCCCCCACCCCTGTGGCGCATGCTTATCCTGCCTTTAAATCCCCGGCCAGCGTGCTTCTTTAATGAATGTATAAGAGATTTTTCTGGTTTATTTTTAGTTATATCTTCGTACGTATCGGCTACTTGGAACCTCATACCCGGAGATGTTGGTTTTTTTTGTTGTACTGGCATTAGATTTCAAGCTCCTCAATTTTTTGCCCGGATGCAAGAGTCACATAAGCTTTTTTATATGACGGCATACGATCTGCTCTCCATCCTGCCATTTTAATTTTCCCTTTTTTAATCGTCGTATTAACATCCGCGACTTTTACTTTAAACGCTTTGCTAACCGCGTTTTTTATTTGGATTTTTGTCGCTTCGCGATGCACTTTAAAAACATATCTGCCTTGAGCCTTGGCTGAAACTGCTTTTTCTGTTATTATCGGTTCAATTAATACGTGCTCTGATTTCATTACAATATCTCCTCAAATTTTTTCGCCGCGTCCCTGGTCATCACAACATACTCAGAATTTAGTATGTCATAAGCATTGGCGCTTTCTTTAATATTTAAGTGCTTAATATTCCTACCTGATAAATATACTTTTCTGTTGTAAGGATTTAGTACAAACAACACTTTTGCCCCTTCAATTTTTAGGGCTTTTAAAAAGCTGGTCATTTCCTTTGTGCTTGGTTTTTCTATAATTATAGAATCTATGACAATTACCTTGCCTTCTTTCGCGCGATCAGAAAGCAATACTCTAATCGACTTCTTTTCCGCTTTTTTAGGCAGGCCAAGGTCATAATTTCTCGGCTTTGGGGCAAATATAACTCCTCCATGCCTCCATAGCGGAGATCTGATGCTTCCAGCCCGCGCTCTTCCGGTTCCTTTTTGTTTCCAAGGTTTTTTTCCTCCGCCCGAAACTTCAGCGCGGGTAAGAGCCGAATGGGTGCCTTGTCTCTGCGCAGCCAAATATTTTTTTGACGCCAAATATACCAAGGTATCATTATTTGATTCGGCAAACACTTTATCAGAAAAATTTTCTTCGCCGATATTGCTCCCTGTTTGATTAAATACTTTTAACTTCATTGTTTGTATATCTCCAATAAATTATTGTTTGAACCCGGAACCGCGCCGGAAATCATCACTATATTATTGTCTTTATCTATTCTTAAAATTTTCAGTCCTTTCACTGTGATAAAGCGGTTGCCCATTCTGCCGGACATTCTTGTCCCCTTTTCAACTCTTCCCGGGGTTGTTCCCGCGCCTATTGATCCGGGAAGGCGGTGGTGTTTTGATCCGTGAGACATAGGGCCTCTGGTAAAGTGCCATCTTTTAACCGTTCCGGCAAATCCTTTTCCAATGCTTTTTCCCCTAACTTTTACAATGTCGCCGATTTTAAAAAATTCAACATTAATCTCCTGCCCGATTTTATATTCTTCCGGCTTTGAAACCTTAAATTCTTTAAGGTGCTTTAATTTTAATTCTTTTAAATGGCCGGATTTTGGCTTGTTTACATGTTTCGTTTTTCCAAATCCTACTTGGATTGATTTTTCCTTTACTTGAGAAACAAAACACGGCCCCGCTTCAACAATTGTGACCGGCGCGAGATCGCCATTATCCAAATATATTTGAGTCATTCCTTTTTTATACCCCAGCATCATTTATATCACCTTAATTTCAATATCGACGCCCGCCGGTAAATCAAGCTGCATAAGCGCATCAACTGTTTCCTTTGGCGGATCCAATATTTCAATCAACCTTTTATGCGTCCTAATTTCAAAGTGCTCGCGTGATTTTTTGTCAACGTGAGGAGACCTTAAAACGCAATATCTCTCAATTTTAGTCGGCAGCGGAACCGGGCCTGAAACCGAGGCTCCAACCCTTTTTGCCCCATCAACAATTTTTACCGCCGATAGGTCTAAAAGCCGATGGTCATAACTTTTTAAACAAATCCTAATTTTTGATCTCGCCATTTTTTATTCCTTCCCTGAAGCCTTTGCGACAATTGCATCTGAAATATTCTTTGGGACTTCTTCATAATGCGCGAATTCCATTGTATAATTTCCCCGCCCCTGCGTTTTACTGCGCAGGTCGGTTGCGTAGCCAAACATTTCAGACAATGGGACTTTTGACTTTATTTGCTGGACGCCGGCATGCATTTCAAGATTTTCAATTCTTCCCCTTCGGCTGCTTAAATCGCCGATAACATCTCCCATATATTGCTCCGGCACAACTACCTCAACCGCCATCATCGGCTCCAGAAGAATTGGTTTTGCTTTCATTACCGCGCTTTTTATTGCCATTGAACCTGCTATTTTAAAAGCAATTTCTGACGAATCTACGTCATGGTATGAACCATCGTAAAGAGTTACTCTGATATCAATTAACGGGTAGCCCGCGAAAATCCCTGTCGCCAGGGCTTCTTTAATCCCGTTTTCAACGGCCGGTATATATTCCCTCGGGATTGATCCTCCGACAATATCGTTCACAAACTCAAATCCTTTTCCGGGTTCAAGCGCCTCCGCTTTAATATAAACATGGCCGTATTGTCCGCGGCCGCCGGTTTGCCTGATAAATTTACCTTCGGCATCGGCCGCCCCTTTGATTGTTTCTTTGTAAGCTACCTGCGGCTTTCCAACATTAGCTTCAACTTTGAACTCCCTAAATAATCGGTCAACAATAATTTCAAGATGCAGCTCGCCCATACCGGAAATAATTGTTTGTCCTGTTTCTACATCGCCTTTTATCCTAAATGTAGGATCTTCTTCCGCCAGCCGCTGAAGCGCCATCCCCAGCTTTTCTTGATCCACTTTCGTCTTTGGTTCAATTGCCACAAAAATAACCGGCTCCGGAAATGTAATCGATTCCAAAATGATTGGTTTGCCGTCAGAACACAGTGTATCTCCGGTGCCCGTATCTTTTAGCCCAACTGCCGCGGCAATGTCCCCGGCATATACCTCAGCTACTTCTTCTCTTTTATTCGCGTGCATCTGAAGGACACGGCCAATTCTTTCTTTTTTCCCTTTGCTCGCGTTTAAAACATATGTCCCGGTTTTTAATATTCCGGAATATACCCTGATAAAAGTAAGCCTGCCGACAAACGCATCGGACATAATCTTAAATGCCAGAGCCGAAAAACTTTCACTATCATCGGCTTTTCTCTCTTCTTCTTCTCCAGTTTCCGGATTCATCCCTTTAACAGGCGGCTTATCAAGAGGCGACGGCAGAAAAGCAAGAATCGCATCCAAGAGCGGCTGTACGCCTTTATTTTTAAACGATGATCCGCATAAGATAGGGATAATCTTTGCTTCAATGCAAGCTTTGCGGATTCCCGCGGTAATTTCATCATTTGAAAGTTCGTGTTTTTCCATATATTTTTCAAGAAGCGCATCATCAGCTTCAGCCGCAACCTCCATTAATTTCTCGCGATATGATTTTGCCGTTTCCAAAAGATCCGATGGGATTTCCTCTTCCTCAAATACTTGCCCCAATTCATCCTTATAAACTATTGCCTTCATTTTTATTAAATCAACAACGCCTTTAAGGTTTTCTTCGGCGCCAATCGGGATCTGCAAGCAAACAGGCTCAGCCAAGAGCCTTTCTTTAATTTGGTTCTTAACCCTAAAAAAGTCGGCTCCAATTCTATCCATTTTATTGACAAAAGCGATACGCGGAACTTTGTACTTTGTCGCCTGCCTCCAAACTGTTTCTGACTGGGGCTGGCATCCTCCCACCGCGCAAAAAATAATGCAAACTCCATCCAGCACGCGCATAGAACGCTCAACTTCTACTGTAAAGTCAACATGGCCGGGAGTATCTATAATATTTATTTGATAGTCCTTCCAAGTAGTAGTTATTGCCGCGGAAGTAATTGTTATTCCTCTTTCTTTTTCTTGGATCATCCAATCGGTTGTAGTTGTGCCGTCATCTACTTCCCCGATTTTATGCACTTTCCCAGAATAGAAAAGCACTCTTTCTGTAGTAGTTGTTTTCCCCGCATCTATATGCGCGGCAAAACCAATATTCCTATATTTTTCAATTGGATGTTTTCTTGTCATTTAATTATTTACCATCTAAAGTGGGCAAAAGCTTTATTCGCTTCGGCCGTCTTATGCGTATCGTCCTGCTTTTTCTTCGCCCCGCCGGTATTGTTATAAGCGTCCAGGATTTCGGCAGAAAGTTTTTCGATCATGCTCTTTCCGCTTCTTTCCTGCGCGGCCAGCTTCAACCAGCCAAAAGCCAGAGCCTGCCCTCTCTCGGCAGAAACCTCAATCGGAACCTGGTATGTTGCGCCGCCAACCCTGCGTGATTTTACTTCCATCATCGGAATAATATTTTTTAACGCGGTTTCAAATATTTCCAAAGGCTCCTTGTTTAATTTGGCCTTTGCTTCTTTAAGCGCCCCGTAAATAATGCTTTCCGCTTTGCTTTTTTTGCCGCCTTCAATTATTTTCCCAATGAACCGAGAAATTAATTCGCTTCCGTAAACTGAGTCCGGCTGTATTTTTCTTTTTGAAACCCTACCGTATCTTGGCATTTTTTCTCCTTAAGCTTTCGCCGCTTTGGGGCGTTTTGCCCCATAGAGGCTGCGTCCTTGTTTGCGGTCCGCGACTCCGTTGGTATCAAGGTGTCCGCGAACTATATGATATTTAACCCCAGGCAAATCTTTTACCCTTCCTCCCCTGATCAGAACCATCGAGTGCTCTTGCAGGTTGTGCCCGACGCCCGGGATATATGCGATTATTTCCTGCCCGTTTGTTAAACGGACTTTCGCGACTTTACGCAAAGCAGAGTTTGGTTTTTTAGGGGTTGTCGTATAAACCCTTGTGCAAACTCCCCTTTTTAGAGGATTTCCGGCCAATGCAGGAGATTTGCTTTTCTTTTTCTTACTCTTCCTGCCATGTTTTATTAATTGGTTAATTGTCGGCATCTTTACTCCTTTGCCGAAGGAACAAGTTCAATATTTCGATAATCCGAAAAACCCGTTCCAGCTGGGATTAATCGTCCGATTATTACGTTTTCCTTCAGTCCATACATTTCATCAGTTTTTCCGCGAATCGCCGCGTCAGTCAATACCCTGGCGGTTTCCTGAAACGAAGCCGCCGAAATAAAGCTCTCGGTTGTGAGGGAAGCTTTCGTTATTCCAAGTAAAACATCTTCTCCCTCAGCCGCGTCTTTTGTCCCTTTGTTGATTTTTTCTAGAGTTAAAACATCTATTAACTCGCCCGGCAAAAGCATTGTTTCCCCGGGTTTAATTACCCTTACTCTTTTAGTCATTTGCCTAACAATAACCTCAATGTGCTTATCATTAATGGTTACGCCCTGCGATTTATAAATCTTTTGTATCTCATCAACCAAATGCTTTTGCACCGCCGAAATTCCTATTATCCTTAAAACATCGTGGGGATTAACTGTTCCCTCAGTCAACACCGCCCCTTTATGCACTCGATCGCCCTGGGCAACCCTTAACCTTATGCCATAAGGAATAAGATATTCGCTCTTTTCGGCATCCTTTCCAAGTAAAGTTATTATCCTTGCCCCTTCGCGTTCGCTTATTGAAATAACTCCGTCCGCCTCCGCTAAAATCGCGGCATCTCTTGGCCTGCGGGCCTCAAAAAGCTCTTCTACTTTGGGCAACCCTTGGATGATATCCCTGGTTTTGCTGGGGTCATGCCGAATACTTTCTACTTTTGCCAAAACATCATAAGAATCAACACTATCCCCATCCTCAATTACAATTCTTGATCCGGAGATGATAAAATAACTCTCACCCGGAACCACCGTCATGCTTCCCTTGCTTGCTTCAATAACTACTCCGGATGATTTGCAAACCACTCCGCTTGACAGCTCGTCCCCTGCAGTTATTTTATCCCCAAATTTGGCAAAGGGCTTATTATCCGTCTTGTATTCCTTTTCCATTTTGGGATTGTATATAAGTATTTCTCCGTCTTTTTTCGCAATAATTTCAACTATTGTCTTGCTGCCAACTCTTTTTCTTCTGTGGAATACTTCTAAATTGATGTATTTGATTTTTCCGGGCGTTGAAGCTGTTAAATAATCGTAAGTGGCATCGTACTCCGCGAGCACGCCTCCGCTTTTAACATCATCGCCGGTTTTAACTTTTAGCATTGCCCCAACCGGCATTAAGTATTCTTCTTTTTTATCTTTTATCTTTAATATTAAAGTACCGCTTCGGGAAACAAGCTTCACTTTATTTCCGGAGTCGTCTTCAAAATCCCTTATTTCAATCCCCTCGCCAAAAGAAGCAGTTCCATTATGTTTGCTTTTAATTGATCCTTTTGACGCTTTCCTTAAAGCCACGCCGCCAATATGAAAGGTTCTCATGGTTAACTGGGTGCCGGGCTCTCCAATACTCTGGGCGGCTAAAATGCCAACCGCTTCTCCAATATTAACTACTGCGCCGGTTGACAGGTCTTTTCCATAACACATCCTGCAAAGGCCTCTTTTTACGCGGCAGGACAAAGGAGACCGAACCTCAACTTTTTCGATGCCGGATTCTTGGATTTTTTGCGCAACTTCTTCAGTAATTTCTTCTCCGGCTTTTGCTATGGCTTTTCCGGAAACTATATCAACAACATTTTTTACCGGAATTCTGCCGACAACCCTGACTGAAAGCGGAATCATTTCTTCAAACCCTTCCCTAACAGACGACAACACAATTCCATCATCCGTTCCGCAGTCTTCTTCGTTAATTAAAACATCCTGTGAAACATCAACCAATCTCCTGGTTAAATATCCTGAATCAGCGGTTCTTAGCGCGGTATCAACCAATCCTTTTCTTGCCCCGTAGCAAGAGATGAAATATTCCGTTACGGTCAGCCCCTCTTTAAAATTTGTTTTAATCGGGATTGAAATGATATTTCCTGACGGGTCGGCCATCAATCCCCTGATTCCGGCTAACTGTCTTACCTGCTGTACATTTCCGCGAGCGCCCGAAAATGCCATCATATAAACTGAATTCAATTTATCAAAGCCTTCAAGCATCGCGTTTGTCACATCTTCAGTTACAGCGCTCCAAATATCAAGCGCCCTGATAAATTGTTCTTTTGCGGTCAACATTCCTTCTTTTTGGAGCCTTTCAAGTTCAGATACTTCTTCTTCAGCTTTCTGAATGATCCCTTTCTTTGCTTCGGGAATTTTAAGGTCGTCTATGGCTATGCTTACTCCGGCAATTGTCGCGTATTTAAAGCCAATCCGCTTGATTTCGTTGGCAATTTCCGCGGTTACCGCGGAGCCGTATTTAAAATAGCTTTCCATAATAATCTTTTCAATCGCCTTTTTATTAACTACTTCGTTGATATACGGCTGTTTTTCTTTGCCCGGAGCCCTTTGGCTGATAACCCGCTCAATAATAAAATTGAATTTTATTCTGCCAACCGTTGTTTCAAATATTTTTCCGTCTTTTCTTACTTTAATTTTTGAATGCAGGTGAATTTGGTCTAAATCATGGGCAAGCATTGCTTCCCACTCATTTGCAAATACCAATCCAACTCCCAATGTCTGCTTGTCATCTAAAACCGTCATGTAATAGATACCCAAAACCATATCCTGTGTGGGTGTAATTATCGGCCTGCCGGAGGCGGGAGATAAAATATTATTGGATGCCAGCATCATAAGCCGGGCCTCAACCTGTGCTTCAGGCAGTAGCGGAACATGCACTGCCATTTGGTCGCCGTCGAAGTCGGCGTTAAAAGCTGAACAAACCAGCGGATGTATTTGAATGGCTTTTCCTTCGACCAGCACCGGTTCAAACGCCTGCACGCCAAGCCTGTGCAAGGTGGGCGCTCTGTTTAAGAGAACCGGATGCCCCTTAATAACTTCTTCTAAAATATCCCAAACTACAATTTCTCCGCGTTCAATCATTCTTTTCGCGGATTTGACGTTTTGTGAAAATCCTCTTTCGGTTAATTTGCGGATGACAAATGGTTTGAAAAGTTCAAGCGCCATTTCTTTTGGCAGTCCGCATTGGTGCAGTTTTAATGATGGCCCAACTACAATAACAGACCTTCCTGAATAATCGGCGCGTTTTCCTAAAAGATTTTGCCTGAATCTTCCTTGTTTCCCTTCAATAATATCGGTTAATGAACGAAGAGGCCTTCCTGTTGAGCCAACAACTGATCTCTTTCTTCTTCCGTTGTCAATTAAAACATCAACCGCTTCCTGCAGCATTCTTTTTTCGTTGCGGACAATCATATCCGGCGCGCCCATGTTGATCATTTTCTTTAATCTGTTGTTTCTGTTTAAAACCCTCCGGTAAAGGTCGTTTAAATCTGAAGTCGCAAAGCGGCCGCCCTCAAGCTGAACCATTGGCCTTAAGTCAGGGGGAAGAACCGGCAGGACTTCCATTATCATCCATTCCGGCTGGTTGCCCGAAGATAAAAAGGCCTCTGCAATTCTCAGCCTTTTAATAATTTTTAACCGCTTGGTACCTTCTGAAGACTTTAATTCCCTTCTAAGTTTTGACACGAGTTCGCCTATATCAATTTTTGCCAAAAGATCCCTAATCGCTTTTGAACCAGTTTCGGCCTTAAACATTCCTTCGAATTTTTCTTTTGCCTCGGCATATTCAATTTCTTTAAGAACTTGTCCGACTTTAATCTTTGATTTTGGTCCTGTCGAAGCTTCAATTACAAGATAAGAATCGTAGTAAACAACTTCTTCAAGCGATTTGCCGGGGATATCTAAAAGCATGCTCATGTATCCGGGTACAGACCTTAAAAACCAAATGTGCACAACGGGTACGGCAAGCTTGATGTGCCCCATGCGCTCGCGCCTGACTCTTGAAGTTGTGACTTCAACTCCGCATCTTTCACAGGTTATTCCCCGATAGCGGACTCTTTTATATTTTCCGCATTGGCATTCCCAGTCTTTGACCGGGCCAAATATCCTTTCATCAAAAAGCCCGCGCCTCTCCGGCTTAAATGTGCGATAGTTGATTGTTTCTGGTTTCTCAACTTCTCCTCGGGACCAATTTAAAATTCGTTCAGGAGACGCTAAACCTATTTTTATCAGGTCAAAATCAACAAGTTCTTCTTTTTTTGCTAAAGCCATCTTCTCTCCTTAATCAACACTGATTTCTTTGCCGTCTTTCCCTATTGTTTTAACATCCAAGGCCAAACTTCTAAGCTCCTTTATTAAAACTTTAAAGGACTCAGGAATCCCCGGCCTACCCATGGGTTTTCCTTTAATAATTGATTCATAAACTTTTGACCGTCCAACAACATCATCCGATTTTACGGTTAAAAGTTCCTGCAGTGTATGCGCGGCGCCATATGCCTCAAGAGCCCAGACTTCCATTTCTCCAAATCTCTGTCCGCCAAATTGGGCTTTTCCGCCTAGCGGCTGCTGGGTAATCAGCGAGTATGGTCCCGTTGACCGGGCGTGCATTTTGTCGTCAACCAAGTGGATCAGCTTCATTATGTACATATATCCAACAACAATTTCTCTTTCAAATGTTTCGCCGTTTCTGCCGTCTTTAAGTTTAACTTTTCCCAGAGGATTAAACCATGGCACATTCGCTTCTGCAATCTTTGCCATTGTGGCTTTAACGCTTGCTTCCTCTTCAACAATTTCATCAAAGGGCGGAACTTCATATGTAGTATTTATATGCTTAGCCGCAAAGCCAAGCAGCAATTCCAATATTTGTCCTATATTCATACGAGACGGAACTCCAAGAGGATTTAACACCATATCAATCGGCGTGCCGTCAGGCAGGTAAGGCATATCCTCTTCAGGCATAATTTTTGCGACAACGCCTTTATTCCCGTGCCTGCCCGCTAATTTATCTCCGATTGAAACTTTTCTCATTTGTGAAATATAAACCCTGACAAGCTCATGGACCCCCGGAGAAAGCTCATCGCCTTTTTCGCGGGAAAGAATCCTTACGTTTATTATTTTCCCGCCTTCTCCCGGAGGAACCTTTAATGATGTGTCTCTCATATCCCTGGCTTTATCGCCAAAAATAGCGCGAAGAAGTTTTTCTTCAGCCGGCAGTTCGGTTTCGCCTTTTGGCGTTACTTTGCCGACTAAAACATCTCCTGGATTCACTTCCATTCCAATTTTAATTATTCCTCTTTCGTCTAGGTTTTTAATAGCCTCTTCGCTAATGTTGGGGATTTCCCTGGTAATTTCTTCCATCCCAAGCTTAGTGGATCTTACTTCAACTTCATATCTCTCCACATGCACAGAGGTAAAAACATCCTGCTTAACCAATTTTTCTGAAATTAAAATTGCATCTTCGTAGTTATACCCTTCCCAAGGCATAAAGGCCGCTAATATGTTTTTGCCAAGAGCCAATTCGCCGCCGGATGTAGCCGAGCCGTCCGCCAGCAAATCCCCCTTTGAAACCCTATCTCCGGTTTTAACAACTGAGCGGAAATGGATAAGCGTGTTTTGGTTGCTTCTGCAAAATTTGCTTAATTCATAAGTTTCTTTTTTGCCAACTGTATTTTGAATCACAATTTCTTCGGCCGTCACTTTGACCACTTTGCCGGCGCTGTTTGAAATAACCAGGGAACGCGAATCCTGCGCTACTTTCTTTTCCATGCCCGTGCCGACCAACGGAGCTTCGGGCCTGATTAATGGGACCGATTGCCTCTGCATGTTCGCGCCCATTAAAGCTCGGTTTGCATCGTCATGTTCAATAAAAGGTATCATTGCGGTTGAAATCCCGATAATTTGCGCAGCTGCTACCCCAACATAATCAACATCATTTGGGTTCGCGTAAATGAATTCCCTCTTGTATCTAACCGGAACGTGTTTTTCGACAATCTTGTTGTTTTTATCTAAACGCACATCTGCCGAGGCAATATGAAAAAGGTCTTCCGCGTCCGCGGTTAAATACTCAACCTTATTTGTCGCATGCCCTTTATCTACCTTGATGTAAGGCGTTTCGATAAAACCATATTTATTTACTTTCGCGTAGGTCGCAAGCGAAGCAATGATTCCGGCATTTGGACCTTCCGGCGTCTCAATAGGACAAATCCTTCCAAAGTGGCTTGGATGGATGTCGCGGACTTCAAATCCCGCCCTTTCGCGCGTTAATCCGCCTGGGCCAAGCGCGGAAAGCCTTCTCTTGTGGGTAAGCTCCGCGAGAGGATTTGTCTGATCCATAAACTGCGAAAGCTGGGAAGAGCCAAAAAATTCTTTTATTACTGAAGAAAGCGGCCTAATATTTATCAGCGACTGCGGAGTAATTTGGCTTGGCGGCCTAACCAGCATTTGCTCTTTTATTAATCTTTCGATCCTGGTTAATCCCAGCCTGATCTGTCTCTGTAAAAGCTCTCCAACCGCCCTGATTCTCCTATTTCCAAGGTGATCAATATCATCAGTCAGTCCATCGCCATTGTGCAACGCGATTAAATATTTCAAAATCGCCAATAGGTCTTGTTTCGTCAAAACAGTTGAGCTTTCCGGAACATTTATTGAGAGCTTCCTATTCATCTTGTAGCGGCCAACTTTTCCAAGGTCGTATCTTTTAGCATTAAAAAATAAATTATTCAGGTAATCCTGCGCGCCTTCGTGGGTTACTGGATCTCCCGGCCTTAACTTTTTATAAATTTCTATCAGCGCGTCTTCTTTTGACACAATCGGACTTTCTTTGAGCGTGCGCTTTCTAAATTCGCCTTCGGACAAGGCCTCCATAATCTCTTTTTCAGTGGCCGAAATCGCTGAAAGCAAAGTTGTAATACCCACTTTTCTGGTTTTGTTTATCCTGGCAAATATTGCCAGATGGGCATCGGTTTCAATTTCAAGCCAGGCGCCGCGATCCGGTATGATTACCGCGTAATAAAGATTTCTTCCCAATTTTTCAATGCGCTTGCTTTCTTTAAAGTACACGCCAGGCGACCGCGTAAGCTGGGAAACAATTACTCTTTCCGCCCCATTGATGATAAAAGTAGCTCTTTCCGTCATCATCGGCAAATCTCCGATAAAAACATCAGATATTTTTACTTCTTTTGTCTCTTTATTGACCAGCTTTACTTCTACTTTTAGGGGAACCGAGTAAGTGTGTTCAAGAATTAAAGTTTCCCGCTCAGAATATTTAGGCTTCATGAGAGATATTTTTCCAGTAAAATAAAGTTCCAGCTTGCCGTTGTAGCTTTTTATCGGCGACATCGCCTTAAGCTCTTCCGGCAATCCTTCTTTTAGAAAATAATCGAACGAATCCTTCTGTAATTCCAAAAGATCCGGCGGATCCAAAAATTTTCTCTTTTTTATTTGTGGAAAAAGATTTTCCCTCATTATTTTATTTCTACCTTTGCTCCCTCTGCCTCGAGCTTTTTCTTTATTTCTTCCGCTTCCGCCTTCTTTATCCCGATTTTAACCGGCTTGGGAGCGCTGTCTACCATGTCTTTTGCTTCTTTAAGCCCCAATCCTGTAATTTCGCGGACAACTTTTAAAACCTGGATCTTTTTATCGCCGACACCGGCAAGAATCACATCAACCTCGTCTTTAACTTCTTCCGCTTCGGCTCCGCTTCCTGCTGCCGCTCCTGCAGCCGCCATTGGCATTGCCGCGGTAACGCCGAATTTTTCTTCCATTTTTTTAACCAAATCAGAAAGTTCTAAAACCGTTAGCCCTTCAACCATTGTTATTACTTCTTCAATTTTAGACATTTGATTCACCTCCCTTTTTATCTTTTTCAGATGTATTGCGAATCCCCATACTGAAGTATGGGGAATTAACTGTTTTCATAAATCATTCCCCACACTTTAGTGTGGGGTTGCTCCCCCTATCTGAATTGATCCTCCCTTTTTATCTTTTATCGCGCTTAATAAATAAACCATTTTCCTTATATTTCCCTGAAGCACTGAAACCAAACCGTAAAGAGGAGATTTTAGTCCGCCGACAACATCCGCCAAAAGCTGTTCTTTGCTTTTAAGCTTAGATATCGCGACAACCTCTTTTTCTTCATAATATTTGCCGTCTAATACTCCGCCGATTATTTTTGGTTTTTCCGCGTCTTTAATAAAAGAAGCGAGAATTTTAGCAGGGGAAACAACATCGCCAAAACCAAACAAAATTGCGGTTGTCCCGTTTAATTTCTCTTTTACCGATTCATTGCTCTGGGACAAAGCTCTTGATGTTAAAGTGTTTTTTACTACTTTATACTCCGCCTTGCATACCCTAAGCTTTCTTCTAAGATCAGTTATCTCTTTTACGGTCATACCCTTGTAGTCAGTAAGGATAAAAATACTTGAAGAATCAATTCTCTCTTTTATCTTTGTTATTATTCCTGCTTTTTTTGTCTTATTCATCTTGTTCTATCAATTCCTTCTGGTCTATTTTAATCGCCGGCCCCATGGTTGAGCTTATCGTAATAGATTTAATGTAATTGCCTTTTGTTCCCGAGGGTTTTGTTTTATATACGGAGGTTACTGCGGTTTTAAGATTATCAACTAAATGTTCTTCGGGAAAATCTACTTTTCCAAGCAAAAGATGCACTACTCCGCCCTTATCCATCCTAAACTCCATTTTACCCGACTTAAATTCAGTAACAACTTTTTTAATATCCATAGTAACGGTTCCGGATTTAGGGTTAGGCATAAGCCCCTTGGTTCCCAATATTTTTCCGAGTTTTCCAACCTGGCTCATCATGTCAGGGGTTGCCAAGACCACATCAAAGCCAAAAAATCCTTTTGATATTTTTTCAATAAGGTCTTCAGCCCCCATAACATCCGCGCCGGCGGCTTTTGCTTCTTCCAATTTATCGGCTTTGGCAATAACTGCGACTTTTACTTTTTTGCCGCTTCCATGGGGAAGAGGGACAAACCCTCTTATTGAAAATCCGCCTTTTTTGACATCAACATCAAGTTTGATTGCCATATCAACAGATTCTTTAAACTTTGCCCAAGAAGTTTGCTTAACAAGCTTAATTGCTTCTTCGGGGCTGTATTTTTTTGCTGTTTCAACCAGCTTAGCTTTTTCTTTTTTACTCAACTTGAACTCCCATCGATCTGGCAGTGCCGGCAATAATCTTTGCCGCGGCATCTAAATCGTTCGCGTTTAAGTCGGCCATTTTTGTTTTTGCTATTTCCAAAACCTGTTGTTTTGATAATTTTCCAACCTTTTCCCTGTTTGGTGTTCCAGACCCTTTTTCCACCCCGGCAGATTTCTTTATTAATGTGGCGGCTGGAGGGGTTTTAAGTATAAATGTAAATGTGCGATCCTTAAATATAGAAATCTCAACAGGGATAACGGTATCACCCTTGTCTGAGGTTTGCGCGTTATACGCTTTACAGAATTCCATAATATTGACGCCATGCTGTCCCAATGCCGGACCGATTGGCGGCGCGGGATTTGCTTTTCCCGCCGGAATCTGCAGTTTTACTTTAGTTAACAATTCTTTTTTGCTTTTT
Source organism: Candidatus Saganbacteria bacterium (assembly GCA_009772965.1). Classification (GTDB taxonomy): domain Bacteria; phylum Margulisbacteria; class WOR-1; order XYC2-FULL-46-14; family WPAF01; genus WPAF01. The sequence continues at coordinate 43,652 of WPAF01000010.1, forward strand.
ACCTTAGCCATTATATTATTTTCTCCGCGTGTTCAAAATTTACTTCTACGGGCGTATCCCTGCCAAAAATATTTATCAGCGCCTTGATTTTGCCTTTTTCAGCATTTATTTCATCAACTATCCCTGTATGTCCCCTAAACGGCCCTGAGATTACCCTAACCGTTTCGCCTTTTTCAAAAATCACTTCAAGCCTTTCTTTTTTAATGCCGATTTGCTTGAGCACTCTCTGCATTTCCCTGTCGGATATCGGGGTTGGCTTTACTTTGGTTCCAATAAACCTCGCAACACCCGGGGCTTGCCTGATTGTGTACCATGTTGCCTCATCAAGCGTCATCTCAATAAAAACATATCCCGGAAAAAGCTTCTTTTTCTTTTCAATCCTTTTCTGGCCTTTTAACTCTACCACTTCTTCTTCAGGCACCAATATCTGAAAAATCTTGTCTTTCATTTCCAGATGTTCTATATTCCGCTCAATCGCCTCTTTAACCTGTTCTTCTTGCCCGGAATATGTCTGGATGACAAACCATTTCTTTTCGGCTTTTTCTTTCTCTTCTTTTTTTGGCGCTTTTTCTTCTTTTGCGGCTTCATCAGAAGCTTCTAAAGGCAGTTCTGCGCTTTTTTGCTCAACCTCAGGGGTTTCCTGAGATTCCCCAGTGCTTACCGGCTCTTTTATTTCCTCTTTAGCATCTTGCGCTTCAGCAGGGCTTTCTGTTATCTTTTTATCTTCTTCCATTTAACTAAAAGGCTTTTGTTAAAAACAAAAATATTTTTGCCAATCCCCAATCAACAAACATAATGAAAACTGCAATCAAAATTACAATAACAATTACTATCGTTGTCGCCGCAACCACATATCTTCGGCCCGGCCAGGTTACCTTTTTTATTTCCCCCCTAGTCTCTTTCAAATAGTCAAATAATTTCTTTTTTAATTCTTTCATTTATATGGCAGGCCAGACAGGACTCGAACCTGCAACCGCCGGTTTTGGAGACCGGAGCTCTACCAATTGAGCTACTGGCCTAAACTCGGTATTCCTAATCCCTAGCTTCATTTTTCCTCTTTATGGGGCGTGTGAGCCCTGCAAAACCTGCAGTACTTTTTAAGCTCCATACGTCCGGTTGTCGTCTTCTTATTTTTCGTCGTTGTATAATTGCGACGCTTGCATTTAGTGCAAGATAAAGTTATTATTTCTCTCATATAAAAAAATTAATCGGAGGGCAAAACTATCCCCCCTCACCATTTTTTGCTACTTAAATTTGGCGATTATCCCAGGAACGAAACTTGGGGCAGCTTATAACAATCACGGACCCAACGCAATTATCAAAGCGGACACCAAAGGGTAATTATACCTTGCTTATATATTTTGTCAAGGGGCGTTTTTGTAACTATTCAGAGTTATTGAAGTGCCAAGTAAAGAAGAAGATCGAATAGGACTGGACTCATGAAAGGGATTGTGATATAAATATGGTTGATGGACAAA
>WPAF01000011.1 GCA_009772965.1 Candidatus Saganbacteria bacterium
CCAGATAATGACATCTTCTAGCGTTTCAGAAACATTTTCAGGGACATTTTGTGTTGGAAACGCCCCTTATTTCAGGGACATCTTGTGTTGGACAAGACTCTGGTTTGACAATTTTGCGCAAAATGATATAATTTCACTAAGATAAATATAGGAAAGGGGTTACTAGAATGGCAAAAAAGGTTGGTATTAACGGTTTTGGAAGGATTGGCAGGCAAGTTTTAAGCGCAATGGTTGATAAAGGTGCGCTCGGAAAAGATTTGGAAGTTGTTGCCGTAGTTGATGTCACCACAGATGCAAAATATTTTGCATACCAAATGAAGTATGACTCAGTCCAGGGTAGATTTAATGGCACTATATCAACAGAAAAAAGCTCAGCAAGCGCAGCTGAGGATGATATTCTTGTTGTAAACGGTTCAAAAATTAAGTGTATTGCCGCAACAAAAGATCCTAGCGCTCTTCCTTGGAAAGAACTTGGCGTTGAATATGTTATCGAAGCAACCGGATTATTCACAGATTCAGAAAAAGCAAAAGGGCATCTTGCCGCCGGCGCAAAAAAAGTTATTCTTTCCGCTCCCGGCAAAGGCGAGGTTAAAACAATTGTTATGGGTGTTAATGACGGAGAATATGACCCAAATATTCATCACATTATTTCAAACGCTTCATGCACTACCAACTGTTTGGCTCCTTTAGTCCATGTCATAATTAAAGAGGGCATTGGAATTGAAACCGGCTTAATGACAACCATTCATTCATACACGGCAACACAAAAAACAGTTGATGGACCGTCAAAAAAAGACTGGAGAGGCGGCAGGGCGGCGGCAATAAATATTATCCCCTCATCAACGGGAGCTGCTAAGGCAGTGGGGGAGGTTTTACCGGTAACCAAGGGGAAATTGACCGGAATGTCATTTCGCGTGCCTACCGCGGATGTTTCAGTGGTTGATTTGACTTTTCGCGCGACAAAAGATACATCAATAGATGAAATTGATTCTTTGATGAAAAAAGCATCCCAAACCTATCTAAAGGGTATTCTGGGAGTCACAAATGAAGAATTGGTTTCCACTGACTTTATCCATGACGACAGGTCGTCAATTTATGACTCTCTTGCCACCATGCAGAATAATTTAAAAGGAGAAAAGAGATTCTTTAAAGTTGTTTCCTGGTATGACAATGAATGGGGATACTCCTGCAGGGTTGTTGATCTAGTTAAAATGATTGCTTCTAAATAATAAATGTCAAAACAAACCGTTGAAGATATTAAAGATTTAAAAGGGAAAAAAGTTTTGGTCCGGGTTGATTTTAACGTGCCCTTGGATGACAGGCAAAATATTACTGACAACACCCGTATAACAGCCGCTTTGCCAACCATCAAATATTTAATTGATAGAGGAGCCAGGATAATTCTGGTATCCCATCTTGGCCGGCCCAAATCCGGCCCGGAAGAAAAGTTTCGGCTTGCTCCTGTAGCAAAAATGCTTTCAGAACTCGTTGGCAAGAAAATATTTTCTACCACGGATTGCATTGGACCAGAGGTTGAGAAGGTTGTTTCGCAATTAAAAGACGGAGATATCTTACTTCTTGAAAATGTCAGGTTTTATAAAGAAGAAGAAAAAAATGACCCGGAGTTTGCAAAAAAACTGGCCTCTTTGGCAGATGTTTATGTAAATGACGCTTTCGGCACGGCGCACAGGGCACATGCCTCAACAAAAGGCGTCACAAAATACTTAAAGGGCTACGCGGGATTTTTAATCGAGAAAGAAATAAAATTCCTAAGTAAAATATTAAATGATCCCATCAGGCCTTTTGTAGCCATTTTGGGCGGGGCAAAAATATCCGGCAAAATTGACGTAATCAAAAATCTGCTGCCAAAAGTTGATACTTTAATAATCGGCGGAGGGATGGCATATACTTTTTTTAAGGCCAGAAATATCAGCGTAGGAGATTCTATTGTTGAGGAAGATAAAGTACAGCTTGCAAAAGACATTTTAAAACTGGCAATTGATTTAAATAAAACTATAATGCTGCCGATAGACCATGTGGTGGCAGATAAATTTGACGCCAATGCCAATTTCCAAGTAGTTACTCGCGCCGGAATACCGGACGGCTGGAAAGGAATGGATATTGGGCCAAACACAATTGTAAAATTCGGCCATGCGATAAAAAAGGCAAAAAGCGTTTTCTGGAATGGCCCTATGGGTGTTTTTGAGTTTGAAAATTTTGCAAAAGGGACACTAGAAATCGCAAAGCTAGTCGCTGAAATCACAAAAAACGGCGCTATTTCGATTGTTGGCGGGGGAGATTCTGTCGCAGCAATTGAAAAATCCGGATTAGCAAATCAAATCAGCCATATTTCTACCGGAGGCGGAGCATCATTAGAATTCATAGAAGGAAAAACCTTGCCCGGAATCGCGGCTTTGCAATGCAAATGAAGAAATTTTTATTGGTACTGATAATTTTATTATTTTCCAGCATGTCTCATGCGGAATACAGGATTTATGCAAAAAAGGGCGGTTTTTTTGGCCTTCTTGGGCAGTCATTTATCCTGCTTAACTTAAAAACCGGACAAACATGGGAACTGGTCAATAGCAGATGGGATCCTCTTCCAATAATCGAAGAAATACAAATAAATGAAATTCCCTCAATCGAAGTAGTTAAAGAGATAAAAAATGATTCAACAGTAGAATCCCAGGCAGTTAAAGCAGAAAAGCCAATAATTAGAAAACATAAAATAAAAGTATTACGAAAAAAGCCAATAGAAAAGAAACAAGATATAAATACTGACGAAGAAGACGAGGGAGAAGTCCCTTCCGGATGGTAAAAATGGAGCAGAGGGGAGTTGAACCCCTGACCTCAGCGTTGCGAACGCTGCGTTCTTCCATCTGAACTACTGCCCCTTGTAAGCCAATATTCAATTATATCACAGCTTGACAATAATGATAAAAATAGGTTAAAATTACATTAATACATGAAGACATTTCTCATATTTATTCAGATACTTTCCGCAGTTTCGCTTATCATTCTTGTACTTTTACATACGGCAAAAGGGGAGGGTTTGGGAGGAATTGGCGGGGCGGCAAAGCTGTTTGGCAGTCCAAAAGGACTTGAAGAGGGATTGGATAAATTGACTACTGGGGCAGCTGTTTTATTTTTTATTATTTCTTTAGTGCTTGGGTTTATTTAGGGGGCAATATGGAATTTGATTACATGCCGTTTTATTTGGTGTTTCTTAAAATTTCAACCCCATTTCTTTATTTTATAATTTCAGCGTTTCTACTTTTGTTGGGATTTTGGGCCGCTAATTTAATAAAAATCACCATTAAATTCATTCTAGGCGTTTTACAATTTGATTCTTTGATGAATTCTTTAAAATTTAATTTGCTTTTAGAAAAAGCTGAAATCAAAAAGGAACCGTCTGAGCTTTTAAGTAACTTTGTTTATTGGTTTATAATAATTATCCTGATTTTAGGCACTGCATCTCAATTGAAAGTGCCGGTTGATTCGGCAATTGACAGGGTAATAAGTTATATTAGCATTGTCTTTCTTGCGGCAATAACTCTCTCTTTTGGCGCTTTCATAGCAATCTTAATAAGCAGTTTTGTGTATTTTGTTGCCGTTAATTTTGGCCTTTCCGGAGCCAAGCCAGTCTCAAGAATTATTCAATACGCCACAGTTATATTTGCGTTTCTTTTGGCATTAGAGCAACTGGGTGTTGGCCCCGCTCTTTTGGTTCCAAGCATTGGCGTGATAATTGGGGCTGTTGGGTTGGCGCTGGCAATTGCTTTTGGTTTGGGGTGCAAGGATATTATGGCTGATTTTGTTTCAAATTTGATAAAGGGAAAATAAGGTAACTATTCAGGGGTAATAGAGGAATCCCCATACTAAAGTATGGGGAATTATAAAACCTGATAATATTCCCCACACTTCAGTGTGGGGTGTTGTCGAATAGTTATAAAATAAGGAGAAAAACTTGAAGAAGTTATTTATTGTTTTAATTGTTTTATTAATCATGTTTTCTTCCGTTTCATTTGCAAAAAGTGCCGCTTCAAAGTCTATTACCTCAGGGAATAGCGATATGAGAATAGGTTTTGGCTCTTATATTTTTGGCCCATTACCAGCTTTAGGCGGGGGCTCTGGATATGCCCAATTCAGATTTAAAGGAGATACTTATACCGGCGGCGCAGGATTAAATTATTGGAGCACAAGTAATGCCAATAATACGGCTACTTCATTTGGGGCAATGGGGCAAATTGCTTTTAATATTACCGGAGGTTTAGCGCCGACACACATAGGGGCGGGCTTAAATTTTAACAGCCTTTCGGGAGGTTCTTCTTTTGCGTTAGCGGTATTATATGGCGCTGAAACAATTGTTGCCAATAATATATTAATTGGCTTTGATTTAGTTCCTCTGACATTTGTTTCAATGACCCAGGCAGGCGCAACTACTTCAACCTTTGCGTTAGGAAGCGCGGCAGTATACGGAAGTTATTTGTTTAATTAAACAAATAAAGGGGGTAAGAGATGGCCAAGTGGTCTGTTATCTTTATCCTGTTTGCCTGTTTGCCTTTAATTTTCGGTTGTGCAACTGCTTCTGCGCCTGCTAGCTGCGGAGGGACATCAACTTCTAGCGGAACCTTGGCTGAATTATCAAATGGGGAAGGCTTTGACTTTGATACCGGTAATAAAGTAGTTACTACAAGTTCATGTTGTGATCTTTATGCCACCCAAGGCGGAAAGATGGATATTGGCGGGGGATTTGGAAACGCCCAGAATATTTATGATTTTTCCACTACCTATGCTTCTTTAGAAACTGTTCCATCAAGCGCGTCTGGCGGCTCATGGGGATATAACATTAAAGGATCAGGCGGCTTGGCCGGCAGGGGATTCATTATTAGGAATATTGATAATGGCACATTAAGTTCTAAATATTACAGGGTTTGGATTAATTTAAATGATCTTCCGACTTTAAAGTTTTATTGGCAAGCGATTTAGTTTGCTTTTTAATTAAATATTTGATAAGCTAGAGCAGTTTTATTTTAAGGAGGTGAAAGGATGAAAAAAGTTGTTCTTATACTTGCTTTAGTTATTATCTCCGCATCTTCTTCTTTTGCCTCAATTTCTGTTAGAGCTGGTTTATCGGGTGGGGCTTTTAAGGTTGCTGGCGCAGCTGATAGGCAATTAAATGATAGATTCAACATCTCCGGGGAGTTAGGATATGGGATCGGCAACCAGTATTCTGTGCTGGTTGGAGGCGGGTCAATATATACTTATTTAAGGGATGTTATTTATGCTGGGATTGGAGCTTGTTATTCCAGTTATTCAGAAACCGTTAGCCTAAGCTTTCCAACAATGGATGTAACTACAAAAAGCGGTGTTGGCATAAATGCATTTTTGGGCATGACCAGAGACAAACTCTACGGCCAAGTTGGATACGATACAAGGCTTGGCGCGGTTGCGGAAGCCGGCTATTTAGTTCGAATGTAATGTATTACCTGTTTCTTGGCGCAACGGTGCTGTCGCATTTACTGACAGCACTGTTGTTTTTTTTTCTGCGGATATTTAAAGCAAAACAAATAGAAAGAGAAGAAGGGCCAAAATCCCATAAAATAAAATCGGGGACGCCAACGATGGGCGGCCTTGGATTTATAACGGTTTTTTTGATTTTAGGTTTTATTTTTGTTGATTATAAGTATTTCCCTGCAATATTTTTGGCTTTAAGTTTTGCTTTTATCGGATTTTTGGATGACCTTATAAAAATATTAAGAAAAAATAATCTTGGCCTTACTTTCCGGCAAAAAATTATATTTCAAACTTTAATTGCGGTAATTTTTACAATCTACCTAATTAATGCCGGCTGCTTAGAATATACTCTTTATTATTTCATTTTTTTGGTTTTTCTCATTGTCGGCTCATCAAATGCCGCTAATTTAACCGATGGGCTTGATGGGCTTTTGGCAGGAACCGCAATAATAGCTTTTCTATCCTTTGGCCTAATTTGCTTTAAAAACGCCTTAATCGGGGGCGCGGCTTTTTCGTTCATTTTTGCCGGCGCGATATTAGGATTTTTATTTTATAATTTTCCAAAAGCTCGGCTATTTATGGGCGATGTCGGCTCTTTGGCGATTGGATCCGCATTAGCCGGGCTTGCCATAATCGCGCAAAAAGAGTGGATGCTGGCCCTGATTGGGGGCGTATTTATAATAGAAACTGTTTCTGTTATAATACAAGTTATATCGTTCAAATTATTAAAAAAACGCGTTTTTAAAATGAGCCCTTTGCACCACCATTTTGAAATGCTTGGATTTTCAGAAAAAAGAATCGTGCTGTGTTTTTGGCTTTTTCAATTGATACTTGGTATTTTTGGAGTAATGATAGGATGATCAAAGATAAAAAAGATAAAAAAATAACAGTTTTAGGTTTTGGAAAATCCGGGGCTTCTTCAGCGCGCAGGCTTGCGCAATTGAATAATAAAGTCATTGTATCTGAATCCAAGGGTAATGAAAGCTTTGATCCCGAATTAATCTCGGATTTGCAGGGAATGGGCGTTCTGTTTGAATTTGGCGGCCATTCTTTATCTTCAATCAGCGATTCAGACCTAATCATAATAAGCCCGGGGATACACCTTGATATTCCAATTGTTGTCGACGCAAAAAAAAGGAATATTCCGGTGATTTCAGAAATTGAACTTGCATACAGGTTTTTAAGCAAACCGATAATTGCCGTTACCGGAACAAACGGAAAAACTACTACAACAACACTAATTGGAGAATTTTTGAAAGCGGCAGGTAAAAACATCGCGATCGCGGGCAACATAGGCCGCCCATTGGTAGAAGTTGATGATAAAAACCTTGATTTCATCGTTGTTGAATTATCAAGCTATCAGCTGGAAACTATACTTACTTTTAGGCCATGGATTGCAGCAATATTAAATTTAACCGAGGATCATCTTGAACGGCATAAATCTATGGATGAATATGCTTTATGCAAATCGCGGATTTTCATGAACCAGAGAAAAACTGATTTTATCATTTATAATGCCGACGACCCGCGGGTTGTTAATTTACTGCCAAAAGCCGAGGCTAAATTAATCCCTTTTTCAAAAAGAAACGCGTTTATCAAAAAAGATGAAATGCTTATTCCCGGAGACCACAATTTAGAAAATGCTTTAGCGGCGGCTCAAATTGCTTTGATTGCGGGGGTTAAAATCAAAGTTATTAAAGAAGTCCTTTCCACTTTTAAGGGAGTTGAGCACAGGATAGAATTATTTACTGAAAAGAAAGGCGTAAAGTATTATAACGACAGCAAAGCAACAAACCCGGATTCCACAGTTGTGGCGTTAAAATCCTTAGACGAGGGGAAAAGGAATGTCATCTTAATTGCAGGGGGAAGAGACAAAGGCGGAGATTTAACAAACCTGGCAAAAATGATCAAAGCTTCAGTCAAAAAAGCAATCTTAATCGGCGAGGCGGCAGAAAGATTCGGCAAGGCATTAAAGGAGCATAATTTTCAAGATATCATCTTTGCTTCTTCTTTTGAGGAAGCGGTAAATATTTCATATTCGCTGGCTCAAAACAATGAAAAAGTGGTTTTATCTCCCGCCTGCGCTAGTTTTGATATGTTTAAAAATTTTGAGGAACGCGGAATCCAATTTAAAAAATTAGTTAATAGCCTTCCACAATGAAAAAAAAACCGGATATTATCTACGTTTTACTGACTTTCCTGCTTTTAATATCAGGCATAATTATGATATTTTCTGCCAGTCCCGCGCTTGCGATAAAACAAGGCGACAGTTTTTATTATTTAAAAAAGCATTTGTTTTATGTTGTTTTGGGGGTTTTCGCCTTTAATTTTGCCTTAAATGCCGAAATAAAAAAATTGAGCAAATACTCGCTGCATCTTTTTGTCGCGTCAATATTTCTTTTGCTTCTGATATTTGTCCCGGGAGTGGGGAAAACTATGGGAGGGGCTTCCCGCTGGCTGGATTTTTACTTTTTTTCTTTTCAGCCCTCTGAGCTTGCGAAAATAACCGTCATTATTCTTTTGGCGTCAATTCTTTCAAAACAAAAAGAAAATATTAAGGATTTCTCAAAAGGACTACTGCCGGCTTTGCTTCTTGTAGGATTGGTTATGGGAATAATAATCAAACAACCCGATATGGGAACCGCTTTGTCAATTGCCGGAACATCCCTTCTTATGTTTTTTATCGCGGGGGCAAAGATAATGCATCTTGGATCATTGGCTTTGCTTGGAGCAATAAGCATATTAATACTCAGCATTACCAGCCCTTATCGACTTAGAAGGATGCTTGCTTATTTAAACCCTTGGAATGACCCGTTAAACGTAGGTTTTCAAATCATCCAGTCCTTGTTGGCTGTCGGTTCAGGCGGCATTTATGGGCTGGGGCTTGGCAATTCAAGGCAGAAGTTTTTTTACCTGCCCCAGCAATACGCGGATTTTATCTTTGCGATCTTGTGTGAAGAGCTTGGATTAATTGGAGCATCGATATTATTAATTATATTCATCGGATTTTTTGCCCGGGGAATTAAAATTGCAAGAGAAGCAAGAGATTATTTTTCACAATTATTAGCTTATGGGATTACTTTTATGTTTGCCGTCCAAACCTTTATGAATCTTTTTGTGGTTGTTGGGTTAATCCCGACAACCGGCATTCCGCTTCCTTTTATCAGTTACGGCGGGACCGCGGTTGTGATCAATCTTTTTGCCGCCGGCCTGGTGGCAAATATTTCAAGGGCATCTAAATGAGAATTGTCATTGCCGCGGGAGGGACAGGAGGGCATATATATCCCGGAATTGCCATTGCCGAAGCGCTTAAAAATCATGAGGTATTATTTATCGGGAGCCTCGAAGGCCTTGAAAAAGATATAATTAAGAACGAAGGGTATAAAATAGAATTAATTCATGCCAGGGCGCTTTTAAGGAAAATTTCATACCAGGCATTATCGGCTCCATTTATCGCCATTGCAGGATTTTTTGATACGGTAAAAATATTAAAATCTTATAAACCAAAGGCAGTTGTGGTAACAGGCGGCTATGTGAGTTTTCCGGTTATTGCCGCTGCAATATTTTTGAGGATTCCCTTTGTCCTGCATGAACAAAATGTCCTTCCCGGATTTACAAACCGCTTTTGGGCAAAGCGAGCCAAGCTTGTCTTGCTCTCTTTTGAAGAATCGCTTAAATATATCAATGGAACAGTTGTTGGAAATCCTGTACGAAAAAGGATATTATCAATCCAACGCGTAGTCGAGGATGCCTCATCCTCGACAAAACGAATTTTAATTATCGGGGGGAGCCAGGGCGCATTGAGCCTTAATAAAGAAATAATTAGTTCCCTTGAAGAATTAAAAGATTATCAAATCACCCATATAATCGGAAAAAGGGATTACGCCCGCATCTTAAATGGCCTTGATTTATCAAAATATCCAAACTATCATGCCTTTGAATACCTGCATTCAATTGAAGACGCGTATAAGAATGCTGATATTGTTGTATCAAGAGCAGGAGCTACCGCAATCGCGGAAATTTTATCAATCGGCCTGCCAAGCATTTTAATTCCTTTTCCTTATGCCGCCGATGGGCACCAAGATATTAATGCCGAGGTTGCATCCAAAGCTGGAGCGGCTTTTATCTTAAAAGATAAGGACATAAAACAGCTGCCGGCGCTTATAAAATCCATTTCTCTTAGCATGCTGAATGAAATGAAAATAGCGGCAAGTAAACTCGTAAAAAAGGATCCAGCCAATAAAATAGCTGATTTATTAAATGAAATCATTTGATATTGAAAGAATAAAGCGCATCCACTTGATCGGCATCGGCGGATGCGGAGTTTCCGCGATCGGAAAAATATTATTTGAAATGGGATACAAAGTATCCGGTTCTGATATTAAAGAAAATAGCAATACCATGCGGCTCAAAGACCTGGGGGTAAAAATATTTATCGGGCATGATGCCAGCCATTTAAGGGGCGCCGACTTGATTGTTTATTCTAGCGCCATATCCGCGGAAAACCCGGAATTCCAGGCCGCGATAACAAAAAATATGCCGATTTTAAAAAGGGCCGAAATGCTTTCATTTATAATGAATAAGCACCAAAAACGAATCGCCGTTGCGGGCACCCATGGAAAAACCACAACCACATCAATGGTCGCAAAAATATTGCTGGATGCCGGGCTTGATCCTACCTTTTTGATCGGCGGAGAAACCGATTATATTGACGGGAACGCGAGAATGGGAAAGGGCTGGTATGCGGTTGCCGAGGCGGATGAATCTGATGGTTCTTTTTTAGAATTGTCTCCCAATATTTCAATTGTCACAAATATTGAACCGGATCACATGGAATATTTTGGCACAGAAGATAATTTGCTTTCAATTTTTGAAAAATTTATTAATAGGCTTGAAGAAGGCGGGACATTGATACTTGGCAATGATAATAGCCAAAATAGGGGAATTAAAAATAAAGTGTCTGCCAAAACAATCACTTATGGATTCAATAACGATTCGGACTTGACAGCGGAAAATTTAAACTTTCACGGCACCGGTTCGCGTTTTGATGTTTTTTACCATAAAAAGCGGCTGGGCGAGGCAATTCTTTCTGTCCCGGGAGAACAAAATGTTTCAAACTCCTTGGCGGCAATACTATTAGGGCTTGAAGCAGGGGCGCCTTTTACAACCATAACAACTTCTCTACATAGTTTTACAGGCGCAAAAAGGCGTTTTCAAATAGTGGGAGATTTCAATGATATAATTATTATTGATGATTACGCCCACCACCCGACAGAAATCAAAGCTACCCTTAAAGCCGCAAAACTCGCATGGAACGGGAAGAAAAGGATTATTTCCGTTTTTCAGCCGCACAGATATTCAAGGACTTTCCATCTGGCAAAAGATTTTTCTGATGTTTTTAACGACGCCGATATCGCAATATTGACCGATATATACAGCGCCGGCGAAGCGGCAATTCCAAATGTAAACGGCAAAATGCTTGTTAAAGAAGTTGAAAAAAACAGGAAAATCACTTATATCCCCAAAAAAGAAAAGATCGCCGAACAACTGATTAAAATACTAAAACCAAATGACGTTGTAATAATCATGGGAGCCGGCGATATTAACACTGTCTGCAAAGAACTGTTAATGCGCCTTAAAATAATAGAGAATGAAAATCCTAAAAAATGAGCTTTTAAGCAAACATACCACGTTCAAAATAGGGGGGGCGGCAGAATATTTTTGTTCCCCAAAGAGCAATAATGAGCTAAAAGAAGCTTTGTCGTTTGCAAAAAATAATTCTCTAAAAATCTTTATCATAGGGAATGGGTCAAACATATTAATACCGGATGAAGGGCTAAAAGGTTTAGTTATCCATTTGAAGATGTCAAAAATAATTATTAGTAAACAAAAATCAACTATTGAATCAGGTGTGTTACTAAATAAGCTGCTAAGTGTTTTTGCGGATAATGGGCTCTCTGGCCTTGAGTTTATGGCAGGCATTCCAGGATCCCTTGGCGGCTCCATATGCATGAACTCTGGGCAAGGGAAATCCAGTATAAGCAAATTTATTAGTAAAGTATGGGCTCTTGATTATAACGGGGAAGAGCATATTTTTTCAAACACACAATGCAAATTCAACTACCGGAAAAGCATTTTCCAAAAAAAGAAATTAATAATTACAAAAGCTGAATTTATCCTTAATAAAGATAAAGCCGATGAAATAAAGAAAAGAATTAAAGATTTGATCGCCAATAAAATCAAAAGACAGCCGTATGATCTGCCTTCTGCAGGGTCGTTTTTTAAAAACCCAAAAAATCTTTTTACCGGACAATTAATTGAATCGGCGGGGCTAAAAGGGCTAAAAATCAATGGCGCCCAAATATCAGAAAAACACGGGAATTTTATCGTTAACATTGGCAAAGCAAAGGCAAAAGACGTTTTAAAGCTGGCAGAAATTGCCAAAAAAGAAGTAAGAAAAAAGTATAACATTTCTTTAAAACCTGAAGTTATTTTAATAAAATAACTATTGTGCGCTAAAAATCTGTATGTTAGAATCTACACATGATTTCTGGAGATAAAATTAAGGAAATTGAGAGTCTTGCCCTTAGGATTAGAAAGCACATAATAGAAATGATTTGCGCCGCCGGATCCGGCCATCCGGGTGGGTCTCTTTCAGCCGCCGACATAATAACCGTCCTCTATTTTTATAAAATGAAGCATAATCCAAAAGAACCGAATTGGCCTGACCGCGATCGTTTTGTCATGTCAAAGGGGCATGCGGCTCCGGTGCTTTACTCAGCCCTAGCCGAAGCCGGATATTTTCCTATATCATATTTAAAAACGCTAAGATCGGTTGGAAGCTCTTTGCAGGGGCACATAGATATGCTGTCTTTGCCAGGTATTGAAATGTCAACCGGCTCATTGGGGCAGGGGCTTTCTGCCGCAAACGGCATGGCGCTGGCAGGAAAGCTGGATAAAAAAAATTATCGTGTTTACTGCATGATCGGCGATGGGGAATCCCAAGAAGGGCAAATTTGGGAGGCAGCTATGACCTCTGGCCACCGAAAACTGGATAATTTGACAGCAATATTGGACAATAATAAATATCAAATAGACGGCAAAGTTGAAGATATAAAAGGAATTGAACCGATAGAAGATAAATTTAAAGCCTTTCGATGGAATGTTATTAAATGCAGCGGGCATGATATCAAATCAATAATTTCAGCTTTTGAAGAAGCGGAAAAAACCAAAAACAAACCAACCATGATAATTGCCGATACGATAAAGGGAAAAGGCGTCTCATTTATGGAGGCCAATCCTAAAGATTTCCATGGAAGGGCGCCGACAAAAGAAGAAAAGCAAACCGCAATTGAAGCTCTTTGCAAATTGGAGAACCTATGAAAAACAAAGCGGCAACAAGAGACGCTTACGGCAAAACCTTAGCAGAGCTTGGGAAAATAAATAATAATATTGTTGTTTTGGATGCTGATTTGGCGGCTTCAACAAAAACCGGAATTTTTGCCAAGGAGTTTCCAGAGAGATTTTTTGATATGGGAGTTGCCGAGCAGGATATGATTTCAACCGCCGCGGGCTTAGCCGCATGCGGGAAAATAGCTTTTGCTTCAACTTTCGCGGTTTTTGGATCCGGCCGCGCCTGGGAGCAGGTTAGGATGTCTCTTGCTTATACCCGCTTAAATGTAAAAGTAGTTGTCACCCATGCTGGAATAACTACCGGCGAAGACGGAGCCTCGCACCAGGCAAATGAAGATATCGCAATTATGAGAGTTTTGCCAAACATGACAGTTATTGTTCCGGCTGATTATATTGAAGCCTGCAAAGTTATTAAAGCGGCAGTTGATTTCCACGGCCCAATGTACATCCGTTTATCAAGAATAGCAACTCCAATTGTTTATGAAAACAAAGATTACAATTATAAAATTGGGCAAGGTATTGTGCTAAAAGAAGGAAAAGATGCTGTTGTTTTTGCCTGCGGAATCATGGTTGCAATTGCGCTTGAAGCCGCTGAAGCTTTAAAATCCGAAGGAATATCAACTAAGGTTGTAAATATCCATACAATTAAGCCGCTTGATAAAGAATTGATTATTAGCTCAGCAAAAGAAACAGGAGCTGTTGTTTGCGCTGAGGAACACAGCATCATTGGGGGATTAGGCGGCGCGGTAGCTGAGGTGCTTTCTGAAAATCACGCAACGCCAATAGAGAGAGTCGGAATTAATGATGTGTTTGGGGAATCGGGCAAGCCGGATGAGCTTTTGGAAAAATATGGTCTTACTGCTGGGCATATTATTAGTTCCGTTAAGCATGTAATTAGTAGAAAAAAATGAGCGACAAAAGGCCTTCTTGGGATGAATATTTCATCCAAATAACAAACGATGTTTCAAAAAGGGCAACCTGTGTAAAAAGAAAAGTCGGCGCGGTGATTGTAAAAAATAACCGGATTTTAACAACAGGATATAATGGAGCGCCGAAGAGCTTCAATCATTGCACGGAATTAACTTGCGTCAGGAAACAAATGGAAGTGCCGTCCGGACAAAGGCATGAATTATGCAGGGGCCTGCATGCCGAACAAAATGCTATAATCCAAGCGGCCGTGCATGGCGTAGAAATTGATGGCGGAACGTTGTATTGTAATTACCAGCCATGCGTCATTTGCGTGAAAATGATGATTAATGCCGGAATGAAAAAATTGGTCTATCAGGGCGGTTATCCCGATGAGCTCGCGGCTGAAATGCTTAAGGAAAGCAAAATCGAGGTTGTTAAAATATGAAAATTGGCTATTTGGGTCCTGAAGGGACATTTTCCGAAGAAGCCGGCAGGCAGTATTGCAAAAAGCTTTCTAAAAATGCCGAGTTGATTCCTTTCGCAACCTTACATGATCTCCTGTTGGCTGCCCAAAATAATAAGATAAATGAAGCCGTAACCCCAATAGAAAATTCCGTTGAAGGGACAATTTCAATTGTTACGGATATGCTGGCAAAAGAAGTTAATTTAACTATTAATCAGGAATTGGTAATACCTGTTTATCATCATTTAATAGCGCAAAAGGGCGTTAATTTAAAAGAAATAACAGATGTTATCTCCAATCCTCCGGCGCTTGACCAATGCAAGGATTTTTTAAGAAAAAAATTGCCCGGAGTTAAACTGCATTTATCTTACAGCACTGCAGAAGCAGTAAAAAATGTAGCGCTGAATTTAGAAGAAGAAGGGAAAGTTTTTGCCGCAATCGGAACCCAAGCCGCGGCAAATTTATATGGGCTTAAGGTAGTTGCTTCTAAAATTAATTTAAAGGATAACCAAACAAGATTTGTCGTCCTCTCGAAATTTTCGCACAAAAAAACAGGTGACGATAAAACATCTATTGTTTTTTCAATTGCTAAAGACCGTCCGGGAGGGCTTCATGATGTTTTGGCGGAATTTGCAAACCGTTCAATAAATCTGACAAAAATCGAATCGAGGCCAAGTAAAAAATCTTTGGGCGAGTATTATTTTTTTGTTGATATGCAGGGGCATATAGCTGATAAGCTGATAGGAGAAACCCTTAAAAATGTAAAAAAGAAAACAGCCTTTTTTAAGAATTTAGGGTCGTATCCAAGATTTAAAAAATAGGAGAAACATATGACAGTTGATATAAACATTGTTTTGCAGGTTTGCCTCGTAATCTTGATCATGGTTTTAATATTAGCATCGATAGTATTTATCATTGTACTTTTTGATATCAAATTCATAACGAATAGGATAAAACGTGAAGTAAAAGCTGTCACTTTTATGGTTGATGTTTTTGATTTCCTTGTTTCGGGCTTCCATATGCTAAAAAAGAAAATGACTGGAGCAAAATTAAGTAAAAACATAAAAGATATTATAATGAAGGGAAAGGGAGATTGCAAAGAAAACAGCGAAGAAAACAGCCAATAAAATACTTAATAGTAATATTTATGTTACTATTTATTTTTCCATCATGTTCATTTGCCGATAGTACCAAAGTTGCAAATGATCCAACTCGGCTTGGCGTCGGGGCAAGGGTTTTGGGAATGGGAAAAGCATTCATAGGCCAAGCTGACGACATAAGTTCAATCTTTACCAATCCCGCGGGATTAAGCCGTATTTCAGAATTACAGCTCACCTCAATGTCAGGAAAATTTATTAATGAAATTAATTATTTGAATGTTGGCGGGGTAATGCCTTCTTCCGCGGGCAGCTTTGGCATAGGCTACATAAATTCAGATGTTGGTTTTTCCGGACAGGGATTTACTACCGAAGTCGTTGACGGAGTGCGAATAATACCAACGGCAAGCAATTCTTCTTATAATTACAAAAACAGCGCGATCACGCTGAATTACGGCACAAAAATGCCTTTCATTAATAATTTGGATATTGGCACCACTTTTAAAATCTTCTTTCAGGAGATGTCTGGTCCGGGAGTAACGGCAAAATCCGCTTCCGGCTATGACGCAGACCTTGGTATAAAATATACTTTAAATAGGTTTTTCAGTTTAGGAGCTGTGGCTCAAAATATTATTCCTTCTTCCGCGGGAGGGAAAATCACATGGAACACTGGAACGGTTGAAAACCTGCCGCATGTTTTAAGGTTTGGGACGAATTTAAAAATACTTGGTGAAAAAGGGCTTATTAATTTCAGGAATCAAGAGTTGTCCCTTAATATTGACGGCGACGTTACTCCTGCCCGGCCAACTATTCCCAGCCTCTATCATTATGGATTGGAATGGTCGCCTATTGAATTTTTAGATATCAGAACCGGAATTGACCAGGAAATAGTGGGGAAGGGCGGGGGATTGCTTGAAGCAGCGAACAATTTTACAGCCGGTATTGGGATTAATTTTCGAGGATTCCGATTTGACTATGCCTACCACCAATATTATTCCCTATCAGATAATGATACCCACTATTTTTCACTTTCTTACGGGATTTACAAGAATAAACCAACGCCTGAAGTAAAAGCGTTAAATTATTTTGATATTACTGAACCAAAAGATAAAAGCTTTTCTTATGAAAACAATATTTCAATTGTTGGTAAAATAAACAGGGCAGAAGTGAAAAAAATTCTCATAAACGGCAGTGAAGTCAACGCCGCTAACAACAGTTTTAAAACAGAGAGCAAACTAACTCTTGGGAAAAACAAATTTGAGGTTGTTGGTTTAAATTCAAAAGGAAATGTCCTTGAAAAAGAAAAAGTAAGAGTTTGCCATACCTTAAAATATAATGATATACCAGAAAATTATTGGGGCAAAGACAAAATCGACAAGATGTCTTCTCTTGGCATTTTAAATGGGTATCCAGATCATTCTTTCAGGCCAAGCAATAAAATAACCCGCGCGGAATTAATAAAATGCTTTGTAAAGATTTCTGATATTCCTTTGGGGACATCGGTTAAACCAGATTTTTCCGATGTTGACGAAAAATATTGGGCAGCGCCGTATATCGAGGCGGGAGTTAAGAATACTTTTATGACAGGATTCCCCGATAAGACTTTTAGGCCAGAAGATTCCATAAGTCGAGCCCAAAGCATTAAAGGAATAGTTGATGTTGCGAAACTAGATAAAGGGGCTCCTGTTTATGAATCCCCATTTATTGATATTCCCGGCAGATATGAATTAATCAAAGAAATAAATGCAGCTTACATTGCCGGCTTGCTAAAATATCTAAAAGGTAAAGCTTTCGAACCAAATAAGCCTCTAATGAGAGGCGAAGCAGTTGAAATATTATCTAATATTAAGTTTGTTTCTGATAAAATCAATAGCTTATCAGATTGGGATAATTACTAGATTGTGAAGCAATTAATTTCAAGTATTGTTGAAAAATCAATAAGTAATATTTATTCTCTGCAAGAAAAGGTTGAAATCAATATCCCCAATAAAAGGTTTGGCGATTACTCAACAAATATTATCCTTCAAATCAGCTCAAAAATAAATGAACCCATCGCAGAAATTGCCGCTAAAGCAGTAAATAGTATTTTAAAAGAAAGCAAATTATTTAAAAACGTTGAATGCACAAAAAACGGTTTTATCAATTTCACCATAAACGATGAGTATTTATCCGCTCAAATAAAAGAAATAAGAAAACAAGGGAAATTATACGGGACATCCAGCATTGGTAAAGGCAAAACTGTCCTCCTTGAATTTGTATCCGCCAATCCAACAGGGCCTCTTCATATTGGGCACGGCAGATGGGCGGCAATAGGGGATAATATCGCAAGCTTGCTTTCAGCAGTTGGTTATAAAGTTGAAAGGGAATATTATATTAATGATGTAGGCAATCAAGTTGAAAAGCTTGAACTTTCAGTTAGGGCTCGAGCAAATAATAAAGAAATCCCGGAAGGCGGCTATGGGGGGGCATATGTTATTGACTTGGCAGAAAAACTAAAAGCGGATTTAAATAAGCCAAATTTTAGAATTCTTTTGATAAATGCGATTCTCGATGACCAAAAACGGGTGTTGCGGGAATTTGGTCTTTCATTTGATAACTATTATTCTGAAGAGACTTTGCATAAATCCGGGAAAGTAAAAGAAACTTTAAATCTTCTGGATAAATCAGGAAATACTTTTAATGAAGGCGGAGCTTTATGGTTTAAATCTATGGATTTAGGCGATGACAAAAATCGGGTATTGGTCAAAGAAACAGGGGAAACAACTTATTTTGCTGCCGATATAGCCTACCATCTGGATAAATTTAAACGGGGATATTCCCATATAATCAATATCTGGGGCGCAGATCACCATGGATATGTTCCGCGTTTAAAAGCGGCGCTTAAAGCTTTGGGGCTTGAAACAAATAAATTAGAAATAATTATAGGGCAAATGGTGGCTCTTTTTAGGGGAAAAGAACCCGTTAAAATGTCAAAGAGGACAGGGGAAATGATTACACTTGAAGAAGTAATCCAAGAAATCGGCAAGGATTCGGCCAGATTTTTTCTTGCCATGACCTCGGCTCAAAGCCACTTGGAATTTGATTTGGAGCTGGCAAAAAAGCATGCCGCATCAAACCCCGTTTATTATGTCCAATACGCGCATGCCCGCCTTTGCAGTATATTCAGGGAAGGGCATGGAATTGTTTTAAATGAAAAAGCGGATTTAGGATTATTAACCCATCCGGCTGAAAGG
The DNA here is from genome assembly GCA_009772965.1 of Candidatus Saganbacteria bacterium. GTDB lineage: Bacteria > Margulisbacteria > WOR-1 > XYC2-FULL-46-14 > WPAF01 > WPAF01. The sequence goes on from WPAF01000011.1 coordinate 18,633, forward strand.
GATTTAATATTAAAACTCATCAGCATTAAGGATGAAATCATTTCCGCCGCGTTAAAGAGGGAGCCGCATATAATGATTGAATATGCCAAGAATTTATCCGCTCTTTTCCATAATTACTATCATAAATGCCGGATTTTATCTGACGATTTAGAATTAACTTCCGCCCGACTGATGCTTGCTGATGCGGCTCGAATTGTGCTAAAGAATGTGTTAGAATTATTAAAAGTTGAAGCTCCTGAGAGGATGTGAATTTTATGAAACAGGCATTTTTCAAGGGTAAATTTGTACCGTTTTCCGAGGCTAAAATCAGCATAATGACCCATGCTTTTAATTACGGAACGGCTTGTTTTGAAGGGATTCGCGGCTATTACAACAACAATAAAAAACAATTATATATATTAAAACTGACTGAACATTATGAAAGGCTGATCCAATCTTGCAAGATTGTCAGGATTAACCTGAAGTATTCTCTTGAAGAAATGTGTAAAACAACCCTTGAGCTGGCAAAAAGAAACGATTATCAGGAAGATGTATACATAAGGCCGCTAGCTTATAAATCTGAAGAAAAAATCGGTCTTGGATTAAGCGGGGTAGAAGATGATTTTTGCATATATTTATCTCCTTTTGGAAAGTACTTAGATACAACCAAAGGAATTAAAGTGGCGGTGTCTACTTGGCGCAGGATTGATGACAGTTCAATCCCTGCTAGGGCAAAGCTGACAGGGTCTTATATCAATTCATCCCTTGCAAAATCAGAAGCCAAAGAAAACGGCTTTGATGAAGCAATCATGCTTTCTATGGATGGGCATGTGTCCGAAGGCAGTGGGGAGAATCTTTTCTTAGTGCGCGGGCGCAAACTCATAACCCCATATTTGGCAGACAATATACTTGAAGGAATCACCCGCAATTCAGTAATTGAGCTGGCAAAAAATGAATTGGGTCTTGAGGTTGAAGAAAGATCCGTAGACCGCACCGAATTATATGTCGCCGATGAAATATTCCTCTGCGGAACCGGAGCAGAAATTGCTCCTGTCCTTGAAGTTGACAGAAGAAGCGTAAAAGAAGGCAAAATCGGATCTATTACCAAAAAACTTCAGGAGCTTTATTTTTCCGCGGTTAGGGGAGAAACAAGTAAATATTCAAGCTGGCTTACCCCTGTTAAATGATAAAAGGCATTGGAATTGATATAATTGAAATAAGCCGCATTAAAGATTCCGTTGAAAAATTCGGCAATAGTTTTCTTGGTAAAATATTTACAGATAATGAAATAAAGTACTGCGCCACTAGTACAAATTCCTATAAATACCCCGAACTGGCAGCGCGCTTTGCCGCGAAAGAAGCATATTCAAAAGCAATTGGCACAGGTCTTCCCGGCATCAAATTCAAAGAAATAGAAATATCCAACAACAGCCAGGGCAAGCCGCATATTGCAGTTTCCGGTAAAATACAGGAAAATATCCATATTTCCATATCGCACTCAATTGATTTTGCGGCCGCATTTGTGGTGATTGAATGAAGAAAATAAAAGATGCTGGTTTAAATAATATTTTCAAAAAAAGAAAAAATAATTCACACAAGGGCAATTATGGAAAAGTATTTATTTTAGCAGGATCAGAAGGAATGCTTGGAGCAGGAATTTTATGCAGTAGGGCGGCATTAAAGGTTGGAGCCGGATTAGTTTATTTGGGAGTTCCTAAGTCTGCGCGAGACATTGTAAACATTGCTACTCCCGAGGCAATTATTTTTGGCATTGATTCGATAAAGGATATTCCCGATTCAATTTTAGCATCCTCCGCTATTGCTATTGGTCCCGGGCTTGGATCAAGGAGAAAGATGTGTAAAGAATTATTGCTTTACTTAAAAGGCAATAATTATAAAAACCCTGTTATTTTAGATGCTGACGGCATCAATGCTTTTGTAAATGATCTTGATATATTAAAGTCACTAGGACTCGATTTAATCATCACCCCGCATCCAGGAGAACTTGCCCGGCTTTTATCAAAACCCGTTGAAGAAATACAAACTAACAGGGAAAAAATAACTAGAGAAACTGCCTTAGGTATTAACTGCACGGTCGTTTTAAAAGGATGCCAAACAGTAATTGCTGATAAAAACGGGAAAGTTTTTTTAAACACAACTGGCAATCCCGGAATGGCTACCGCGGGATCAGGTGATGTCCTTTGCGGAATGATCGCGGGAATAGCGGCTCAAGGACATGATGCGATTAATTCTGCAATTGCGGGAGTTTTTCTTCACGGTTTAGCTGGTGATTTAGCCGCAAAAAAATATGGCGAATATGGTATGATATCTTCAAATATTTTGGAAACGATCCCGGAAGCGATAAAACATGTTAATAAATGTTGAAAATTTAGGGCGGCTTGTAATTGAATATATAGAAGAAGCGGGGAAAACTACAATTTTATTCCTGGATACTTTTACGGGAATATTTTCCGGTAAAAGCAATATTCGATTGATCCTTGACCAAATGGTTAAAATCGGCATTGATTCAATTCCAATAGCAATTACATCAGCTTTTTTTGTGGGCATGGTTTTTGCGGTTCAAATTGCCACTGAATTTGTTAAATTTGGCGCGGGCAAGTATATTGGCGGTGTAATGGGAATAGCGGTAGCAAGGGAATTGGCTCCAGCGTTAACAGGCATTGTCATTTCAAGCCGGGTTGCCGCGTCAATTACCGCAGAAATTGGCACCATGAAAGTGACAGAGCAAATAGAAGCTTTAAACTCTTTGGGCAGCAATCCGATCAAATACCTGGTAATACCCCGATTTTTAGCTTGCATTTTTATGATGCCGCTGTTAACAATATTATCCGATATTTGCTCTTTTTTCGGGGGTTATTTTGTATCGGTATATTTAATTAAAATCAACTCGGTTGATTATTTAAATTCCGCCCAACAGCTGTTGAAATATAATGATATTTATGGCGGCATTTTTAAATCTTTTATTTTTGGGATAATTATTTCAATCATCGCCTGCCGAAAAGGCTTAAATACAAAGGGCGGAGCAAAGGGAGTAGGAGAGGCAACAACAAGCTCGGTCGTGGCTTCGCTTATTGCCTTATTCATAGTAAATTATTTCCTTTCCGTATTATTATTTAAATGATAAAAATAGAAAACATAAAAAAGAAATTCAACGGCCATTTTGTTTTAGACGGGATTTCGCTTACAATAAATGAAGGCGAAACGGTGGCGGTAATCGGGCCAAGCGGATGCGGCAAGTCCACTTTATTGAAACTAATAAACAGGCTGGAAGAGCCTACTTCCGGAAAAATAATTATTGACGGCCAGAATATTTTCAACCTGTCCGAAGATGAACTTGTAAAATTCAGGCAAAAGATCGGCATGGTTTTCCAATCTTCCGCTCTTTTTGATTCGCTTTCTGTATTTGAAAATGTTGCCTTTGCGCTAAGAGAGCATACGCAGTTAAATGAAAGGGAAATAAATAAAATTGTTTTAAAGAAAATGGAGCTTGTTGATTTATTGGGCAAAGAAAATATGATGCCTTCAGAACTTTCAGGAGGAATGCAAAAAAGAGTTTCAGTAGCCAGGGCTATAGCTATTAACCCCAAAATAATATTATATGATGAACCTACAACAGGATTAGACCCGATAACTTCAGTAACAATTGAGAATTTAATAAATAAGCTGGCTAAAGAGCTAAAAGTTACCTCAATTGTCGTTACGCATCAATTAAGCACTATATTTCGCACCGCAAATCGTATTATAATGCTTGATAATGGAAAATTTATTGAAAGCGGGACACCAGAAAAAACAAAAGAATCTAACAATCCTATAATTAAAACATTTATAAACTCAGGTGTCTGGTAAATAAAGAAGGAGCTTTTTATGAAAACTGCGTATAAGGTTGGACTAATTACAATTGTTGCGGCGGTAATGCTGGCAGCTATGATCACATGGAAAAGCAATATATTATTAATCAGGGGCGGAATAGAATTTTACGGATCTTTTACAAATATCGAAGGCCTTACTATAGGTTCTGAAGTTAGATATAGAGGTTTTACTATCGGGAAAGTCATGCATATAGATCCTGGGCCGCAAGACATTAGATTAACTGCAACCATAAAAAAGAATATAAACATTCCCAATGATTCCTATCTTAGGGTTGGTTTTGATGGGATTGTCGGCTTGAAATATCTTGAAATCAGGCCTGGCTCATCTGAAGTCTACGTTAAAGACGGCGATACGCTTGTTGGCATCAGCACGGCGGGTATTGTAGACTTTGTTGACATAGGCGCAAAGAATTTGGTGGAAACAAAAGCAATTCTTGAAACAATAAGAAAAGTCATTGAAGACCCAAAACTACAAAGCGCCATTACAAATGCAGTTTTAGCAACAGAAAACATTACAGATAATGTAGGCAAATTAACAAGCGAATTAAGGGCGACCAACAAAGGAATTATGGATATAACTACCGATTCTAATTTCCAGCAAAATGTAAAAGGAACAATTAAACAAACAAATGAAACATTAGCTTCCGCAAATATGTTTTTTGAATCATTCAGCAAAATAAACTTAAAACCAAGCGCAGATATTAGCTATGGATCGGCAGCTAATCAGGTAAGAGGAAATCTTGATGTTATCCAAAATGAGAAAAACTTTTTAAGGTTTGGAATAGGGGAGGGCCCAACCAGGGATTTATCATTGCAGGATATATATTTATCAGGAAAAGCTACCGATGTGCTTGGATTAAAGCTTGGAATGCTAAATTCACGCCTTGGCGGCGGTATTGATTTATATCTTAATCCTTCGTTTAAACTTGCCGGCGATATATATGATATTAACAATCCTAAGCCCAATGTTCCAAAATTTAGGGTCTCCAGCTACTTTGGCCTGGTTAATTATTTAGATTTAATGCTGCAGGCTGATGATCTACTCAATTCTGCAAGAAACTTTTCATTCGGGATCAGTGTAAAGTCTCAATAGATAATCTCTAGAAACCGCGACGGTTAATCGCTAATTATGCTAAAAGCGCTCATATTCAATCTTTTACAACGTCGTATAATATATCTTATGTCAAGTATACGTACACTTCAATATAGCTACTTTTTGGCTATATAATGCCTAATATATGGCCTTTTGTGGGTTATCCACAGAAGTTCTAAACAATTAATGTGTAAAAATGTGTTATCTTGAGCTTTTTAGCCCTATTTATTGAGGTTAATTAAGTAATCTTTGAATAATTTACCTGAAATGCTTGTATTATATGTCCAATCAGTTAATAAATTTGGATACCAATCTGTGCTAAAACTCCATGCTGTCCAACTTATCTTTTTTGATTCTAAATAATTAATTAAATCATTGCCATATTTTTCGTCAGCTTTATAATTTTCTTTTGTATTCGGGTCAAAACCGAATTCTGTGGCAAAAACCGGGTAATTTTCTTTTATACTTCCAAAAGCATCATCCCATGATTTCTGCTTATTTGGATATGGATGCGTGCCATACACGATATTTTGCCTATTTAATGGGTTATTTTTAACAAACGACAAATCATAGCCATAATCCAGTCCATTTACAATAATTTTAGCATCATCATCAATATTTCTTATAATATCAACCAATTCCTCAGCTTTTTGCTTCCATTCAAGCCATGAATTTGAGCCATTATTGGCCTTATTCATTGTTGGCTCATTAAATATCTCATAAAATGCGATTCTATCGTCGTTTTTATTATAATGATTAGCTACATCTTTCCAAAATTCAATTAATTCGCTATTATTATACTTATAAATTGGATCTGTCCAAGGAGCCCCGTTTGCGGCTAAATTTTCATATGTTTCTTCAGGCGGAAAACCAATTGAATGGAAAACCAAAACGCAATAAATTTTATTTTTTGCCGCGCTTTCAACTGCCCTATCCAAAATATTTAAATAATTTGACTTGCCATAAAAACGATAAGCTGTCGGATGGATTGGAATCCTAATAATTTTAGCTTTCCAGTTACTTATCTCGTTAAAATATCCATCATTTAAATTTTTATATATGGAATCCATCCATGCCGGATCTAGTATATTAACGCCCCTAAAAACAACCTCAATACCCTTATCATCTAATATTTTATTGCCATTTATGCTGAATTTTGCAGGATATTCGCTAGTTTTAGCTGATTTTATTTGTGAGAATGGGCTAAACGTCTTTGTATTATTTACTGTTTTATATGCGCAAATCTTAAAATAATATAAAAGATCAGATTTAAGGCCGTTAATTGCGAGGCTTTCTGAAGCAATTTCTTTTGTGCCCAAATTTTCTGCGTTATTATCTGTCCCATAGCTTAAAAGATATCCCTCTGCAGTAACTTTTGACCAATTTAAACTTAAGCTATTGGAGCTGATATCGCTAATAATTAAATTATCCGGCGCTGACAATGGCTCAATTATAGCACTATTCGTATTTATGATTGTAATAACCGACTTTGCAGTTAAATCCTTATAAGTCGCGATAATTTCGCACTCGCCGCTAACGCCAGCAGCCGCCTCAAACAATCCGGAATTTGATATTGTCCCGTATTTACTATCAGATATGTTCCATGCAGGATTAAAAGGCCTTTTTATCCCATCAGCAAACATGGCTTGGCATTCAAACTGCTGGACATTAGCTGACTGTAAAATTGATTTATTTGGGGTTATTTCAATAGAATTTACATCATATTTTCTGCTCTCGCATCCAATATTTGCAAGTATTGCTATCGTTATAACCAAACAAACAACTGCCCTATTGACCATACTTATTTATCGAATATTTATCGGCAGGATTTCAGAATTCTTTTCCAATATTTAAGTCAACTTCCGACAACATGCCTTTTTCATTTATATTGTTTAAGAGATATTTAATTGTAATAATAAAATCCCATGACAAATAATCTGCGGAAATGGCGGAATAGTTCCCTTTATAGTTTACCGCACCAATAATATTTTGGGAAGCTCCTGACATATTTGTAAAAGAGAAGTCCCTTGAAGCCATAAAATTAAAAATGCCCGCATGCAGGTTGGTTCGCCAATTATCTAAAAATTCCATCCTTAAGACCGCCCCAAAACGGGTAGCATTGAGCGTGGCAGAATATCCTACATCAGTCATCAATTGTTCAACTTCCGCCCCTATTTTTACTTCTCCCAGACTGTATAGCGCGTTTGCCCCCAAATTAAGCCCCAATCCCGCGCCAGAAACAAGTCCAAGATGAAAATCCGACATAAAAGATAATTTATCTAAGCTAATTGCCAGGCAAATATTTGAAAGCATAAATATGCAAAATACTGCAGCGGCAAAATTTTTCATAGCCCAAGCCTCTCAAATATTGCTCCAATATTTCTTAAGTAATACCTAATATCAAAAACGTCTTCTATTTCTTTTAGGGAAAGGATTTTTGTGATGTTAATATCTTCCAAAATTATTGTCTTCAAGTTTTTATTTAATCCCCTAGCCTTCATTGCCGCGCTTTGAACAACAGCATATGCTTTTTCCCGCGAAAAGCCCTTGCCAACTAAAGCAAGCAGCAATCTTTGGGAATAAATCAAGCCCTGTGTTTTTTCTAAATTTTGCTTCATGGCGCCGGCATTTACCACAAGATTGTCAATAACCCGCGACATAGAAACAAGCATATAATCAAGCAAAGTCGTGCTATCCGGGATTATTACCCTTTCCGCGGAAGAATGCGAAATATCTCTTTCATGCCAAAGGGCAATATTTTCAATTGCTACGGTAGCATTCCCCCGTAAAATCCTAGCTAATCCGCAAATCCTTTCACATGTAATAGGATTTTTTTTATGCGGCATGGCAGATGATCCTTTTTGGCCCTTTTTAAACGGCTCTTCTACCTCCCCTATTTCCGTTTTTTGGAGCCCTCTTATTTCCAAGGCGATTTTTTCCAGTGTAGCGCCAATAATCGCAATAGTATTTAAGTATTCAGCATGGCGGTCTCTTTGGACAATTTGCGAAGCAACAGTAGCTTTTGAAAGGCCAAGATATTTTAAGGCAAAATCTTCAACCTTGGGGTCAATATTTGAATATGTCCCAACCGCGCCAGAAATTTTACCAACCGAAATAATGTTGTTCGCTTTTTCCATTCTCTCTAAATTACGTTCCATTTCTGTTAAATAGAGCGCCATTTTCAGCCCAAATGTTATAGGCTCGGCATGAACTCCATGGGTTCTGCCAATCATTGCCGTATTGCGATGCGCTTTCGCGACTTTCCTTATAATCCTTATCAAATCCTTGATATCCGCAATTAAAATATCGCCGGCTTCCCTCATTAAAAGGGACAAGGCAGTATCAACAACATCCGAAGAAGTCATTCCCATATGGATAAACCTTGAATCTTTTCCAACCTTTTCCGCGACTGAAGTTAAAAACGCGATAACATCATGATCAACCGTTTTCTCAATTTCATTTATCCTCTTTATGTCAAAACTGGCCTTGCTTTTTATTATTTGGATGGATTTTTGGGGGATTTTTTTCAGCTTTGCCCAGGCATCGCATACCGCAATTTCAACCTCCAGCCATTTCCTAAACTTATTTTCTTCAGACCATATTTCCTTCATTTTCGGGTTCGTATAACGCTCGATCATTATTTCTCCTTTGTCATGCTTTCTATTTCTTTAAGCAAAGCATCAACCATTTCAGACTCAGAAACTTTTTTAATAATCTTTCCTTCCCTAAAAATCAATCCAACCCCCTGCCCCCCAGCCAACCCCACATCCGCATCCGCAGCCTCTCCTGGACCATTAACCTCACAGCCCATAACCGCAACAGAAAGCGGCTTGGTAATATGCCTAGTTTTTTTGTCAATCTCTGAAGCAACTGCCTCAACATTTATATCGCAACGGCCGCAGGTAGGGCAGGAAATAATTGAAATGCCCCGTGAAGCAAGCTTGAGGGATTTTAATATCTCATATCCTACCCTAACCTCTTCAACAGGGTCACCTGTTAATGAAACACGTAATGTATCCCCTATCCCTTGAGAAAGCATTATCCCTATCCCAACCGCTGATCTGATAATGCCAATGCTGGGCAGACCTGCCTCTGTAATTCCTATATGAAGAGGATATTTAACCTTTTTTGAAAGCATTTGGTATGCGGCAACTGTCATCAAAACCGAAGACGCCTTAATTGAAACAACAATATCAAAAAATTTCAATTTTTCCAATATTTTGATATTATCCAGCACGCTTTCAACCAGCGCCTGTGCCGTAATATGCTGATATTTTTTTAAGATGGTTTTTTGAAGCGATCCGGAATTCACGCCAATCCTTATGGGAATTTTTCTTTCTTTTACGGCAGAAACAACCGCCTTTATTTTTTCAATATCCCCGATATTGCCAGGGTTTATGCGGATCTTATCAACTCCCATTTCAGCCGCAATAAGAGCATAACGATGGTTAAAATGGATATCGGCGACCAGAGGGATTTTAATTTGTTTTTTAATTTCTCCCAAAGCATATGCTGATTTTTCATCCGGCACCGCACAGCGGACTATTTGGCAGCCCGCATCTTCCAACCTCTTTATCTGCTTAACGGTTGCATCAATATCTGAGGTTTTGGTTTTTGTCATCGATTGGACGGCAATAGGACTGCCACCGCCAATTTCAACCGATCCTATTTTAATCTTTTTTGTTCTATTTTGATTCTTCTGCATAGGTGCAGGCAATTGCTCCTAAAGCTATAGGAAATGTTAAAATAATACCAATTCCAAAAATAATATTACCAAGGCCGCAGACAATACCGGCAAGAAGTAATAATAGAAGATGCATCCAAAAATTATTTTTTAATACTAATTCCCTGCTTGTGTTTAACGCGTTCATCACCGGCAAATCCTTGTCATAAACCAAAATCAAGGAAAACATCCAGCAAACCCCCAAATAAATAATCAGCATAATTGAGATAACCGTAAATAAAACACCCAAAACATTCAAATTAAAATAATAACAAATCACCGCAGGCAATGTGGCGGCGGCAATTAATATAAAAATCCAAAGCGACGCGATAAGTAAGGCCAAATACTTTTTAAACGGGGCAAACACGTCATTAAAAGATACTTGCTCTCCCCTTTGCGCTTTCACAAAAATCATATAAAAGCCGACCATTGGCGCAATTAAAAACCCAAATATGGCAGCAACTATGCCGGCAAGAACAATAAGAATAAAATTCTTAAGATAAATATTCCATGAGTCTGTAAAGGATTTTACAATATCCACGTTTTCCTCCCTATAAATTTATTTTTCCAGTTAGCTTAATAAATGCCTCCATATATTTTTCTCTTGTCTTTTCCACCACCTCCTCAGGCAATAATGGAGCGGGTGGCTCCTTATTCCATTTAATCGATAAAAGATAGTCCCTGACAAATTGCTTGTCAAAGCTTGGCTGGGCGCCGCCTGCCTTATATTTTTCTTTTGGCCAAAAACGGGAGGAGTCTGGAGTTAAAACCTCGTCAATTAAAATAATCTTATCTTGATAAATCCCAAATTCAAATTTTGTGTCAGCGATAATAATTTCTTTTTTATCCGCGTATTCCGCAGCGGCAGTATAAATTGCTATTGTCTTTTGTTTTATAAACTGGGCAGTTTCTTTACCTATAATATCTTCAACTTCTTTTTCAGTAATATTCTGGTCATGTCCGGCTTCGGCCTTGGTAGTTGGAGTAAATATGGGTTCAGGTAATTTATCTGATTCGACTAATCCCGGGTTAAGCTTGATTCCGCATATTGACCGGCTTTTTTGATATTCAGCCCAGCCAGAGCCTGAAAGATATCCTCGCACCACGCACTCAACCGGGATTACTTTTGCCTTTTTGCAGATCATTGATCTTTTTTCAAGCAATTCTTTCTTGGTTTGCAATTTTTCTGGAAATTCATTAGTATCCGCAGTTATTAAATGGTTCGGAATAATGTCTTTTAGATAATCAAACCAAAAAAGGGAAATTTGGGTTAAAATTTTTCCTTTATCGGGGATGCCGTTTGGCATAATGTAATCAAAAGCGGAAATCCTATCCGTTGCAATAATTAAAAGCTCGTTGCCTAAATCATAAACCTCACGGACTTTTCCCCTTTTTGGCGGGGAAATCCCTTCCAGCTCAACTTTCAAAACCGCTTCCTGGTTCATTTTTCTCCTATGTCCCTATGTTTCCGGTTGATTATAACATTTTTAAAAAGCGTAAGCCAAAGGAATTTTGGCAGGGCTAACTGCCTTTTCCATCTTTGGGGCTCAGTTAAAAGACGGTACAGCCATTCAACGTATAAATCCTGCGCCCATTTTGGCGCTCTTTTTTTTATCCCCGAAACCACATCAAAACTGCCACCCACCGCAACACTAACAGGCACATTAAGTTTATTTAAATTCTCCGCCAGCCATTTTTCCTGCTTGCCCATTCCCAAGCCGGCAAACAAAATATCCGGATGGCAATTTCTTATTTCAGAAATTACTTGTTTGCTGTCACTAAAATAACCATGATGGAAACCAACAATTTGGATATTATTAAATTTAGTTTTTAAGGCTTTTGCCGCCGCTTCCGCAACTCCCTCCCCTCCCCCAAGAAAAAACAACCGCCAGTTCTTTTTGGCTGACAACTCAGTTAATTTTAAAAGCAAATCAATTCCTGTAACCCTTTCTTTAAGCGGCGTATTAAGGATTTTTGAAACAACTACCATTGATATCCCGTCAGGCGCCCTAAGATGGGCATTATTCATGATATTCCTAAGCTCTTCATCTTCCTGCGCGGCGACAATTATCTCGGGGTTGGGGGTGACGACCAGGCGGGGATTCCCTTTTTTGATAAACTCTTCTATTTTAACCGCGGCTTCATCAATTGTTATGTTATCAATTTTTATTCCTGCCAGTTCAACATTGTTCATAATAATAAATTAAGCATCCCAAAGTTTGTCATGGCTTTCGCGTAAAGCCTTCTTTTTGCGAGTTTTAAACTATTTACAATTTTATCTTTATTGTCCAGCATATCTTCTGCCATTGAGATCAAATCATCACCTTTAAAATTTTCATAAGGTAAATACGGGAGAGAAACTTCTTCCATAAAAGAATCTACTTTAGGATCATAGGTTAATCCAATTGCCGGAACCAAACAATTGGCAGCAAACATTAAGGAATGGAGCCGCATGCCAATTATTAAATCCATTTCACTTATTATCCCCATAATTTCTTTTGGCTTGAGCTTTCTGAAAATTATTGCGGGCTTAGAAAGCATATTATCATATACCTGTTTTACAAAACTTATATCCTGTGGATATTGGAAAGGAATAAACAATAATTGCGCTTTTAAATCATTTGCCATCTTATCAAATATATTGGCTAGATATTTTGGGTTTGGCTTATTTTTCTTAATGCTTCTTAGTATCACGCCAATTAGCGGTTTTTTATTAAGTACGATGCCCTCTTGTTTTATCCAAGTACTATCCTTTTCTGGGTTTAATATAAATGTTGGATCAGCGGTTTCAACTATTTTTGGGTTGCTAAGCTTTAGCGACTTTAAATAATTAAATGAATCCACATCCCTGACGGTTATCAAATCAACGCTATTTAAAGTGTTTTTTAAAAGGAATTCATTATAACTTTTTGTAATTGGGCCAATTCCCTGCGCGAAAACAAATATTTTTTTGCCAAATACTTTTGCGATTTTTATAATTGATAAGTAATATAAAAAACTCCTGGTGGAAGTTGAATCCTGCAGGAGGCTGCCTCCTCCGGAAAGTAAAACGTCACTTTTTAAAATATAATCAACATTAAACCTATTATTTTTGTCTAAAACTACTATCTCTGCATCAATATTGTTCTGGTTAATTCCTGATTTTATTGCTTCAAGTATTGCTTCATCACCAGTATTATCAAACCCATAATATCCAGAAACAGCTATTTTCATATCTTGAGTATATCAGATTGAGGTTTGTTGGCAATTATCTTTTCGGACACCAAGTTTATCTCTTGCCGGCAACGGACGAGCCGTTGCCCTACATAAAATTCAAAATCAGTCGCTCACTACAAGATAAGCTTTGCCAACTACTTTATTGCCCGATACGATCTTTATTATACCGATCGATACCGCGCCTCCATTTGTATCCGTTGCATAACAATTCAAAACCTGCCCATTGTCCCCTAAATATATGTCCCAATAACTTGTGTTTGTCCCGGAAATATAGATTCCTTCAAGGGTTGTATAATCTGTTCCTTGGATAATATAACTTGCACTTGTTGCAGAAACTGTAGCTAAACCGGTGTTCACGGCTTTTAAATGTTTACCGGAGCCGGCATCGAGCGGAAACGTCTCTCCATTTGCTGTATCATAAGTTCCATTTTGGATATTCAAGACATCGCCGGTCGTAATCTGCGTAAGAGAATAAGTAATGGTTTTCCAAGGATTTATGTCGCTGCCAGAGTTGCCATTATTTCCGGTCACTGCATCAACATAATAATTCGCGGCAAAAGAAGAAGATGAAAAAAGCACACCGAGGAAAAACAAAAGAAATACCGCTATTTTTTTCATCTGCATAATTATACATTTTATCTAATGTTTAGCAACCAGTTCTCTCGGCCTAATCATAGGCACAATGGAGCCACATGATGATAAGCGGTAATGCGGCATAGGCTGCCTGATTGAACCAGTTGCCTTCACAGGTGAAAGTATTTATGATAAAATACTTTTAATGCAATCTACAAATTTGGAGAAAGAAATAAAATATGCTTCAGCCCGGATCATAAAAAACTATAAGCCGGAAAAAGTTATTCTTTTTGGATCTCTTGCTTACGGAAAAGCAACTTTATCAAGCGATATAGATATGGTTATAATTAAAAAAACTCATAAAAATCATTGGGAGAGACTCAAAGAAGCAGACCGTTTCATTAGCCATGACTTCCCGATCGATATCTTGGTTTACACCCCCAAAGAAATCTCTGAGAGATTAAAAATAGGAGATACTTTTGTTGAGAATTTCATAAATAGAGGAAGGGTTATTTATGAAAAATAAGCCTTCTCAAATTGTTTCTGAATGGTTGAAGAGAGCCGATTCTGATTTTGGTTTTGCCAGGGCGGCTTTTGAAGATTTTGATGATTTTTATTCTCAAATGTGCATTCTGTGCCATGATGCGGCAGAAAAATACCTAAAAGCTTATATGGTAGCTCAAAAAGGAAAATACAAAAGAATCCACGATTTAGTAACTCTATTGAAGGATTGTGGAAAAATTTTAAATGAGGATTTAAGTGATTTAGAAAAAGGCTGCAGAATCCTGAATAACTATTATGCGCCTCTTAAGTATCCTTCGCATTTTTCTTTTGTAACAAAAAAGCAAGCTGCTGAAGCACTTAAAATTACAGAAGAAATCAACAAATTCATAAAAGGTAAATTGTCAGAATAATAGGCACCCCTTCGCCGCCTGCCGGTAGGCAGGTAATGCGTGTTACGCTTTACGAATTACGCTTATTATTTAAAATCTTAACCAATCCCATTGAAACAGCAGCCCCAACAACAACCCCCAGCACCAGGCCATTTATTGATCTAATAATCGAAATCAAAATAGGCGTGTGGATGTGGGTAAAAGAATTAATTAACGATATCGGGCCAATTACGCCAACCGCGAGAAAAAGCCATAGCCAGTCCTTTTTTCCCTTTAAAAGCATTATTCCCGCCATGATTAAAAACGGATACCCGATTAAAAATTCTTTTGTCCTTGGGCGAATGCCCAGCACAACCTCCAAAAAGGATCTGAATATTTTTTCAAATTGGGGAACTGGCAGGGTAAAATTCCCTGATCTTGCCAGCAGTATGCCAAATCCCGCAAGTAATAAGACTCCCAAGAAAATGCTGTAGACCGGCACTTTTTGGTTGAGCAGCCCCATAATTTTTTCCTTTGACCTCGGAATAAAATATAAAACTATAACCAATACTGGAAGTACCAATGCTATTTTAATTCCAATAAATCCCTGCGCCCCCAGCATAAAACTGGTATTTGCCAAAAGCCCGATTATTAAAAATACGCCGATCGCGCATTCTGAAATTACGTTTACCATTATATAAATAGAATTAAATATAATATTTGATGAGGGAAGATATAACTGTTTTTTGTTATATTGGGAGATAACCGCATATGAAGGCACAACTACTGCCGCTAAAAATGCCAGCACTTTTTCTAAAAGGAAATTATTGGTGCCCGCAAAAATTATCATTACCGGAGAAGCCGCAAGGCAAGCTAAAACCACATACCACGGCAAAGGAATAAATGCTTCAACCAATAAAATAATAAAAACTAAAACTCCCATTCCCATTAAAGTTGTTTGCCAAGGAGTTGAGCTTACAATAGCGGGGGCTGAAGCTTTCCCAAAAGAATATCCGCCCTTTTCAATTAATGTTTTCAACTCTTTTAAATATTGGAGGTTATACTTTACCGGATCTTCTGTTATTTGCGGCGGCAAAAAAGGCCTTACATAAATCAGCCGTATACTTCTTTCTTTTATTGCCCGATTGAACCTGATTAAGGCTTCGTCTTTATTGATCTTTAAAAGCTCATCCTTCGGCACGCTGTGCACTCTTACAATCTCAACACCCATCAGCTTTTTTAACTGCGAGTCGCCATCTTGTTTTATTATTTCCACATTGCCGTATTTGATTTTATTTTGTTTTAATGCTTGGGCTAAAACAGATATCTTTTCCGGATACCCGAGTATTTCATCACCGTCAAAAATCACGGTATCATGGTTTTTAAATTCGTTTACATTTTTTCCCACATCGCATCTTATGTCGTTTTTTATCCTTGGAATAATCCTAAATCCTTTTCTAGTTAAATGGCTCTCAACCACTTCAGAAAAGCCAACCCCCAAATCGCCCAAATAAACATCCGTTGAATTTATCTCAATCACATTATCGCTTAGTTTTTTTATACCTTTTTTGGGAAGGGCAATTAAAAGATTCCTTTCAATTCTTTTTCCTGCTTCAGGATTAAAACAGATCAGATAAGAATTGTCTGGCTTAATCGGCTTGTTTGCAATCGCATTGTGTAAATATCCGCTTTTTAAAATCCCGGCTCCGCTTGCGTAATACACTTCACCCAAAACATTTGCATCTGACAGCTTTTCTTCGCTTAAGCCGATTGAAGCTATCCCTAGTTTTTTTAAATCGTTTAACAGCTTATCAACCGGATATTTTGAAAGGGCGGACAGCATTTGTATGTCGCGCAGATCCATAACCAACTCAACCGTTTTGCTGGAAGATTCCGAAACGTGGCGGGTGTAAGCCAGGTATCCGGAAACAATCACGGCCGCTGTCAGGGCAATGCCCAATAAAATCCTAATTACTCTTTCAAACATTTTTATCCCCCTTCAGCATGGCTTCAATAAAAATATCTATATCCCCGTCAATAACTTTTTGCACGTTGCCCACTTCGCATCCTGTCCTATGGTCTTTGACCATTGTATATGGATGGAAAACATACGATCTGATCTGGCTGCCCCATTCAATCGCTTTTCTCTCGCCCCTCAATTCTTCAATTTTTTCCTTCCTCTGGGCAAGCGTCATTTCATACAGCCGCGCTTTAATGACCTTCATGGCTGTTTCGCGGTTTGCCTGCTGGCTCCTGTCTGATTGCGATTGGGCGACAATTCCGGTTGGAAGATGGGTGATCCTGATTGCCGAGCTTACTTTATTTACATTTTGCCCGCCGGGGCCTGATGCGCGGTAAGTATCTACCCGTAAATCCGCGGGATCAATATTAACTTCTATGTCTTCAGTAATTTCAGGGATGACTTCAACTGAAACAAACGAGGTATGCCTTTTCCCTTCTGAAGAAAATGGAGAAATCCTGACCAGCCGATGGACGCCCTTTTCGCATTTTAAGTGGCCGTAAGCATAATTCCCGTTTATAAAAACGGTCACGCTTTTAATGCCCGCTTCATCACCATAGGATATTTCAGAAATATCCACCTTATATCCTTTTGTTTCAGCCCAGCGCACATACATCCGAAAAAGTATTTGCGCCCAATCTTGAGAGTCAGTGCCTCCCGCCCCGGAGTTAATTGAAAGTATCGCATTATTTTTATCATATTCACCGGACAAAAGGGCATTCAATTCCATTTGCTCAGCACTTTTTGTTAATTTTAAAAGCTCCAGCCTAAGTTCTTTTTCGTCATCTTCTTTCGCCATCTTAAGGAGAGTTTCAAGATCATTGGTTTGCGCTAAAACTGCCTTATAATCAGATACTTCTTTTTCTAAATCCGACAACTCTTTTAAAATTTTTTTTGCCTTGTTCGGCTCATTCCACAAATCTGGTTCTTGGGAAACTTTTCTAAGCTCATCAATATTCTTGCTTTTCTCAGGAATTTTCAGGTACTTCCCGATTTTTTCTATCTTTTCTTTCAATTCTTTTTGTTGTTTTATTATGTCATCGATCATGTTATTGCTTTCCCGCCTGCCTGCCGGCAGGCAGGCAACACTTCTTATACTTTTTCCCGCTTTGGCATTACAAAAGCCATTTCCAGAAAGGAATACAATTAACAATATGCCCTTTCATTTCCATTTTAGACTCAAATTCCCAAGTAATCACAGTAAGGTTAGAACATTTTAGCTCTTTAGCTGCTTTTAACAGTGAGTTTAATTCGCGTTCGGCAATTTCTGAAAGATTGTGGGCATAAGTTACCTGTATAATTTCTTTCACTATTTGGTTGCGCATAACGACAAAATCAACTTCATGCTGCAAATAATCCTTCCAGTAAAAAATTTCTAATAATGGGTCATGGAAACGCTTCCGCTCCAGCTCTCCCCAAACTGCTTGTTCCATCAAAGAGCCTAAATTTTGAGAAAAAACATTTGAAAATCGAGAACAAAAATAGGTGTCAATTATATAAGCTTTTTTAGCCGCTTGAATCCTGCGCTTTACATTAGGGGAACATAATTCAACAGTTGAAAGAAAAAAAGTCGACTCCAGCCAATGCATATAACGGATAATAGTTGCTTTTCCCGCTCCATGCCCCAGGCTCTTTAAAGTATTGGCTAATTTTGTGTAAGTATAAGTGCGAGTATTCAAAATCAATCGCAAAAGATCCTTTAATGCTTCCGCATTTCTTAAGTGATAGCGTTCAATCACATCTCTCAATACAAAAGTATTATAATATTCAGTAAGCAAGAGCGGCTTAATTCCTTCTTCGGCCAGAACAATTTCGGGCAACCCTCCAAATGTAATGTATTCTCTCGCAGTATTAAGAACTTGAGGAATAGCAGTTTCCTGCAAATTTAGTCCTTTAAACTGAATAAATTCGCGCCAATTAAGAGGAGATATTTGGATAGAAAGTGTTTGTCCCCTCAATTCAGTAGGAATTTCTTTGGAAGAAAGCTTGGAAGAAGAACCTGATAAAATAAGATGGTAAGGGGTAGTTTCATTAACACGCCTTGCCCAAACACTCCAGCCTGGAATCTCTTGAATTTCATCCAGCAAAAGCACCAAAGGCTGCGATCCTTTTAATTCTTTTATTACTTCAATTAACCGGCTTAGCACTTGGACATCCGCCGGCAAACGTTCATCTTCAAAATTAATATATATACACTGTTGTTTGCCGTACCCTTTAGCAAAATCAAACAAGGTAAAAGTTTTTCCAGTTCTACGAAAACCTATTACAGAAAGAATTTTTTTTATCTTAGGGTCGAAAAATTCACTCAATTTTATAGTTCGAGGTTTCACTAAAGGAAAAGGCTCACTCCACCATGTTTTAATAATTTCCTCTAAAAGCCGCTTCATAACTACCTCCTTATGGAACAATATTCGCTATTATTGTTTCATAATAACCCTATTTAAGTGAAATATCAAGACTGTAGTCCGCAACACTTCTTATATTTTTTCCCGCTGCCGCAAGGGCACGGGTCATTGCGCCCAACCTTTATATCCCCTGTTTTTGGCGCGGATCTACCTGTTTTAACCGCTTCTCCATAAGTAATTTGCTTTTTCTTCGGCAAAAGGTCTTCTCCCCCTCTTGCAATCTGCACCCTGAGTATCATGCTGATTATTTCTTCCCTGGACGCGGACATCATTTCCTGGAACATTTTATACCCTTCAATTTTATATTCAATCAATGGGTCGCGACCGCCATAACCCCTCAACCCAATCCCTTCTTTTAAATTGTCCATGTTGTCAAGCTGTTCAATCCACTTTGAATCTATAACCCTCAACATTACAATCCTTTCAAGGTCTCTCATGGCAGGGGAAGATATTTCCTGCTCCCTCATTTCATACGCGCGGGTAAAAGTATCAATTAAAGACTGTTTTATCATCACTTTATCATCCAGCTCTTTTACCGCTTCAATGCCTGTAATCGGAACAATTTCTCCAATCGCTGAAATCAGCCCGTCATAATCCCATTCTTTGCCGGCTAAAAATGCTTCAATTTTTTCAGATATCATTGTGTCAAGCATTTCAATTATTTTTTGTTTTAAATCTTTTCCTTCAAGTATCCTCCTGCGCAAAGAATAGATCGTGTCTCTTTGCTTATTCATGACGTCGTCAAACTCAAGGATTTGTTTCCTGATGCTAAAGTGGTATTGCTCTACTTTTTTCTGCGCATTTTCAATGGCTCTTGAAATTAAAGGGTGCTCAATCGGAGTTCCTTCTTCTATTCCAAGCCGACTCATTACCCCTGCAATGCGATCTGAGCCAAAGAGGCGCATCAGCTCATCTTCTAAAGCCACATAAAATTTTGTTGAGCCAGGGTCACCTTGTCTTCCGGATCGTCCTCGAAGCTGGTTGTCAATCCTTCTTGACTCGTGCCTTTCGGTGCCGATTACATGCAGTCCGCCAACCTCAACCACACCTTCGCCAAGGACTATATCTGTTCCCCTTCCTGCCATGTTAGTTGAAATCGTCACCGCCGATTTTTGCCCCGCCCTGCTTATTATTTCAGCTTCCCTTTCATGCTGTTTGGCATTTAAAACATGGTGCGCGATGCTTTTTTTATAAAGCAAATCGGCCAAGGCTTCAGAGTTTTCTATTGATACCGTTCCAACTAAAAGCGGCTGTCCGGTTTTGTGCCGCTTTTCAATTTCAGAAACTACCGCCTGGAATTTTTCTTTTTTTGTTTTATAAATAACATCAGAAATGTCGCTCCTGATCATTTTTTTGTGGGTCGGGATTTCCAAAACTTCAAGATTATATATTTTCCAAAATTCCGCTTCTTCGGTTTTTGCAGTACCGGTCATACCGGCAAGTTTTTTATAAAGGCGGAAATAATTTTGGAATGTGATGGTCGCGAGAGTTTGCGATTCTTCGCGTATCTGCACTTTTTCCTTGGCTTCTATCGCCTGGTGCAGGCCGTCGCTATAACGCCTTCCGGTCATCAGGCGCCCTGTAAACTCATCTACAATAATAATTTCTCCGTCTTTAATGACATAATCAACATCTTTTTTAAACATATGGCGGGCTTTCAGCGATTGGAGTATTTGATGAGCAATGGCCATATGCTCAACATCAAAGAGGTATTCAACGCCCAATAATTTTTCTACTTTCTTTACGCCCGCTTCAGTCAATACCGCGTTTTTTGTTTTTTCATCCGTTGTAAAATCCGTTTCCTGCGCGAGCCGCGTGGTGATGCTGTCTGCTTTAAAATAAGTATCAACCTTGTCTTCAACCATTCCTGAAATGATCAGCGGAGTTCTGGCTTCGTCAACTAAAATAGAATCAACTTCGTCAACAATCGCGTAGTTTAATTCCCTCTGGACGCAGTCTTCAATTGAAATCGCCATGTTGTCGCGGAGATAATCAAACCCAAATTCATTGTTTGTGCCGTAAGTTATATCGCAGTTGTATTCTATTTTTCTTTCAAAAGGCTGGAGATTGTGCTGGATAACCCCAACCGATAACCCCAAAAATTTATAAACCGGCCCCATCCACTCAGCATCCCTTTTTGCCAGGTAATCGTTAACGGTTATTACATGGACTCCTTTGCCTGAAAGCGCGTTGAGATAAACAGGCAGAGTCGCGGCAAGGGTTTTTCCCTCTCCCGTTTTCATTTCCGCGATTTTTCCCTGGTGCAAAACTATGCCGCCCAATAGCTGGACATCAAAATGGCGCAGCCCAATGGTGCGGCCAGACGCTTCCCTGACTAACGCAAATGCTTCCGGAAGGATCGCTTCAATTGATTCGCCGCTTGACAGGCGATTTTTAAATTCAGCGGTTTTGGCGCGCAAGGCTTCATCAGATAATTGCTTGAGCGGACTTTCAAAAGAATTTATGAGGTTAATTGCTTCCCTAAGCTTTGAAAGCTTTTTTTCATCTGAATCGCCGATAAGCCCAAAAAGCCATTTAAATACCATTTTAAAGAGTTGGTTCTATAAGACCAAGATTTCCGGACTTTCTTTTATAAAGAACATTTAATTCGTTAGTCGCCTGATTTTTAAAAGCTAAAAAAGACATATTATCTTTCATTAGTTTGCTTATTGCCAAATCTTCAGAAAATTCCTCAGCGCTCTCAGGTTCAATCACATGGTCATCATGCAAAACATTTATTTCAGCAGATTCTGCATTGCGAAACATAAAAAAACCGTGCCCCAGCTTATCGCATTCAAGCTTTGCTTCGTCCTTGGTCATTGCGGAAATATTAAATCTTTTTAGTTTAACCAGTTTAGGGCCTTTTGCTTCATCAATGGTCGGGACATAAGTCCTCATCTCTTTTTTGATTTTCTCTCCCTCTCTCCTTGTTTCTTTGATGTGTTTTTCCTTATGCTTTTTTACCTGGCTTACAAGTTCTTCAAAAACCAAATCAATCGCGGAATACATGTCCTGAGCCGCCTCGCTTGCCCTGATGATATTTTTCCCCGCCGCCCAAATGTTGACCTCACATACATGCCTGCGTTTTTGGTCGTCTACTGACCTTGAATCAAGTATTACCTGCATTTTTTGGATGTTGCCGTAAAACTCTTTTAACTTGCTGATTTTTTTAAAAGCATAATCCCTTAAAGGTTCCGTCAATTCAATCCCGTGACCCTGAATATTTACCTGCATATTTCAGCTCCTCTCATAAAAAGTATATCATATGGAATAAGCCCTTGAAAGCGTTAAAACATGGACATTTTTTGCGCCATTTGTTTTTAATATTTTTGTGCATTCAGAAACAGTTGAACCCGTGGTATAAATGTCGTCAACCAGAAGGATGTTCCTGTCGCGCAAAAGGTTTGCACCCCTAACCTCAAAAGCCCCCTTAACATTTTTTATCCTTTCGTTCCTTGGCAGTTCAAACTGAGGATTTGTTTCTTTTACCCTAAAAAGCAGGCCTGATACCGTGGGCAAATTATAATGTTTTGAGATAGCGTGGGATAACAGCTCCGATTGGTTAAACCCTCTTTCTAGAAATTTTTTACTGTGCAAAGGAACCGGGACAATAAAATCAACTTTATTCATGTCCAGATTTTGGCTCAGATACTTTACCATAAAAGCTCCAAGCGGCTCAGCTAATCCGGTTTTATTTTTAAACTTAAATTTTAGGATCGCTGTTTTTAAAACCCCGTCATATTCGCCAACCGAATGGATAAACGCCGATGGCTTGAGAAATGAAATTTTTTGGGCGCAGCCTCCGCAAATAACCTTGTCGTTTGGGGATAAACATACTTCACAGCGCGGAGGAAACACCAAATCTAAAATTGACTTTAAAAATTGCATGGTTTGACCAATTATGTTATCATAACTCCTATGACTTGGGAAGATATTATAACGCTTCTTGAACAGGGTGAAGGCCAGTCCGTTGAATTTGAAAAATACATCCCCTCCTCCGAAGATTTAGCCAGGGACATGGTTGCTTTTGCCAACTCCGACGGCGGAAAAATTGTCCTTGGGCTTGATGACAAAAATAAGCACTTGGTCGGGGTTGAGGCGGATGACAGCTTTAAAACTTTAATAAAAGAGCTTGGCGAAAAAAGGTGTTTCCCGAAAATTGACCCTTCAGTTGAGATGATCGCCCGCGGAGACAAAAAAATATTAGTAATCAATGTTTTGGAGGGTGATGAAAAACCATACAAAACAGACGACATTTGCTATTTGCGCGATGTCGGGCAGTCTCGTCCGGCAAAAGATGAAGAAGAAAAACAAATAACCAACCCCTGGGGAGGGAAAGGATTAAACAAAAGACAGCTCAGAACCCTGCAGCTGATGCAGGAGCATGAAAGTATCACCAACCGCGAATATCGTGAAGCTTTTAACGTATCGCACAAAACCGCCCACATCGAGCTCACCATGATGGCTGATAAAAAAATTGTCAAATCCGAAGGATCTGGAAGATCCACCTGCTACATACTCCCCAAAGAAGAATAAATGGAAAACGCCCCGTGGCGGATAATTTTTTTAGGCGCGGCCGCATCTTTAATCCTCCTATTCATCACTTATTTCTTGATACTCCCGAAAACAGCAAATTTTGACCAGCAAAAAATAGAAAAAATCCTGGAATTTAAAAATTCTTATGTTTCCGGCAGGGACAACGGGAAAAAAGTATGGGAATTTTACGCTAAAGAAGGCTGGTCCGGAAAAAGCGGAGATGTCACATATCTTAAAGATGTTTCAAAGGGCAGGTTTTATAAAAACGGCGACTTAATTGTAAAAGACCTTGAAGCTCCGCTGGTAAAAGCATGGAAAAAAAACAAGTTAATTGAAGCTTTTGGCGAAAGCAATTCTACAAACGAAAGCAGGCTAAAAGCTGTAATAGCTTTTACTCCCCGCGGCAGAAGAAAATTCGCGAACTTAATCTCCGACCAAATCACTTATAACCCTGACGCAAAAACATCCACCGTCTCCGGAAGAATAAGTCTTAAAGATAATGCTTCATCCCTGTTTTCAAACAACATGTCTATCGACCATGAAAAGGAAATATCGAGTTTATCAAACGGCGTAAAATATAAAAGGCCGGATATTTCAATAAATTGCGATACGATTGATTATTTTGCCAAAGAAGAAAAAATGATCTGCCGCGCCAGCATAGAAACAACTGTCAAAAGCAAGCCAAATGCCACAAGCCTAAAATGCGATTACATGGAAGTATTTATTGAAAGCAATAAAGACGTCATTGCCCTAGGAAGCATTGAAGCAACACAAGGCAAAAAAATAATTTTTGGAAACTCCCTTACGTATAACAAGAAATTTAAATATATAATTATTAAAGAAAATGTTAAGGCAATAATAGAAAAGGCGAAAGTAATTTTAAAAGAAAGGACCATCAACCGTTTAAAAAGCGAAGAAGCAAAAAAAATACTCCATGAAAAAACTGTCCTTACTTCAAACCTCTTGGAACTTTCAACTGAAAATGGCAATGCCAAGGCGATCGGAAATGTTTTTGTCCTGCAAAAAGGAAAAGTCGCAAAAGCCGACAGCGCAATTTATTCTGAAAAAGATGAAACGATAACTTTAACAAGGGGTGTTTTTTTAAAAAAGGAGAAGCAATGGATCAAATGCCAAAAGATAATTGTTTCTGTTAAAAATGAAACCTTTGACGCAGCCGGGTCGGTTGAAGCAGAGTTTAAAATTAAGAAGTAGCCAGCCTCTTTATCATTTCCGCAGCTCCTTTTTATTACTCTACCATTTCCCCGTTAAAGAGATCCTGTGGACATTGTCTTTTGAGAGGTCTCTTTGGGACACATACGCATAATCTACTTTTGTATGCCCTGTCTCAAAACCCGCCCCGGCAGTTATGCCCTCACTATAGCCAACTCTGACTGATAGCCCCTCCTTGCTCCACTCATACCCCGCCGCAACCTCTGCCGCATACCCGTTTCTTAATATCTGGAATAATCCCGGGTTCAACATCTTATAAGCAAAGCCCAATCTTAATTTTGGCGGCACTTTTTCAACAGTCCCTGTACCCCATGACTGTTGGTTAATTAACTCGTCAATCTTAAAACCAATCGTAATGGGTAATTTGTAATGCGTAATGTGTATCAATACCCCCGGAGTAATAGAATACCCATACCCCTGCCCTTTTAAAATATTGGTCATGTCTGTGGTTAGATATTTTCCTGTCACGCCCAAAGACAAATTATCATTTATCTCTCTGGCATAAGAAAGCATAACAAATTATCATTTATCTCTCTGGCATAAGAAAGCATATAGGCATTTGAAAACGAGCTGAAGACTCCAAGGTTATATACCTCATTATAATTATCCACTTCTTTTGATGTTTGGCTGATATTTCCCGTCCCAACCTGTATCCATGAAATGCCCACTGTTCCCTTAAACACCGGCAAAACATAGCTCATATAATAATGGTCAGAATCAGAAGATAATTTTGTGGTCATGGTGGTTATTTCGCTCTTTTTAATTATCCCGGCAGGATTCCAAAATGGAGAATCGGCATTATCTGCCACCGCGACAAAAGCGCCCCCCATCCCCAGCGGCCGCGCGCCTACGCCGGCTCCCAAAAATGACAAATCCACGCCGGCCTGACCAGCAGCAAAAGCCATACTTGAAGCAAGAATCGTAATGAGTAACGCATTACGTATTACGCATCCCGCATTACGTTTCTTCATTTCAGCACCGCTATTTTTCCTCTGCCGGAAACCGTTGTGCCGCCTGCTCTCGCGACCACTTCAAAAGGATATATCCCGTTAATTACCATATCTCCTCTTCCATTTTTCCCATCCCATTCTGTATCGTTATATTTTGTCCAAATGCTCGCGCCTTCGCCGTTTGCGGCACCTGTATCAAAATTCTCTTCGGCTGTTTCAGCAATCACATTATTATTGGAATCAAGTGCCTGGATTTTCCAATTCCATGTCCCTTTCCCTAATCCTTCATCAAACTCATGTATCGCATAAGCAATAGCAGGCCTTGATCCAGACTCTGGCGAAGCTTCAGTTATTGAGATATTTTTTAGAAATGTTATGTTTGTCACATCTTTTCTGGCAACCACTTTATAGCTGGCTTGCCCCCTGATGCCATACCATTCAAATGTCGGCCGCAGGTTTTCTATCTTTTTGCCACCCTTGGGCGATATGATCTCCAAGTCCGAAGTCTGCTTTACTGATGGAACGCTTAAGATTGAGATTTTGATAGCAAAATTCATGACCCAGACATCGTACTGCCCGTCTTTGAATGAAGCATAAGCAACTTTAGCGCCGTCAGGCGACCAGGCTGGATTACAATCGGTATTGGTATAATCAGTCAGCGATTTTGACTGATCAACCCCATCAGTATCCATGACAAAAATATCGGGATTGCCCTGACGATTGGAAGTGAATGTAATCAGCGGTCGATTGGAGCCATCAGATAATGGAATGGCAAACGGCGACCAACAGGGTTCATAATTCCGATCATTGGTCAGGCGGAAGGCCTCCTGTGTCCCGTTTTCATCAATCATCCAAATTTCCTTATTACCAAATCGATCTGAGGTAAATGCGATCCCCCATTTTGACCATGAGGGTTCAATATCATTCGCTTCTCCGCTTGTGATCTTTTTGGGAATGCTGCTGCCGTCAGCATTGATTTCCCAAATGTTGTAATTGCCGCTTCGGTTGCTTGAAAACGCGATCTTTGAACTATCCGGCGACCAGCAGGGATCATTATCAATGATTGTCAGATCGGTTAATTGTTTTAGATTAGAACCATCGGAATTCATTGTCCAGATATCTTTATTCCCCGATCTATCTGATACAAAGGTAATCTTTGTGCTATCGGGCGACCATTTTGGCTTGCCGTCATAAGCGGGATTATTGGTTAAATTAATATAATTAGCTCCGTCTGAATTCATAATGTATATTTCATAATCGCCAGACCTATTGGAAGAAAAGGCGATTTTGCTTCCGTCCGGCGACCATGTTGGCTCAATATCCCAGGCATCGGAGGTTGTAAGTTGAGTTAAAGATGAAATAGTCAGTTTCCAGTTATCATTATCGGAATTGACAATCAAACTATTTTCAAGATTATTGCCTGCTTTATCCCATGAGGTAAGTTTCAAAATATACTCGCCATCTATAAGCGGCGCGGTATTCAAAACGGCAAGTATGCTGTCTTTCTTTGGAATATTCGAACTGCCGATTTCTGACCATACATACGGCGTGACATTTGGAGAGTATTCAACTTTATATCCTTCAAAGTTTGTATCGAGAGCTGTCCCTTTTATTTCGACCAGGCCGGAAAGCTTCTGGTTTAAGATCGGATACGTGATCACCCCGACTAGCGCGCCGGCGTAGGCTGGCTTTGAATAAATATTGCCGGCATTATCATTGTATAGGAGTTCTGTCCCGTCTTTTGACCATGAAGGATTGGCTGCCCCTTCCTGTGAAATTAACTGCTGTGAATTATTGTTCTTTACATCAAATAGCCCGATCCCCTTTTGATTCTGATAGGCAATCTTTGATCCGTCAGGCGACCAGGACGGTTTGGTTTCAGCCTCAGAACTGGATGTGATCTTTGATTTGCCGCTGCCATCAGTGTTGATCGTCCATAGGTCGAAATTTCCATCCTGGTCGGAATCATACACGATCTTTTTCCCGTCCGGTGAAAATGAAGGATTGTCATCTCTGAAAGTCGTCTGGTCTTTTGTGATTTGGATTGGATTTGATCCGTCGGCATTTATCTCCCAGATATTCCATTTGGAAAGCAAAAGCTCGCCCAAACGGTCGGAAGAATAAACAATTTTGCTTCCATCAGGCGACCACTTTGGATTGTTTTCTGTTGCCGAATTAGCGGTTATCTGTTTTGCTTGAGTTCCGTCCGGATTCATTTTCCAGATATCGATATTCCCTGAACGATCAGAAAGAAAAGCTATTTTTAAACCATCCGGCGACCAGCTCGGTTGTTTATTCTCTCCTTGCGGAGAACCAATGATCAGTTTTGGGTCTTCATCAGATGTTGGGGGATTGTTGTTGTCAACCGTGACGCTCGCGGATTTTACTCTTGCCGCGCCGCTAGCATCTATCGCGGTAACGATAACTGAATATGCCCCATCCGGAACGATTGCGTTAGAATCATTTTTGCCGTTCCATGTTATCGCGTGGGATCCGATTGATTGAGATCCGGAAATGGTTCTTACCGTATTGCCGGCTTTGTCTTTTATTGCCGCGGAGACCGAATTTGCATTCTGGGAGAGAGTATAATTGATGCTGGTTGAGTCCTTTAATCCATCGCCATTTGGTGAAATGAACGCTTCGGAAACAGCAAGTGAAGTTATCTCCGAAGATTTCTGGACTTTTATGGTTCCGGATTTTTTTACTATATTCGGGCCGGCGTAGATATAATAAATATAATCGCCGTCAGGGACAAAGTTATTTGCATTGTCTTTCCCATCCCATTCAACCAGGCGATTGCCAGATGAAGTTAAGGTGTTAAATTGAAGAGTTTTTACTAGCAGATTATCCGCTATTTTTACTTTAAAACTGCCGGAAGCTGATGGAGTTCCGTCTAATATTACATCCGCGCTTGTTCCATCTATTGGATTCTTTAAGTTCACAGTCCAACCGCTCAAAACAATGTCGGACGATGGCGAAGTATAATTAGTTGATAGTGACTGGGAGGCTTCGTCATAATTAAAAGGCACTGATATGTCACCGCTTTTTATCCAACCAGCGCTTACGACTGCTGGATCATTAGAAGTATTCCAGGATTCAGTATAAGAAGTGCTGGCAATAACAGTCGTATCAGGATTCGAAGTTGTGGTGGTTCCAGTATCGCTAAAACGAAGATTAACTCTACTATTTAAGAGACCTGATAAAGTAAATCTTGGGCTGCTGACTGTAGAAGGAACTATAATCATACTACTTATAGCTTTTGAATAATTGGTTGGGATTCCTGGACCCGGGGTACAGTTGCCAGCTGGATCATTTGAGGGTGGATTCCAGGGTACAGTATAAGAAGTGCTGCCCACAACATTCGCACCGCTAATGCTCAGCGAGACATTTGAGTTTGTATTTCCTGAGAGTGCAAAGGTCGGGCTCGGAACATCAGGGTCAACCGTAATAAGACTGCTTACGCTTTCAGAATAATTTGTGGGACTACCAGGGCCTGACTTGCAACTTTTATTGGTCAGAGAAACGCTGCTGCTCCATGCAGCTCCCGTATAATTATATGCCGCTGTAAGCGCTCCTGAATAATTTGCCCCGCTCCAGGAACCGTTAAGTGAAGTTGAAACATATTGATTGTCACTATAAGAACCGCTATATCCAAGCGAGGTGGATTGACCGCTAATTGTACCGCCATTGGGGGTTGGAAGGTTAATTGAAACTCCAATAGATTTATTGCCGCCGTAATTTATAGTATCAATTCCTGAATCGGAGGCAGAAATTGGTATTGAATATCCCATTTCTGCAAGTGATTCCCCAATGTGTACGAAAGCATTTACTATATAAGTTTTCCCTGCTACAGCATTAAAATTCCCCCAATTATTACTTGGACCCGCAGCACTTACGGGAGGATACTGTGTATTTAAATTATCAATAAGTAAACTATCAGTTTTATTCTTTATACCTGCAGATGCCGATCCCCCATCTTTATTCTGATAAGTAGCCGCATACAAATGATACCAGCATGATCGATTTATATCGGCTGTATAATTAAAACCAGGATACTCATCTTTAGACCATTTTGAGGGGGCATAACCGGTAGTAGGATCAACAGTTGAAATAAACATATCAGTAGATATTTTAATATTCTCGCTTCCACCCCCATTCACCTTCCAATTAAAACTCTGCGCCGGATATCTTGTCCCAGAAGCCGTTAGTGCATAATCAAACCATTGAACAGGATGATTCGTCCCTGATGCATTGAGCGTATAAGTAAAATCCTGCCGTGGATACCTCGTTCCAACTCCCTTCGCTTCCCACTTATAAGTATTATATTGCGGCTTTTTATAAATCTTAACGGTTACTGGACTGCTCTCAGAAAGAGTATAGTTAATCCTCGCAACATCATCTATTCCATCAGCGTTCGGAGAAATAATGGTTGGAGATGCTGAGTCGTTTACAACCGCCAAAACATTATTAACTGTCACATCGCGAATCACTTCACTCTCACTTCCCGCCTTATCTTTTACCCAAAGCTTAATCGAGTAAGAACCATCGCCAACCAAAATCGAATTCCAAGTAGCAAGGGTCAGGTTGGCAAGGGAAAAATTCCCGCTTCCAATCTCTGTCCAGGTACTTGAAACAGTAGGTTTGCAGTAAACCTTATATTCGAAAATATTCGCATCAGACGCGGTTCCAACAATCGAAGCAATCCCACTTGCCGTCTGTCCTTGAGTGGGAGAAGTAATTGAAGCCGTCGGAAGAGTGTTATCTACAATAACCGCTTTTGTCTTTTCGGTTATACCGCTTATATCCTGAGATCTTAGTTTCAGCGTGTAGACTCCGTCAGACAGCCCAGTTGTATTCCAATTACATAATGTTTCGTTAATTTTTGGTACAACCAAACTTTCAATGGTTGTCCATTGGACAGGGACAAGCCCTGTCCCTACACTAATTTCGTATCCTTTAAAATTATAGGTCGTAAAATCCGCATCACAAGCTATGCCTTTTATATCAACAATTCCTCGAACTATCTGATTATCAGCTGGCTCCTGAATTTCAGCGATAGCTGGGGAATTATCAATAATTATCGGCAAATCGCGGCTTGATTTATTGCCTGCCTTATCTTCGGTTTCAAATCTTAATGTGTAATATCCGTCTTTTACATTTGCTGTTGGCCAGACAAATAAATTGCCATTTTGTGAAGTTGTTCCGGTGGACAGTTGCCAAAACTGTATTGGTTCTATCCCATAGCTGTATTTTATTGAATAACTTGCAAGATTTGTGTCGGAGATTTCACCATTAATATCCATACTTCCGGTATTAACCGATTCTCTGGTCGGGGAAGCAATGGCAATCACCGGCTGAGTATTATCTAAAATAGCGGACACTTCACCAGTTGAGGTCTTTCCTGTCTTGTCCGCCGCCCTGATCCTGATCGCATACTGTCCATTTAGGGAACTCGCGCCCCAATCGAAAATATTATTATATTGAATGTTTTGCGCTTCAGAAGTTGAATAAATATAGTTCCAGTCGCCGGGATTGGCATTGTCTTGATAATCAATAATATACGATTGGATGTTGTCATCGTAAACTGTTCCAGAAATGCTGATCGTTCCGGCCAGATAATCGCCGGTTTTAGGAGTAGAAATCGAAACAGTTGGATAAGTGTTATCAACAATAATCATTGTTGTTTTCTTTACTTCATTTCCTGCTTTATCAATAACCACCAATCTTATCGTATAAGTTTCATCAGATACTGTTTTTGTATTCCAGGTTTCTAAAACCTCGCTTGCAACCTGATTAGTATGCGTGTTTCCGATCGGATAAAACACAATCGGATTGCTTCCGTTTCCATATTCTACCCGGTATTCTTTAAAATTAATATCCGAAGCAGTTCCTTTGATTTGGATCGTATCTCCCAACGCCATGTCGTTTGGAGGAAAATCAAGTGAAGCGTTTATAGAATTGTCCACGGTAAATGAAACCTGCGAAGAAGAAGCATTGCCTGCTTTATCTGTTGTTGTTAGACGAATTGTGTAGATCCCATTTAGTGAACCAGTTATCCAGTCAGCCAGCTTGTCCTCCGAAGTCCGCAGGACGAAGGAGGACGTGCCGGTTGAAACTGGAGTTTGAGAAGTTTTAATTTCAGCCCAAGATAAGGGATTAATACCCTCCCCATATTCCACTTTGTATTGTGAAAAGTTCTGATCGGATGAAGTTCCTTGAATACTTATCACTCCGCCCAATACTTCTTCACTGGTCGGGAAAGTAATATTTGAAACTGGACTGGTATTGTCAACCACGACAGGCACATCATAAATGAAACTTTCATTTCCTAAATTAACCGCCTTTAACCGAAGCGTATATACTCCGTCAGAAAGGCCATTTGTATTCCACTGGCCAAGGTCGCCTGAAGCGGGTAAAGTATTTGATTCTAAAATCGCCGACCATGAAGAATGCTCTGCCCCGCCACCGCAAAGAAGATCATAATATGAAAATTCGGATGGATTGATGGATATTGACCCCGTAACAGTTACCGAACCTTTTATGTTCTCATTGATCCCGGGAGAGAAGATGGATGCGTACATGGTGGAATTAATAATATTTTTAGTTATGACAACGCTATTGGCATTGCCTGCCTTATCGTATGCCGTAAGTCTAAAAGTATAAACACCAGTCGGCAGCAGGTGAGTGTCAAAATTTGAGATCAGCGCGAAAGATCGCGATGAAAAACCACAACTAATTTCGGTAAATGATGAGGGTTTGGCTCCCGCCCCGTAATCCAATATCCAGCTTGAGAAATTATTATCATCAAGCGCTCCCCACAACTCCAGATTGCCGCTTAAATAATAATTGATCGGCCGCGGATCCAGCATGACATAAGGAGGGGTTTTATCAACGATCATGCTTCCGCTCTTTTCTGAAAAATTATACAGAAAATCGGTCGCCCTTATCACATATGTATAAGTCCCTTCGGATAAACTGGAATCGCTCCAATCAAAGTTAAACCCATTCTCATAACTTTTAAGAAACACTTCTTTTTGAGCGGGGCCTTTAATCGACAGCCATACTTCGCAGGTCGGGCTTTGAGCGTCATGCGCTGAAGCGGAAAGATTGACCGTATTAGAAAGATACAGTTTATCCGCGTTTAAAACATTTAAAATTGGAGGGGTTGTGTCTTTGATCACGGTTAATTTATTTGACGGTTTGCTGATATTTCCCGCGGCGTCTTTAGCGGTGGTATAGATGATATTCTCCCCTTCCAAAACATCAATGTTTGATATGATCCAATCAGGGAAATGAACAGTTTTAGTATAGATATTGCCGTTAATATCCAGCGCTACCAAGGCCTTATTCTCCGCCGTGCCGGAAACAGTAATTAAATCGGATTTTGTCGGGGTATACGGCTGATTCACAATAGGAGGATCCGGAGGAGTTAAATCCGCTCCAATAACATACGACCCTGACCGATCAATAAATCCGTTGAAAACATCATTTTTGAAATTTCCTGATAATTGTTTCCAGGAATTTATATATTCAAACGGCAAGACCGGCTGTCCCGCAAAATTCAATTTAGACCGATCATAACGGAAAAGTATCTGGCAGGGCTTGTTGAATTTGAGTCCTTCAGGAAGAAGTTTATAAGTTAAAGTGATATTATCATTTTCCCCTACTTTTAACTTTGTATTTCTCATCTCGATTGAAAGCTCGGCTTCAGAAGTTAACGCTCCCTGCGGCACAATGATCTTTAATTCTCCATCCGGGCTGTAGATGATATTGCCGAGAATTCCGGTATACGGAGTTTCTACTCTTACAAGCTGATTGCTGTCCAGGTATTTTTTATTGCCTACGCAATCGACTGCGTATAACCGGTAATAAATATATGAATTATCTGAGACAAAAAAGCCAAAGCTGTCTTTCCCGTTCCATGAAACCTGATACTGCTTGTCCGCCTCTGCCGTGATCGAATAACTTTGTATCATCGAGCCCTTTGCATCAAGCACCGAAGCGAATACATTGGCGTATCCGGAAGCTTCGATCAGCTTAAATTTAATGTCCAGCGAGCCGTAATTTTCTTTAAACTGTAATTTATAAATGTTATCGGTTAGATTATTGATCTGCGGAGGAGTTGTATCAACTACGATATTGGTTAAGTCATTTACAGCTGAATTGCCGGCAAGGTCTTCTGCGGATATTTTATATTTATACTTGCCGTCAGGTGCAACATCTCCACTTATCATCATTCCGTCCCAATCGGCAGTTAGAAATGTAGGGACAGGGCTAGTCCCTGTCCGAATTCTAGATATAAACATATCTCCGCTATCGATAATTTCAATTGTAGAAGAAACCCTTGGCGAAAGATTATCGGATAAATCAAATTTCAATTCATCTTCATCAAATTCCCCGTCTGAATTGGGAGAGAATATGCCTGAATTCACAATATTTTTTATTTCCGGCGGGGTAGTGTCAACTGCCACCCATTGAGATTCATTGGTTGATGTATTTAAAGCTTTGTCGGTCGCGGTAATTTTGATTGTATACTTTCCATCTTCAACGATTTTTCCTTTATCATCCGTTCCATCCCAGAGCGCCTGCTGCCAGCAGGGAGGAGATTTATTGGTCCACATTCTCACCGTTTTGCCATCCTTAATTATTTCCCCTTTTACTTCTATGCTTACTTCATTTTGTTTTAGATAGTTCACTCTCCAATAAGATTTGTCTGTCACGGAATAACTTATTGTTGTCGTATCTTTTTTGCCATCATTATCATCATTATTTGGAGAGAAATACTGGCTTGAAACCGGTGGATAGGCATTTGGATTATATGCAATCACAGGCGGTTCGTGGTCAATTTCAAAGCTTACCAGATTTTCTTCCAGATTCAGATCATGTCCCGGAGCATTGGTCTTCCCATCCAAACCGCGGAAGTTAAGAAGCTTGTCATAAGCCCGCATATATATCCAATAATTCCCTCCGGGAAGACTTGCATAGCATTCCCTAGTGGCGGAAGCTTCAATGGTTGCCGCAAATACTGCAGTGCCTATGATATTATTTTTATCTGTTCCAATGTACAATTCATAATGATCCAAATCCTTATCCGGCGCTTCGTTCCAGGCAATTTTGACATCTCGACTGTCAAAATACTGGCCATCATAGATATTTGAAATAGTAAAGATTTGAGGAGGAATGGGATCGATTTTAAAAGAAGGCCA
>WPAF01000012.1 GCA_009772965.1 Candidatus Saganbacteria bacterium
ATTATTGAAGTTTGTCTCATTTTTTATCAATTCCCGGGTTAGGTTTTTAAATGTCTTAACGAATAGCTCCCTGGTTAGATTTTACATGTCTCAATACGAGTGCTTTACAAAGGGGGTATAGTGTGTTATTATGTTCGGGAAGTGTCGAGATTAATGGTAGATGTTTTTAGCATTGAGATCTTAATGAGTCTGCGGCTTGATCATGTTGACAGCCCCATATGTTGGCTTCTACATTCCGTTAATTGCAGAAAAATCTATAAAAGGAGAACCCATATATGAAAAGTATATTTGTAGGCAATTTGCCATGGTCAGTGACCAACGAAGAGCTAGAAAAGAAATTTTCAGAATTCGGCGCAGTTTCATCTGCCAGAATTATGACTGATAAATTCAGCGGAAAATCTAGAGGCTTTGGTTTTGTTGACATGCCCGAAGATGCTGACGCAGAAAAAGCTATTTCAGCCATGAACGGGTCAAAATGTTTTGGCGATCGTGAACTTACTTGTAACGAAGCTAAACCAAAGACCGACAGAAAAGATCGGAAACCGTTTAACAACAGGCAGAATAGCAATTATTCATTCTAACTGCTGACGTTTCTAGTAGGCGCCCTGAAGAAATTCGGGGCGCTTTTTTTTATGGCCTAAACCCAATCTGCTTTTTAGGTTTTTCTTCAATAGCCATTAGTTGGCGGATTGCTTCAAAGATAGTTTTGATCTCTATATCGTGTTTTACCGTCTTTTTCTCCAATTCATTCAGTTTTTGAGCTAACTCTTTATGGGTTGAAAGGAATTCGCGGATTTTCACAAAAGTCCGCACAATTAAAATATTTACCTGAATAGCCTTTTTACTTTTCAGCACGCTAGAAAGCATGGCGACCCCTTGTTCCGTAAAGGCATAGGGTAATTTTCTTGTGCCTCCCCAACTTGATATTCCAAAATGGAATTTCAAATTATTGAACTCTTCCTTGGTTAATTGGAACATAAAGTCTTGTGGAAAACGATCTAAATTTCTTTTGACTGCTTTGTTTAAATTTGAGGTTTTTACTCTATAAAGTTTAGCAAGGTCGCTATCCAGCATAACTTTTTGTCCTCTTATAACGTAGATTTTGTTTTCAATACTTTCAATTAACAATAATTTTGACATGATTACACTCCTTATTTGGTAAACAATTTTGTATGTGCAATTTTCCTACCAACTTCTTTGCTTTTTTGCTTAAAAATAAGAAGCGAAGCAGAGTATCAGAATATTAGGGGGTAGAATATCAGGTTTTTATTTTGATTAGCCTGATGCTCTGACATGCTGATTCCCTGCACCCTGATTTTCTGACTTGCTGATATACTTAATATAGTTATCTATTCAGCAACCATAAGGAGTAGTTTAAAAAAGAAGCAAAGCTGACCCATAGGAGATAGGGGATAAGAAGAATGCCGGCCCATTTATTAATCCTGTAAAAAGCAATAATGTTTGCGAGAATCAGCGCCCATAAAATAATTATTTCAATAAAAGCCGTGAAAATCTGGTGCTGTCCAAAGAAAATAATTGACCAAATTGTGTTTAGCGCCAATTAGGCGAAAAAGATATATAACGCCTGCGGCATTTAACCGCAGGCATTAAACATCCGAAGAACCGCAAATGTGTTTATTCTTCAGTTAGCATGGGGTATATTTCTGTTACTTGATCGAACGAAACAGGGAACTTTCTATTATAGGCTCCATATATAATTCTATGTCCTCGCGCTATGCGATGGGATTCCTAAAACACGTTATTTTGTAACGACCCCGAGATAATTATCTCAAACTTTTATCAGCTAATTTTTTAAACAATTTCACGTTATTTTGTATAATCAAGGAAAGATAAAAAACACCTGAAATTTTAGCGATTTTTAAAGGATATTCTAGTATATGTTTACTAGTATGGGACTGTTGCAAAATGGGGTTTCTCGGGAACCCCACACTGAAGTGTGGGGAATTTACGAAGGAAAACTTCTTGAATATTCCCCAGACTTTAGTCTGGGGTGCATTATGCAACAGTCCCTAGTATATTAAAATGCCAGACAAGAAAGATAAATTATCATGAACTCAATACATTGCCAAAAAGTATTTAACACAAGGAGGATTGATGTAAATGGCTCAAGGACCTATAAATGGAGCGACAATGAGGGGGAGCGGATCTTTTGATGTTTTACCTGCTGTTAGAGGTGAGAATAGAATAAAAAGACCGGAAACAGAAATAGTTATGGATATCAAGTTTGCGGCATTAAAATTGGCAAGTCCTGGAATTGATCAAACACGAAAAAATGAAATATTGGGCGAAATATTCAATGCAATTTTTCCTTTGGATCCTAACCAAAGATTAAAACTAGCTCTTATAGCGGCTGGATGGATCATGAGCCAGGATGCTGAAAAAATAGCAGTTGCTATTGAAATTGATAACAAAAGGTATAACGTGATGGTAGATTTGACTACTAATGATGTTGGAATTAGGCATGTTTCAACAGGGGAGGCTTCTGTACAAATTGATAGTGATTGGCGGAAACAAAATAATCCGTACCTGGCATTTGCGCGATTTCAATTGCAAAATGATGATGATCCTGCTTGGGAAACACAACAAGAAAATGTCATGGTAAAAGGTGAAGGCTGTCAAAGGGAAATCTTTGCTGTTCCAGTAAGAACTATGGGGATTCCGGAAGATCAATTAAAAGCTGTTTTTGTAGTTGTTTCAGGTTCGGGCAAAAAGATTAATTCAGAAGCAATTAGCAACCTAAAGCGCTTTATCGAAGGTTTTCAAGAAGGCGATAAGCCTTTCAGCGGAATAAAAACATTTTTTTAATATTGTAATATGGGACATATAAATACCTCGACCGGAAATCAGTATGTTCGATTTACCATCCATGGACTAGGCGTTCGACCAAAGTCTGGTACAAAAAGAACAGAAAGCAATCCCCACAGGAGGTTAGAATCTGAATTAAATGGTAAATTAAATCGAATCCCTTTAATAGCAGAGGTAAATGTTGATGCCGGCCTGCGTGTATTACTTAAAATGGCAAATGAAGTAGGATATTCCCAAGCAAGAGTATTTAATATTGAATTATCCGACCAAGGCGCCGGATCAGCGCTTGAAACCTCCGGAATTGGAACCGAGGGGGAGGAAACCAGCTTTTCTACAGGATATAAAAATATAACCCAAGATGATGAGGATATTTTTACTGCTTATCAAGTTTTATTGAAGTTTGGGGAGAATAATCCAATCAACCAGAACATAAAAGGTTGGGAAATTAATAAAACAGGTAACTATGCTATTCTGAGGAAAAATTGTAATGGACAGGCAACTCGGACAGACCTAATTGCTATCCGTTCAAGCCAAAATCCCCAAGTATTCTATCTTTTTAAGCTTACCCGTCCTGCAAATAAATATGTGCCTTTAAGTATTTTGGAGAGGATGGCCAATGATATTTATTCGCAGGAAAAAAATTCCGCTAATCAGGCAGGTGTAAATACAATCGCAATAACTGATGCCCTTACCGGGCTCTATTCCCGCCGGCATTTGGAGACAGCAATTACTACCGCAATTGCCAAAAGAAAAAGAAATCCCAGCGCAGACCCTCTTCTTTATTTCTTCCTTGATATTGATCATTTCAAACATGTAAATGACAATCGAGGCCACCAAAAAGGGGATGAGGTTTTGGCTCAGGTATCTCAAGCGATTAAAAGAACTATCCGCGGCACTGATACGGTGGTGCGCTTTGGGGGAGAAGAGTTCATTGTAGTTGTGGATGGGATTAGTATTGAAGACGGGCTGCAGTTGGCAGAAAGAATCAGAAAGGCGATAGAAGATCTTAGGTTTACAGATGACAAAGGAGAAGAATTTAAAGTAACTATCAGTATTGGGGTTGCTAAATATGAGGATGGAGATACCCCGACAACTTTGCAGCTGAGAGCCGATCAAGCCGCTTTCGATGCAAAGCATTCTGGGCGCAATCAAGTTGCGGTGAAAACCTAATGAAAATCGGAGGAGAGAGGATTCGAACCTCTGGTACCCATTAAGGTACTCTCGCTTTCGAGG
The DNA here is from genome assembly GCA_009772965.1 of Candidatus Saganbacteria bacterium. Classification (GTDB taxonomy): domain Bacteria; phylum Margulisbacteria; class WOR-1; order XYC2-FULL-46-14; family WPAF01; genus WPAF01. The sequence goes on from WPAF01000012.1 coordinate 4,060, forward strand.
CGAGTGCGATAAACCGGACTCTGCCACTCCTCCGTTTAACTAACGACTAACAACTGACAACCACCAACGGAAATTATTATATCAGGTTCTTTACTTTTAGATATGGCAGGTGGCCGATGTTTGTCCATTTGCCGGCGCTTGAAATATAAAGCTCTACCGCAACCCTGCCAAGCCCCAAATGTTTTAACGCGATGTAACGGGTGTCTTCTAACGCATAAACTGATAAATATCCTGCGGGCAGTTTCATTTTTACCGGTTTTATAATTACCAATTCGGTTGATTGTTTTATTAAATCCCTAAGGGCTTCAAACTTTATCTGGTCTTCCATTATCTTTTTGCGCAAAGCTTCTGCCTCTCTTGATGCTTTGGCAATTGTTTCCTGCCTGGCTTTTTCTTGCTTTATCTTTAGTGCAATTTCTTCTTTTGTGGGAGTTATTATTTTAATGGGAGGTGTAATTTTTGGTTTTTCAAGCTTTTTAACTGCTTCAATTTGTTTGATTGCTTTTCTAATTGATGCATATTCTGGGGTAAATGAAGAACTGGCCTTCCTAATTGTTTTAAATTTTTTTAAGGGTTTTGGCGCTTTAATATTTACTTCAGGGGCTTCAAGCGTTTCCGGGGGGCTCACGATTTTTGGCTGTTTCCTATATATGACTAATGATTTGCATATTGATGTGCCGTCGTACTTCCCTTCAATTTCAATAATATTCTTACCGATTTTTAAAGAGATACTGACATTGAACTCCCTGTTAATATCTGTTGGCGTGTAGTATCCGTTAACTGCAACTGATTCAATCCCTTTAGCGAGTTTTCCCCTAACTTCAACCGCTTCATCATACGTCATCTGTGAATCTATCGGATAAAAGACATCCGCGGGAGAAGAAGGGGGAATATTCCTGATTACTAAGTATGACTGCCTTTGCTTTTCGTTTAAATAAAATGTATCAACATTAATATTATTTTCACCGACCTTAAGCGGCAGGTTATAGAAAAAGTACCCGACCGGATCCGCTTCTATGCTTGCTGAATTAATGCTTAATTTTACCTCTGGCTTGATCCTGCCGGATACTTCTATACTTGATTGGTAGGTTTCAAAATTGTTTGTCAAAGATATTTCCTCGATCGGTTTGGCAATAAAAAACCAGCCGCTTGGAAAATATGTTGTTGAAATTACAAATTGGTTTTCGCTGTTGATCGGATCTTTGCCGTAAGAAAGATCAAACTGCAAATCTTTTAGCCTCATCCCGCCGCCAAAATATAAATTGTTCTGCGATAATCCTGACCTTAGCGCGAATTGGTTTGAAAAAATCCATTCAGCCCCCAAGTGAAAGAGCAATGATTTCCTGTATTCTATTTCCATGGCAAAGTTGAGCTCCTGGTTTTCGGTATAAAAGGGGGATTTTATATCGCCAAAGATTTTTCCTGAAGCCCCAACTTTATAATACGCAGGGATAGATTCTGCCGGCAAATTTGTCCAATTTAAACTTCCTCCCCCAAGCGCTTTATATGGAAGCAAATTGCAGCCAACCGCGCCAATGTCGAGCCAGGGCAAGCACCTGTAAAGTATTCCGGCGTCAATTTCCCACCCATTGGCAAATTGGTCGGGCTGTCCGGAAACGGTAAATGTTTGTCCAATTAGGTTTTTAACGCTTAATCCCACGCCGGTGTTATTGATATATTCATTGTCGATTATCGCGCCGATTGATAAGATCAAGGCATTGCTTGAAAGCTCAACTGTTTTATTTTGCGAGTTTGGGATATTCGGGTAATTATTAGTCAGTATTTCAAAGCCAAGCGTTGTGCCGTAGCCGGTTGGATATGCCTCGCTGGCGGAAACATTTTTGCCGTTTTTTACGCTGATGGCAATGCCTTTAGACCATGGCGTTGCGCCGGGGTTATTATGTATCGCGTTAATATCGTCAATAGCCGCCAACCCTGTGGCTCCCATTCCAAAATATCTGGCGCCGGTTTCAAGCATGAGGGGGGTGATGTTGTAATTATCCAATAGCGCGTTTGCTTGAAAAGATAAAACAAAAAGCAGGGAGATTATCGTGAAAAGCAGTTTATCCATATTCATTCGGAGAGGGTGGGATTTGAACCCACGGTGCCATTGCTGGCACTCACGCTTTCCAGGCGTGCCGAATAAGCCGCTCTCGCACCTCTCCGCAAATTTTTAAAAAATGTTTTTATGATTTCTCCGCACTCTTTTTGTAAAATACCTTTTTTTGTCTTAACCTTATTTTTTATTAGAATTTTAGACGAGCCGGATTTTTGGTCTTTTGCTCCAAAGTAAACTTCTTTTATTCTAGCATGAATAATCGCGCCTGCACACATTAAACAAGGCTCAAGCGTGGTATAAAGCGCTACCTTATGAAGGTGCCATCCGCCGAGCTTTTTTGCCGCTTTTTTCATGCAGATGATTTCCGCGTGGGCAAGAGGGTCGGCAAGGGTTTCCCTCAGGTTGTGGGCTCGGGCGATAATTTTTCCATTTTTAACAGCTACACAGCCCACAGGGACTTCATTTTTTATAAAAGCTTTTTCTGCTTCATTTAGCGCGGCTCGCATAAAAGTATCGTGCATTTCTTATGAATTCTAGCTTTTTATGATAAAATTGTAAATCATGATTAAATTTGGAACCGATGGCTGGCGGGCGGTAATTTCCGACGAGTTTACTTTTGCCAACGTAAAAAAAGTAGCGGTAGCGATTGCCCATTATATCCATAACCATAAGTTAAACAGCAAGCCGATAATTATTGGCTATGATGCCAGGTTTTTGGCGGACAAGTTTGCCGAAGCGATTGCCGCGGTTATGGAAGCCGCGGGCATTGATTGTTTCCTTTGCCAGAGGGATACGCCAACCCCGGTTATCGCCTGGGAAGTAAAAGACCTCTCTGCCTGCGGCGCGGTAGTGTTAACCGCATCGCACAATCCGCCCCAATACTGCGGGATAAAATTTATTCCCCATTATTCCGGTCCTGCCAACCAAGAGATTACCAAAGAAATTGAAAACAATTTATCTTTGCCGCCAATTGCTGCGGGAAAAAAAGGCAAGCTTGAAAGGTTTGAGCCCAAGCAGAGATACTTTAAATATATTGAAAAGTTTTTTGATGTGGAGTCAATAAAAAAGGCAAAGTTGGAAATTGTTGTCGATCCAATGTTTGGTTCCGGTCGCGGATATCTTGACGCGCTTTTAGAAAGCTACGGATGTAAGATTGAAGAAATCCATGGGGTGAGGGATGTTTTGTTTGGCGGGCAAAATCCTGAACCGGAAGAAGCAACTTTATCAGAGTTGGCCAGTAAAGTGAAAGAAACAAAATCCGCCTTAGGGCTGGCTTTGGATGGAGACGCGGATAGGTTTGGGGTGGTTGATGAGCTTGGAAAATTTTATTCAGCCAACCAGATGTTTGCGATCCTTTTTGAATATTTAGTTGCGGAAAAAGGTTATACCGGCTCAGTTGTGCGCTCTGTTGGCACCACGCATATGATTGACGCGATTGCCAAACTGCATAATATAAAAGTAAAAGAAACCCCGGTCGGGTTTAAACATATTGCGGATATAATGATGAAAGAAGATGTGATAATTGGCGGGGAGGAAAGCGGGGGAATCACGATTAAAGGGCATATTCCTGAAAAAGACGGCCTGCTGGCAAATGTTTTGGTAGTTGAAATGCTGGCTAAAAGAGGAAAGCCGTTATCAAGAATTTGGGAAGAGCTGGAGTTAAAGATTGGAAAATATGACTGCAGGAGAAATAAAATAAAACTTGAAGAGAATAAAAAATCAGAAGTTCTTGAAAAACTAAAAAATAATTTGCCCAAAGAAGTTTGCGGGGTTAAAGTAGCAGAGGTTAATACGATAGACGGGGTTAAAATTATTTTAGCGGACGGGAGCTGGTTTTTAATCAGGCCTTCGGGCACCGAGCCGCTTGTCCGGCTTTATATCGAATCAAAAGATAAAGCAGATATAATAGAGAAGTTTTGTTATAATCTAATTGGAGGAACTTAACATGACAAAAGAAAATGTAAGGATTGTGATGGACGAGGTGGAAATCAATCGGGCGTTAAACAGGATCGCGCATGAAATAATTGAGGCCAACAAAGGCGCCCATGATTTGCTTTTGGTGGGCATTATGAACAGGGGCGTTCCGCTTGCAAAAAGGATAGCTAAGATAATTGATAAAACCGAAAGGCTGACTGTTCCGGCGGGAGCGCTTGATGTTTCATTGTACAGGGATGATTTATCCAAAAAAGGGGAATATATTACAGTAAGGAAATCCGAGATCCCTTTTTCAGTTGACGATAAAGTTGTGATCCTTGTAGATGATGTGATATTCGCCGGGCGCACTGTGCGCGCCGCACTAGACGGGCTCAAGGATTACGGCCGCGCGGCAAAAGTACAGCTGGTAGCTCTTGTTGACCGCGGCCACCGCGAACTGCCGATCCACCCCAATTACACGGGCAAAGTTATCCCCACGGCTAAAAAAGAAGAGGTAAAGGTTGAGGTTTTGGAAATAGATGGGGCGGATAGGGTATATATAAAATCCTAAAGACCTAAAGCCTGCCTGCCGGCAGGCAGGTCCGAAATTTCGAACATGGTATCACTTCGTGATATTATAAAATATAATAATCGCCGATAGGCGATACAATGTTAGGATTTAGGAAATTCGGATTTCGGATTTTTGTTTCAAAATATGCTTGCTTTTCAAAAAATATTCTGTGTATAATAACCCTTAGGTAATATAGTTTATGGCAGAAGACAAAACAAATAAATTATTAAATACATATGGACAAGCTTGGTGCGCATCTGCTCGTTCCGCGTGCGGCTTGAGATAGGATTTATTAGAACTTTATGAGCAAAACTGGATTAAAAATAATAGAAGAAGAATTGAGAAATATTTCGCAGCGCATAGCAAAGAGAATTAATCCAAAACGTTTAATACTTTTTGGCTCTCGAGCCGCCGGTCAAGCAAAACCGGATAGCGACATTGATCTATGCGTTATTGAGGATAATATGGTTGACAAGAGCGAAGAATTTATTAAAATTCGAAAAGTATTAGAAGATTCTATCATTCCCTTGGATATATTAATATTTAACAAAAATGAATTTGACAAGCGCAAGGACATTTGGGGAACAGTTCAATATGAAATAGATAAAAATGGTAAAATATTATATGAACGAAGAGATTAACGCAGAAAAAGTAAAAGTAATTCAAGAATGGGCGGATAGAGCAAAAGACGATCTTGAATCAGCCGAGATAATATTAAAAGAAAGTGACAATTATGAAATATCAACTTATCATTCTCATCAAGCAATTGAAAAGATTATAAAAACGGCTTTGTTAAAAAAAGGAGAAAAGTTTAAATTTATCCATGATTTGAACATTCTTTTTCAGCAATTAATGGGGGGGAAGGCAGATCTAAGTATAGTTGAGAAAATCTCTTATGTTAATTCATTGTATCCAATGTTGAGATATCCTGCCGGCGATAAAATAACAAAAGAACAAGCGAAAAAATCACTGGCGATTGCTAATCAAGTTTTTGAGTTAATTAACTTTTAGTAAAAATTAGTAAGGTTTTAATATGGGAAAAGAAAAATTGGGATTCAAATACGAACGCAAACGGATAAAAAGAGATAGAGAACTGCCCCCTCTTTGCGCGGATTATGAACCGGGTGATACGAGAAGCTGTAAAAAAGCGAATGTCTGTAAAAACGCAACATATAACCTGCCAGAGCAGGCCATGGGGAGTTGCTACGGAGGAACGAAAGAATCAGAGATAGAGGGCAGGAAAGGCAAGATAGAATTGGAAGCGCGTAGGAAATCCTATTTAAGGAATATGAATAAAGAGGTGTGTTAGGAGAGGTATTATGATAACAAGCTTGGTGCGCATCCGCTCATTCCGCATATGCTAAACTCCTGAAAAAAACTCCTAAAGTCCTAAAGCCTGCCTGCCGGCAGGCAGGTCCGAAAATCCCAACTATGAGTCGCCTTTGGCGACATTTATATAGTATAATCCAAGGGAATGAAAAAATACGATCTTAGGGAAAGAAGCTATGGATTTTCGTTAGAGTTAGTTAAGTTTTTAAACAATTTATCTTTATCTAAGCTTTCAATGTTATTAATAAGCCAGTTAATAAGATCCGGAACTTCAATTGGGGCGAACATAGAAGAAGCGGATTCTTCGCCGACTAGAAAGGACTATAAATACAAAATGGTAGTGGCAAAAAAAGAAGCGGCAGAAACTAAATATTGGATAAGGTTAATAATTGAGTCGGGTGCTTTGAAAAATGATAACAACATCATTAAAGCCAACGAATTGTTAGATGAAGCTAATCAATTATTGAAAATATTAGGAAGTATTGTTATAAAATTATAATATTGCGGAGCAATTCCAAGTTGGGATTTCGGAACTTAGGATTTGGGATTTTTGTTTTAAAATATGCTTGCTTTTCAAAAAATATTCTGTATAATAATCGGCAGGTTAAGTTTTAAGATGATTGTTGCCGAAGTTAATTTAGGTGAAATCCGCCGAAGTCAGTAGATAGACGAAGGCTGATAAAATAGTATAATCGAATTATAATTTTGGGAGGGAAAAAATGAAAAAATTGATCATAAACTTATTATTTGTTTTCTGCATGACTGTTTCGTTCTCTACTATGGTTTTTTCTTTGAGCACTACGCCAACAGGAGGTATCCCGACGCTTATCGGTGTTAGCGGTATTCTTTTAGATGAAAACCAAAAGCCAATCTCTACCTTACGGAAAGTTACTTTCTCATTGTATGACGTTGCGCAGGTAGGTGTTGGAAATTACGATTTTCAGGTAACTCAAGACATAAAGCCCGATTCCAATGGGATATTTTTTACAAAACTAGATATTCCTAGAGCGATAGTTGATAAGCGTGGGCCGCTTTATTTGCAATTTGCTGTGGAGGGTGAGGTTGCCACAACTAGGCAGGAGATACTTTCTGTGCCATATTCTTTAAATTCTTTGAATTCTTTAAAGTTAGAAGGGAAAAGCTTAAATGATATTAAAACTGATATTCAGCAAACAATGCCTGCAGCTGGAGATGCTGTTATAAAGAATCCTACGGCTAATCAAGTTATTGACGGACAAGGAGAACTGAAGGTTGTTAATCGATCATCAGCTAATAGCGCCTACGCAATCAGGGGGATAGCAGAAGAAGTAAATACAGGGGCAGTGTTAGGAGATAATACACAAAACAAGGGATATGGAGTGGTGGGGAGGAGCGATATCGGTGTTGGGGTTAGGGGAACATCAAGACTTGGAATCGGTGGTAGTTTTACAATTGCAGACTATAATGCTTCCAATTATTATACTACGAATTCTAATTCGGTAATTGAATGTAAAAACTGGGGATTAGGAAGCGCAATCCTATTACAAAATTTAAATGTCAATTCTAGTGCCACGGCTTTGGATGTGGAGAACAAGGGGCTTGGAGGAGGTGGAAAGTTTTTAGTCAGCAATGCCGGTTCCTCCTCGACGGCTCTGGATGTGGTGAATAAAGGAAAGGGGCATACGCTAAAATTAATAGCCGATAATTCAGAAAGCACTGCATCGCCTCTTTATTTAGAAAATCAAGGAACTGGAAATGCTGCCCAGATCTTTTCGAATAGATCTGATTCTCCGGCTTTATTTGTCAAGGCAACGCGAAATGTAGGATTATTCCCTAAATCAGGTTATTTTGGCGGAAATGTTGATGTTGATGGTAATACTACGATTAATGGAATAATTAGTCCAGCTATTATTCCCTCAGCTTTAACTCCTGGATCTGGTATGCCCGCCTTAAAAGTTGTTTCCAAAGATGTTACTTATCAACCCGCGCTCTCAGTTGTTGGCAATGTAAACATCGCAGGAGATACAAATCTTTCTGGTAATGCAAGTATTGCTAGTGCAAGTATTGCTAGTGCAAGTGTTACTAGTGCAAGTATCAAAAATATCAATGGAAGCACCACTTTTTCCGGAGATATTTATTCAACAAAATACATTAAAACGGATAGAACTTACCTTGCAAGTCAAGTTATCCCGAGTGGTGCATCAAGTGATGATGTTTATACTTTTGTAAGATATGGGACTGCCCAAAAAGCATTTTTTACACGAAAATCTGGAACAGGTGCAGGTATGTTTGGTTTTGGTGTAATTCCCTTAAATTTACCCCCTGGCTCAATAATAAAAGGGATGTATACAGAGTATAAGGCAACTAATAAAGGGGCAATTGGATTTTCTATTGAATGGCCGGTTTACAACAGAAGTGGAAATGACTTTACTGTACAATATGAATCAAGATGGTTTACCGGTGATAAATCAGGAGGGTATTATTTATTGACTAGCGATAATGCTGCTAGCCCTGGCTGGTTCAATATAGATAATATTCCAGTAGAAAATAAAAATTTATATTTAAAGATATGGCTGAAGGATGACGATCAGGTTTCTTTGCCAGAGTTTTATACGGCAACAATTTTTTATGATGTTCCAGCTATCTATTATTACCAACCTGCACCTTGAAATAGCATAAAATAATAAGGGGCTTATGGGACAAACGCCATGAGCCCCTTTCGACACTAAACTCTAAATCCGAAAGTCCGAACAATGTATCACTGCGTGATATTTATAATATTAAAATCGCCATAAGGCGATACAATATTAGGATTTCGGAAATTCGGATTTAGGGCTTATATAAACTCCTAAAATCCTAAAGTCCTAAACCTGCCTGCCGGTTTACCCGCCGGAGGAGGGCAGGCAAGCTCCGAACGTGGTATTGCCTTGCAATAATTAAAAGCCCAATCCCAAAACGCTAAGAAGACATAGGCGCAGGATGGCAAGAGTGAGAAATTGAGCCAAAACGCGCGCCTTGCTGTGTACGGTTTATTATGATAAAATATAAAATAATAAACGCAGAGGAGAAAATTATGCCGGACATTAAAAAAGGACACCCAGTATTTATTAGAGGATTAGTCTTGAAAAAACCAGCTGTTTTAGTTGATGCTGATGAATATGAAGGTATTAAGGAAACACTCGAAATCATTTTTGAAGAACCGAATATATTAAGTAAATTGAAAGAAGCAGAAAAAGAGTTAAAAAAAGGCAAAGCAATCGGCTGGGCAAAGTTAAAAAATGAACTCAAAGTATAATCTTATATTTTCAACTCAAGCAAGCAAGTTTTTAAAGAAATTAAAAGATAAAAAGTTATTAAATAGTATTATTGAAGAATTGGAATTAATAAGAGCCAATCCTTATGTTGGCAAATTTCTGCAGGGAGATCTTAAGGGGTATCATTCTTATAGAATAAGGACTTACAGGATTATTTATAAGATAATAAATAGTAATCTTTTGGTATACATCGAACATATTTCTCATCGCAAAGAAAGTTATTGATACGCATGCCATGGATCCCCCAACAATAAAAAAGGCATAGCCTGCCCTCCTCTGCCTCCGCCTCCGGCGGACAAGTCCGGCAGATAAATCCGGCGGGCTTGTCCGCCGCTGGAGGATAAACCGGCAGGCAGGGCTCATTGAATAAAGTGGCTGACAAATAATGTTTCTCAAGTATACTAAATATATGGTAAAATTAAATAGTAAAATAATTGAAAAGGAGTTGATAATAAATGACACCAGCTGAAGCTCGGGCAGAGGTTTTTTTGACCGCCTTTAAGTCTCTTAATCATAATGATCAAGAAACATTTTTCTCCAAACTCTTTAAAAATACCCGCCTAAGAGAAGATATTATTGACTTAGCAATAGCCGAAGATAAAAAATATGAGAGAACAAAATCATTTTCAGAAGTTGTTGCCGAAATTAAAGAAAAGCGCAGGAAATGATTAAATATCATATTGAAATTACAAACGGCGCAGAAAAAGAACTTTTCAAATATAATGCCAAATTACAAGACCGTTTAATAAATAAAATAAGGGGACTTGCCAGTAACCCCCGCTTTTTCGGATCCAAAAAACTGCTAAGCTCAACTAATTATCGTATTAGGGTGGGAGATTATAGAATTATTTATTCCATTGATGATGCGAAGAAAATTATCAAAATATTAGATATTGGCCACCGAAAAGATATTTATCGTTGAATTTTTTGTTCCTTGCGCCGCATGAGCCCCCAACAATAAAAAAGGCATAGCCTGCCTGTCCTTCGATGGGACTCAGGATAAACCGGCAGGCAGGCTCCGAGTTGTTCATTGAGCCTTAGCTTAAAGAATTAATTGTTATTAAAGTTATACGATTTAATGCTATAATATCGAAAAACAGTTAGAGGGGGTATTTATTATGGTTGAAAAAATAAAAAAGGAAAATATGTTGAAAATACCGAATATGGTATTAAAAAGAGTAGGACTTGTCCCTGGGGATTATGTTGAAGTTTCAGATGATGGATATAAGATTATTATTACCCCGAAAATACAAGAAAAATCATTTGCCGATGATGAATGGAAGAAATTAGAAGCGCTGTCAAAAGGGAAAAAAGGGCGGGCTTTTAAAAGTGGAGAAAAACTAATAAGCCATTTGGAAAAATTGTCAAAAATCTGAAGGATTGGGGCTGAAAAGGTTGCGCGGTGATATTTGGGAAATTAGATCATCTATCGATGATAGGATTGTTTTTTCTTTTAATGGCGATGAAATATTTTTTCTTATTGTTGGCAGTCATGACGAGATAAAGAAATACTTGAAAAATCTATAAATCGCAGCTTAAAAAGCATATCTCAGGGCAAATGCCATGAGCCCCTTTCGGTGCTAAACTTTAAATCCGAAAGTCCTAAAGCCCGAAAGTCCGAACAATGTATCACTCCGTGATATTTATGTAATCGCGAAGCGACATAATAAAGCAAAAACCCTGAAGGCAAAGCAAGCAGGCAATTGACTGTATTTTAGAATTGTTGTATATTTATGCCAGATGGAAATCACAAAAGAATTCAAGAAAGTACTAATTGATTGGTTTAGTCGTCTATCACTTGCAGCAGTTATTGCTTTTATCATTACGCCATTTGTAACGGAAAAACCGAGAATAGACCTATTGATATTGGGAATTATTACTGTCATTGTTTCTTTAAGCATATCTCTCTTATTTGCGGCTACCATAAAAGAGGAGGAAAAGTAATATGAATGAATTTATGGGTTTGTATGCAGCATATATCCTGGTTATTACAGTGGCCGTTTTTGCGTTAATTATCTTCTTTATCGATTTTTCTCAAAAGCGTTCACGCCTTCACAAACGATAATTCCCAACATAAACAGTGCTTGTGTCCCGTGTGTCTTGCCTGTGTGCTATGCGATGATATAAAAAAATCCTAAAATCCTAAAGAAATCCTAAAGTCCGAAGTTAGGGCATTCACATTCCGTTTCGCCAGGCGCTACCAAATAAACTCCGAAAATCCCCTCCTTCGTCCATCCTCCGCTAAACCTGCCTGTCCTTCGATGGGACTCAGGATAAACTGGCAGGCAGGTATTATATGATTTAACGTATCGCCCTATGGTTAGATTTTACATGATTTGATTCGAAGCATTGAAAATTGCAATAATACCTGATAAAATTAAAACAAAGAGGTAATAAATATGGTAAAAAATGAAATGATCTTTATGGTGGAAGATGATCCGGAGGGTGGTTATACGGCTAAAGCTTTGGGGTATTCTATATTTACGGAAGCAAACACCCTGGAAATACTAAAAACTAATATTAGAAGCGCCATGGAATGCCACTTTGAAAAAAAAGAAGATATCCCCGCAGTAGTAGTCCTGCATATTGTCAGGGAAGAAACAATGGCTTATGCATAAGATTCCCAGGGATACTTCCGGGAAAGATTTAGCTAAACTCCTTAAGAAGAAGTATGGCTATTGTTTTGAACGGGAATCAGGGAGCCACATGAGATTGGCTTCAAAATATAAAGGACTTGAACATAAAATAACTATACCTGGCCATGATGGCATAAAAATTGGCACACTTAATAACATATTGAAAGATATAAGCATTTATTTGGGCATTTCAAAAGATGAACTTGTAAAAGAATTGTTCGAGAATAAATAAAAAATAAAGATATTAAAAGGATTGAAAATTGAAGGAATTAGAAAACCTACCTGAACCGCTACAATTTGCCTTGTTTGGACGGCCTTATAAAGCTAAAAAAACTTAGCCTTTCCAAGCCGCCACCACGCTTATGGGACAAATGCCATGAGCCCCTTTCGGTGCTAAACTTTAAATCCGAAAGTCCTAAAGCCCGAAAGTCCGAACAATGTATCACTCCGTGATATTTATAATATTAAAATCGCCATAAGGCGATACAATATTAGGATTTCGGAAATTCGGATTTAGGGCTTATATAAACTCCTAAAATCCTTAAGGCACAGGCAAAGGAAAAGGCATAGGGAAGAAAAAAATCCTAATGTCCGAAAATCTCAACAATGAGTCGCCTTCGGCGACATTTATAGCCATAGTTCGAAAAAGTGTTATAGTATTGAGTCATTGTTAATTGTTATTGTTTTGACTGGCAAAGTTTATTAAGCTATAATTATTATCATATTATGGATAAGCAACTATTGAAAGATCTTGTGAAAAAAGCAATTGAAAATGATAATCTAAAAAAAGAGATTAAAAAAGTTTCGTTATTTGGATCCTATTTGAAGGGAATACCCCAAGAAGATAGCGATGTTGATTTACTTATTGAATTCACTCCGTCTGCAAGAATAGGTTTTTTTAAATTTGTTGGCGTTCAACAGAATATTGAAAGTATGGTTGGGAAAAAAATAGATTTGCTGACCCTTGAAGCTTTAAGCAAACATTTTAGGACTGCTGTTTTAAAAGAGGCTGAAACTGTTTATGAGGGATGATCGGGTTTATTTAAAGCATATTACTGAGGCTATTGATAAAGTTAAGCGATATATTTCTGGCAATTCTTTTGAATCGTTTTGCAATAATGATATGTTGCTTGATGCGGTTGTGCGTGAGCTTGAAATAATTGGAGAAGCCGCAAATAACATTAGCAAGGAATTTCAAGAAAAAAATCCGGAATTACCATGGATATTAATAATAGGAATGCGAAATAGATTGATACATGAGTATTTTGGCGTAAATAAAAAAATCGTTTGGGAAACCTGCCAGACAGATTTAAAACAGCTAGAAAAATTATTATTGCCTCTTATATAATCAGCAAAGCTTTTAATAATGAGGGGTCAGACTAACCCCGCCTGCATGCCTCTGCCTCCGCCTCCGGCGGACAAGTCCGGCAGATAAATCCGGCGGGCGGAGGATCGTTAGGGGTAATTGTTATCCTATTCTCTTCATATTAATATTAAAGTATGAAAAAAGAAAAGGATATAGCCGAAAACATAAGATGGTTTAAAAAATTCAGCCTGGTTGAAAGGCTGAAAATAGCATTCTTACAGCAAGAAGCAATAAAAATATTAAAAGGATTGAAAATTGAAGGAATTAGAAAACCTACCTGAACCGCTGCAATTTATAAAAACAATCCATTTTCGACACTAAACTCCTAAAATCCGAAACTCTAAATACTAAACATGGTATCGCTTCGCGATATATATTTATGCTATCATTTACGCATACATGTTAAATAAAAGTACCGAAGAAATACTCGCGGGATTAAATCCAGAACAAAAAGATGCGGTTGTGCACGGCAAAGGACCGCTATTAATCGTTGCCGGCGCCGGCACCGGAAAAACAACCGTTATTACCAAAAGAATTGCCTATCTTATTGCCCAAAAACTAGCCAAACCGAGTGAAATATTGGCTTTGACGTTTACCGATAAAGCCGCCAATGAAATGGAAAACAGGGTTGACCTTTTGGTGCCCTACGGGTATGTTGATGTTTCCATATCAACTTTCCACGCTTTTGGCGATAAAGTGCTCAGGGATTACGCGATTGACCTGGGCATGAGGCCGGATTACCGCGTACTTTCTTTCGCGGAACAAATGGTCTTTTTCCGCGAACACTGGCACGAATTCCCGCTTAAGCATTATCTTTCTTTAAGCGATCCCACCAAGCATGCGGCGGCGCTTTTAAAAGTCATTTCCCGCGCAAAGGATGAAGATATTTCACCCGAAGAATATTTAAAAATAAAAAAGAGCGATTTTGCTGAAGTTGATGAGTATGAAAAGCAAATTGAAACGGCAAAAGTTTTTCAAAAATACCAGGAACTGATGGGTCAAAAGGGATTTGTCGATTTTGGCGACCAGGGGGGATTAGTTTTAAAACTGTTCAGGGGAAAACCGTCTGTCCTTAAAAAATATATTAACCAATATAAGTTCATCCTGGTTGATGAGTTCCAGGATACCAATTATGCCCAGTACCAGCTGTTAAAGCTTTTGGCGGGCAGGGCAAAAAATATTACAGTTGTGGGAGACGATGACCAGGCGATCTTTAAATTCCGCGGGGCGTCAATAACAAATATTTTAAACTTTACAAAGGATTTTAAAAGAGCAAAAAAAATAGTCTTGTCGCGCAATTACCGCTCAACCCAGCTCCTGCTTGATTCGGCCTATAAGTTAATAAAAAACAACAACCCCGAGCGGCTGGAAATAAAAGAAAATATCAATAAACAGCTTGTTGCAGAAAAAGGCGCCGGGGAAAATAAAGTAGTGCACAAGCATTTTGACAGCTATTTATCTGAGGCGGATTGGGCGGCAAATACAATAAAAAAGAAATATGATTTGGGCGGCCATAAGTATGGTGATTTTGCGATTCTTGTTAGGGCAAACGCGGATGCCGAGCCATTTCAAAAATCTTTGAACATGGCTGGAATCCCTTATTTTTATTCAGGCGGGGGAGGATTATATAATGCCCCGGAAATAATGCTTGTAAGCTCTTTCCTCCGCGCGATAGGGGATTTAACTGATAATGTGTCGCTTTATAACCTCGCCGCGTCAGAAATATACAGGATGGATCCTTTGGATATGCAAAAAATAAATTCTTACGCCAGAAGAAGGAACCATACCATCCATCATGTGTTTTCAAATATTGAAAAGATTGAGCCGGAAATCCTTGATCTAAAAGAAGCATCAAAAGCGGTTGTTATAAAAATAATGGAAGACATCAATTATTACCTGGATTTTGCGAAAAACCATACTACAGGGGAAGTGCTTTACCAGTTTTTAAAAAAATCCGGCTATCTGACCCTGCTGACTTCAGACGAAAAAAATGAACAGCGCCTCAAAAATATTGCCGCATTTTTTGACCGCGTCAGGGAATTTAAAGGCATTGCGGATGTAGATAGGGTCAGCGAATTTGTCAAATATTTTAACCTGTATAAAGAAGCAGGCGAAAATCCCGAATCTTCACAGCCGGACATAGAAAGCGATGCCGTAAATATTTTGACAATACATAAGGCAAAAGGGCTTGAGTTTAAGGTGGTTTTTATGCCGGCGCTGGTTGCGGACAAGTTTCCAAGCCGCACCCGCCGCCAGCAAATTGACCTGCCGCCAAAGCTTATCAAAGAGTACCTGCCGCCCGATGACCATCATTTGGGTGAGGAGAGGCGCCTTTTTTATGTGGGCATGACGCGCGCGAAAGAAGAATTATATTTTACATCAGCGTATGATTACGGAGGAAAAAGGCAAAGAAAAGTATCGCAGTTTGTGCTTGAGGCGATTGACTTGCCAAAAGCGGATATAGAAACAATCAAGAGAAATCCGGCTGACCAAATTGAGCTTTTTGCGCCGTATGAAGTCCAGCAGCTGCCGAGAAAAATTATCAAGCCCGATGAAATAATCCATCTTTCATATTACCCTATAGGTGATTATTTGATTTGCCCGCTTAAATATAAATATGCACATGAGCTAAAACTGCCTCTTCTGCCCAGCCATGCCATAATGTTTGGCTCCGCTTTGCATAAGGCGGTACAGGCTTATTATTCTGCAAAGCTTAATGGTAATAAATTTACTAAAAAAGATTTATTAGATATGTTCCTTAAAAATTGGAGCTCTGAAGGGTTTATTTCAACAGGGCATGAAGAAATGAGGCAGAAAGAAGGCCTCAGCGCGCTTTCAAGATTTTACGAAGCAGAAAAAAAATCAAAAAAGAAAGTCAAGTATGTTGAAGAAGAATTTACTTTTGTTAAGGATAAGATCCAAATAAAAGGCAGATGGGATATTGTAATGGAGGATAACGGCAAGATTTATATAATTGATTTTAAATCGACGGAGGTTAAAGACCAGGAAAAAGCCGATAAAAAAGCAAAGGACAGCATCCAGCTGGCTATATATGCGCTTGCCTGGCTTGAAATGTTTGGCAATATTCCCGATTACCTCCAGCTTGATTTTATTTCTGCGGGGATAGCCGGTTCAGCGCAAAAACAAAAAGCGGATATTGATAAGACATGGGAAAAGATAAAAACAGTTGCGGAATCGATTAGGGCTGGAGATTTTCATGCCACTCCCGGCTCAATTCAATGCGGATACTGCGCTTACGGCGAAATCTGCCCTAAAGCGGCGGTTTGAGGCGGGAGCTCGACTTTTTCCTCAAGCGATCCTAGCTTGTCGTTGAATTTTAAAAGCCGCTTTTCGGTATCCTCGAATTTTGAAAAAGTATTTTTTAAATGGGTTCCCATTGTAGAAAAGTCGTTCATAACGCGCTCAAAATCGCCTTCAAGCCGGGATAAATTTTTAAGTATTTCCTGCGCCTTCTCTTCTACCCGCATTCCCCGCAGTCCCAATAAGATAGTTTGAAGATATCCGTAAAATGAATTTGGAGAAACAGGGATTACCCTGTTATCAAGTGCGTATTTAAAAATGGTTTTATCATCTTCCAGGTTTTCATCTTTAATAATAATTTCATAATAAACATTTTCGGCCAGGATATACATTAAGGCAAAATCAAAGGTTCCCTCGTCGGGAAGGATATATTTCTTTTTAATGTCGTCAATATGCTTTTTTACATCTCTTGTGAATTGCTTTTTAAAAGTAATTTTTTGGGCTTCGTCCTGGGCTTGTATAACCCTGTTAAAGTTTTCAAGGGGGAACTTTGAGTCAATAGGCACCATTTGTTTTTGGAGAAATATTACCGCGTCAACTTTTTCCCCGCTTTTAAAGCGATACTGCTCCTGGTAGCGGGAGGGAGGAAGCACTTGCTTTAAGAGGTCTCCCAAAAAAAGCTCGCCCATGCCGCCCCTGATTTTTGGCGCCCGCAAAATATCCTGCAATGATGAAATATCTTTGCCTATTTCCTGCACCCTTTTTGTGGTTTCATGCACTTCCCCCAGCTTGCGGTGGACATCGCTTATTACTTTTGCGGCATTATCAAGCCGGGAATTGACATTTTTATCTACATTCTGCAGGGTTTGGGTTAAATCCGTATTTACTTTTTGGAGGATGCTTTGGTTGTCTGAATATAATTTCGCGACCTGCTCGTTTATTTGTCCGATTTGAAGGGTCACCTGGTTCCTAAAACTTTCAATTAACTGGGAGTTGCTATTTTGGGTTTTTGTTTTAAAAAAAAGGAACCCAATAACCAGCAAAGCAGCCAAGGATAAAATTAATGAAGCAATTTCCATAATCTAAGTATTATAACAGATTTACAGCGCAGTAAAACAACCCTTGACAAAAAAAATAATATGTATAGAATTTATACGATAGATTTAAAATCGCGGAAGGTTTATGAATAGGGAGATGATGTTATTTTTATTTTATTTGAAGGGATATTTTTATTGCTTGTAGGGCTGTTGTTTCTTATTTCACCGGAAATACTGGGGAAAACCGGAGACTTTTGCAACAAGACTATAATAGTGCTGGACGAAAAACTATCTTTAATTAAAGCCGCCATCGGAATTATTTTGATTTTATCGGGTCTAATTATCCTTTGGGCAATTTTGCCTTATGCCAGCCTGTGGTACCTTAACATAGTTGCGGCAATTTCTGTTTTCTTTGGGTTGATATATCTTGTTTTCCCTCCGGGTATAAATATCCTTTCAAGCATATTTGACAGGGTATTGGTTTCAACAGATGATTTTGTGCTCGGCACCAGAAAAATTTTTGGCGTAGTTTTAATCGTTTTCAGCGTTTATATATTTTATAGCGCTTATTTTTCTAGTAAATAAACAGTCGCATGATTTTATAATGAAGGAGGTGAGAATTTAGCGATGAAAAAAGGTTTTACATTGATCGAACTCGTAATGGTGATTGTTATCCTAGGTATTTTGGCGGCAATGGTACTTCCAAGGTTTATTGACTTGCAGAGCAAAGCCAAGGAATCGGCCACAAAAGGGGGATTGGGCGCTATTCGCGCAGCAGTTGCGGTAACATACGCAAGCCGCGCGGCGTATAATATTACACCGTATATTCCTGCAACAATTGAAGTAGGCATGTTCCAGGATCAACAGATCCCTATTGAACAACAGGTTTCTAATGGTTCAGCAATGGTGATAAGTGATGCGCCTCCTGCGGCAAATGCTAATGCCGGCGGATGGTTGTACGAATCAGTTAACGGCAGGGTTTGGGTTAACCACAGCACGTATACCACCTGGTAAATTTAAGGATATATCCTTGATGGATAGCCCCCCGATTTATCCAATCGGGGGGTTTCTTTTTTGATATAATAGGCTTATAAAATGAACAAAAAGAACATAATTGTTATAACCGCATATTTTTTTATCGCATTAATATTCTTTTTCCGTTTTTTAGACGGAAAAGAAATATTTGCCTTTAAGGACTTATCGAGATTCTTTTATCCATTAAGGCATTTGATGGTTGAGCAGATAAGGTCGGGCATTTTACCTCTTTGGAATCCGTATATTTACTGCGGCGCTCCGCTTTTGGCGAACTTGCAGATAAACTTCTTTTATCCGCTAAGCATTATTTATCATATTTTACCGTTTGATTTAGCCTTCAACTATTATATTATTATCCATTATTTTTTGGCCGCCTGTTTTATGTTTTTCCTGATGCGTAATTTTAAGCTTTCAAATTATGCTTCCTTTTTTTCGGGGCTGGTATTTGCCTTTTCCGGGTATCTACTTTCAGTTTCAAACATGAACACTTCGCTTTCGTCAGTTGTCTGGCTGCCGCTTGCGTTTTTATTTTATGACCGCATGGCTATAAATCCAAAATATCTGGTTGGGTTGGCGTTGATGCTGGCCTGCATGTTTCTTGGGGGAGAGCCGACTATTGTTTATATAACTGTTTTAGCGCTTTTTTTCTGGGGGCTGATTATTTCAAAAGAAAAAGTTAAATCAATCATGTTTTTGCTATTAGCAGTTATGTTAGCTCTAGGGATTGCGGCTATCCAGCTTTTTCCGTTTATTGAATATTCTTTGCTTTCAAATCGTACCTCTGCCGTTAATTTTGATTTGATCGCAATGCGTTCTTTGCCTATCAGGGAAACAATAAATTTTATAATGCCGTATTTTTTTGGAAACCAGCTTTTGGCGGGAGGGTACAGCCCGATCCTTTTGGGCAATAAAATCCAAGATTGGCTTTTATCTTCCTACATTGGAATTATCCCGTTTATCTTTTTGGTTTTTGCTTTTTCAAAAAAGATGTTAAAACCCAGCCTGTTTTTTGCGGGCTTGGCTATAGTCTCTTTATTTATGGCTTTTGGCCGATACACCCCATTTTTTTATGTTTTATATAAAATTATCCCGGGAATTTCGCTGATTCGATATCCGGTAAAATATCTCTTTTTGACAACTTTTTCGATTGCGGCGCTGGGTGGGATTGGGTTTGATGAATTTTTTAAAAAATCCGTGCCTGCCGGCAGGGTAGCAATTTCAACAGTAGGTTTATTTATTTTTGGCGCGATATGCTTAACCGCCGGCATATTTGAAAAGCAATTATTTTTTTATCTTAAAGGGAAATACCATGGCTTGCCCCCGTTTTTCGCGAATATCCTTTGGACGGATTTAAGATTTAACCTCCAAAGCTTGAGATATTTGTTTTTTATCCTGCTGGCATTCGCGGTTTTATTCTTCTTCCGCCAAAAAAAGCTGATCAAAAATGCCGCGTTTTGTTTTGTTATCATCGCGGCTCTGTTCTTTGATCTCTTGTCAAATAATGCCGCGTTAAATATCCCGTCCGGTCTTAATGTTTACCATGAAGCAACGCCAAATATAAAAATATTATCTAGCAAAGGACCAGATGGCAGGCTTTTTTATTCCGAGGAGCTTGAAAAACAAAATAGGGCGGTATACGGCGAAGATTATGATAAGGCATTAATTGAAGCCAAAGACAAACTGGCTGCGAACCATCTGATCCCTTTTAAGATATATGATTGTTTTGGCTATGAATCAATCGAGCTTCAGGATTACTGGCAATTTTACCAGTATTTTCTCAAGAAAAATCCAAACAGGAAAATAGTAGACATGATCAATGCCCGCTACTTGGCGGATATCAAGCCGATAAAGTCCAATGGATTGAAACTTTTGAGTAAAACAGAATATTTTGTCGGATCATTGTATTTATATGAAAATAAGAATGCCCTACCCAAAGCGTTTACTGCAGGATCTTTCGGGATAGTCAAAAACAGGAAAGACATACTCTTGGCCATGGCGGATAAAAATTTCAATCCTCAAAAGTTTGTTATTCTTGAAGAAAAACCAAAGATAACCGGCGGAGCGGAATACAAGGAAGCAAAAATTAAAAAATACGGCGCTTTAGAAGTTATTATTGAAGTCCAAAATACAAAGCCGGGTTTTTTATTTTTAAGCGACACTTATTATCCCGGGTGGAAAGTTTTTGTTGATGGCAAAGAAGATAAAATCTACCGCGCGAATTACCTTTTTAGGGCGGTGGAGCTTGAAGAAGGCAAACACATAGTCCGGTTTATTTATGATCCATGGCCATTCAAGTTGGGAATGGCAGTAAGCTGTGTCTTTCTTTTGTTGTCCGCCGGTTTATGGTTTTTGCTATAATGACCACTATGCGGCCCATTACCCTGATAATGAATGCCTACAATGAGGCGGAAACCATTGAAAACGAAGTACGAAGCTTTCATGAAAATATTATTTCAAAAATTCCCGGCTCGCAATTTATTATTGCTGAAGACGGGAGCACTGACGGCACAAGCGAAATATTAGAGCGGCTGGCAAGTGAAATCGGCATAATCCATTCAACTTCTAAAGAAAGAAAAGGATATACCAAAGCGTTAAAAGACGCGTTTAAGCTGGCAAAAACATCCTATATATTTTTTAGCGATTCCGGCGGCAAACATAATCCGCAGGATTTTTGGAAGCTTTATCCGTTTTGTAAAAGCAACGACCTGGTTATTGGCGTAAAAACAAGCCGCAATGACCAATGGTACCGCAAGCTTTTAACCTGGGCGTATAACCTTTTATTGTCATATTATTTTGGCGTAAAATTGTCCGATGCGGACAGCGGCTTTAGGATTTACAGCAAAAGGGCGGTAGATAAAATATTTAATGAGGAATGGATAAATAAAGAATTAATCGCGTCAGAAATTACGCTTCGCGCGGTGTTTAGCGGTTTCACTGTAAAGGAAACTCCAATAAGCTACAACCAGAGAAAAGGAGAATCAAGGGGTTTGCCGCTAAAAAAAATCCCGTCAGTTATTATCAGGGTTTTATTCAATTTTCCAAAGCTTAAAAATGAATTAAACAGCCGGGAGTATAAAAAATAACATGAAGCGATTTTTTAACACTCGGGTATTTATCATGCTTATCGCGATAATAGCGATCCAGATATTTTTAAGGATCCCATTTATTAATGAGCCGCTTGAAAGGGATGAGGGGTGTCTTGGATATATCGGCCAGAGGATTTTAGCGGGAGAGATTCCTTATAGGGATGTTTTTGACCACAAGCCGCCGGCGGTATTTTTTGTTTATGCTTTTATAATAAAACTTTTCGGGAGCAGTATTTTCTCAATTCGAGTGTTTACTTTATTTTACGGCATTCTAACAACATTGGCTGTTTTTGGCGCCGCTTATTTAATTTTTGGGATAGATATTGGTTTGGTTGCAGCATTTTTATACGCGGTTTTTTCTGGCACCCCGCTGATTCAGGGAGCATCCTCCAATACAGAAACATTTATGGTTTTGCCGATGGTTTTGGCGCTGATTTGCTTTTTAATTGCAAGGGAAAAGGGAAAGCTTTGGCTTGTTTTAGCCGGAGTTTTATCGGGTTTGGCTTTTATGATGAAGCAGGTCTCGATTTTTAATTTTTTAGCGCTTTTAATTTTTACCCCGCTTACTTCGGTTTTATGGCCTATTGCCGGGTTTTTATTATTTCCGATTATCTTTTCCCTGTATTTTATTTTAAACGGCGCTTTCTTTGATTTTGTCAATTACGGCTATTTGGCCAATAAGATATATCTGCAGGCATCCCCGGCGCCGTTTTTCTTTTTTGATCCCTGTTATGGGCTCGATGCAATTTGGACGCAGATGAGGCTTGAAAACGGGTTATTGTGGCTTTTGTCGGCGGCGGCATTGATTATAGCTTTTTTTAAAGAAAGGAAATATTTATTTATCGCGGTGTGGTCAATCGCTTCATTTTTAGGCATTGCATCTTCTCCTTTGTTTTTTGGGCATTATTTTATCCAAATTATCCCGGCATTTTGCCTGCTTTCAGCTTTTATGGTTTATAAAATATTTTGCCAAAAAGACGCCAATATAAAAATAATATTTGTCGCGTTAATATTTTTTGTTTTGCTTCAAAATATGATTTACCAATACCCCTTTTATACAAGATACAATGTTTTTCAGATATCGAATATAAAATACGGCATCAATTCATTTAATGTCGCTTATTATGTTTCCTTAAAACTGCCAAAGGATAAAAGCATATTTGTTTGGGCGGCAGAGCCCGAAGTCTATTTTTATCTTAACCAAAAAGCGCCGTCAAAATTCCCGTTTTATTTTTTTTGGATGAAAAACATGGAAATTGACAAGAGGATTTTATCTGATGTAAAAAACAAAAAGCCCGAGTATATTGTTTGGACCACATATACTCCTTACGCGAAAGAGCTTGAGGAATATATTATAAAGAATTATAATTTTAAAGAAAAATTAATTGATTGGAAAATATATGAAAGAAAATCCTGATATAATCGTTGTTATGCCTGCGTATAACGCGGCGAAAACCCTTGAAAAAACTTTTTATGATATCCCGGAAAAGCTGAGAAATAACGTGGTTTTGGGGGATGACTGTTCAAAAGATAAAACAATTGAAATCGCCAAAAAGCTTGGAATTGGCGTCATTAAAACCCCAAAAAATCTAGGTTATGGCGGAAACCAGAAAATGCTTTATAGGACAGCGTTAAAAAAGGGCGCCGATATTGTGGTGATGCTGCATCCCGACTGGCAGTATGATGCCACAAAAATACAAGAACTAATTAATCCGATAGTCAAAGGGGAAAAAGATATTATGCTTGGGTCGAGGGTGCTGTCCGGCGGAAAAGAAACTCTTGCCGGAGGGATGCCGGTTTGGAAATATATTTCAAACGTGTTTTTGACTTTATGTGAAAATTTGGCATTTCGGCTTGGGCTTTCTGAATATCATACCGGGTTTCGCGCTTATTCAAGGCACGCCCTTGAAACTGTGGAATTTGAAAAAAATTCTGACGACTTTGTTTTTGACACAGAACTCCTGGCAAGGGCGGCGCGGGCAGACCTGGGGGTGGGGGAGATTGCGGTTCCCTGCCGTTATTTTCCCGAGGCGTCTTCAGTAAATTTTTTTAGAAGCACGGTTTATGGGCTCCAGACGCTTTGGGTTTGCCTCAAGTATTTATTGAAATTGATATAGATGGATGATAAAATCCTATCGTGAAACAAAAAGGGTTTTCGCTTGTTGAATTGGTTTTGGTATTAATTATTCTGATTGTTTTAGCCGCAGGGTCAATTATATATATTGGCTTTTTTCAAGGGATCAAGCTCCAATCCGCCGCCGAAAAACTTGCAAATGATATAAAATATGCCCAAAATACCGCCGTCAGCAAGACGGTTTGGTACGGAGTGAAATTTGAAGTTGATCCGGTTAATAGATATTCTATTTATTATACTGATGGGACAACTGATACCCTTGAGGCAGATCCTGCAGACTTTAGTAAAATCCTTTCAGTTGATACAAATGAAAAATTTGGCGCGAAGATTAATTCTGTAATGCTTGAGGGCGGACAAAATCAAATCGAGTTCAATGGCTTGGGGCATCCTTACACGGATTATCTTGGATGGGTTGTATCCAATGAAGGCTCGATAGTTTTACAATCCGGCAGCCAAACAAAAACCATTAAAATAACTCCCAATACCGGCAATGTGGTGATTGAATGAGAAAGGGCGGTTTTACGCTGGTAGAGCTTTTAATAGCGGTGGGGATTATGGGAATTGCGTTTTATGCTTTGATAAGCGTATTTTTCTCTCTTGCTCCGCGAGATATTAATGCGCGCAGCTTAACAATTGGCGCTCATCTGCTTAATGAAAAAATAGACGAGGCCACAGTTTTGCCCTTTAATGCTTTGGCATCGCAGGGGGTGGCTGCATTTCCTGCTCCCTTTGATAATTACTATAATCAAGTGGTTGTAAATTATGCCGCAACCGCGGAGCCGGATAATACTACTGAAACCATTACAAATTATAAAAAAGTAAAAGTTACTGTTTGGGGGCCGGAGCTTAATTCTATTGAAGCAAATACGCTGGCAACAACATATGAAGGCAAAAAATAATAAACTAGGATTTACTTTGATTGAAATGGTTATTGTTATGACTGTAATAGCCGTTTTATCTGCCGGAATTTCGGGCTTTATAATGTCTGCTATGGATACATGGGTATTTGTAAAAGCCCGCGAAAGCGCATTAGCAAGCGGCAGGGGTGCCATCGAAAGGGTGGTCAGGGAAATTAGAAGGATAAAACAGCCGAATACTATTACCACGGCAGAGGCATCGGAGTGCGGATTTTTGGACATAGATTCAGCAATAGTTGATTTTAAACAAGAAGGGACTAATCTTATGCGCAACAATGATATTTTGGCAACGGGGCTTTATTCGCCTAATGGATTGGTGTTTTATTACTATGACAGCAATATGGCTATCACAACAATTAAGCAGGACATGCGCTATATTAAAGTGCATATTAGTTTGTTTAAGGGAACGCAGGGAGTAACGCTTGAAGATGGAGCGAGGATAAGGAACACATGAATAGAGGATTTGTACTGGTTGCCGCGATATTTGTGGTAATAACCTTTGCCGTATTGGGAGTGGTTATTGTCTCGCTAATGTCCGGTGAAAACATTTTATCCTTGAGGGATTACAATTCAATAAGGGCTTTTCAAATTGCCGAAGCGGGGCTAAATTATACGGTCGCGTATTCTTTGGCAAACGATAGTGATTGGAGCGATAATTCCGGATTCACCAAGAATTTTGGCGGAGGATCATTTACTATTTCATACTCGGATTTAGCCAGAAAAAGCTGTGTTTTAAAAAGCACCGGCACTTTTAACGGGATTAGCCGTTCAATAACATTTGGGCTTAAAAAATCCGGAATAGCTGATGCTTTCAGTTATGCGATGTATTGCAATAACCTTTCAACTGAAACCCTGGTAATTGAGAACTCAGCAACCGTATACGGAGATTTCTATTATGACGGGCCGGTAGTAATGAAAAACAGCTCCAAGCTTGTCAATGGGACTATGTTTAGCGACAGCTTATCCCTGCAAAATTCCGCCACTTGCGCTTCATGGGAAACGATTACCCAAGTTGACCCGCCAACTTTTGATTCTTCTTATTATGATAATCTTTTAAAAGAAACCACAAAATCAGCTACTTCCGCGCTTAATCTAAGCGGCTCAAGCATTTTGAATCTTGACGACTTTCACGGCGTGCCGCAGTATTACACGAGCATAACTCTTTCAAATAGCGCGAAAATTATCGGTTCCGGAACCCTTGTTGCCACCACCGGGAATTTCCAATTAAATAATTCCTCTCAAATTGGCGACGAGATAACCGTCATTGTTAAAGGGACCACGAGCTTTAATAACAGTTCAAAAGTGGGAGTAAATTTTGAATTGATTTCTGGCGGGAGCGTTACTGTCAATAATTCCCAGAATGTTCCTGGGGATGGGGTGTTTTTCTCTGACGGGAATATAGTTTTTAACAATTCCGCCCAGTTCAAAGGAAGCGTTTTAGCCCCCCACGGAAAAATTTCTTCAGTAAATTCCACCATATTTAAAGGGTTGCTTTACGGCAGGGAAATAAGCCTTGAAAATTCTACTACTTTATCCGGATCAGCCGCGGTAAATGAGGTCGGCTATTTTAGGAATTCTGCCGTTGTAACTTATGATCCAGCGCAATTTCCGGCGGTTTTTCCGCAGGGGCTGGAGGGTGGAGGAGGTTCAGGCAGTGAAACCACTTCGCTTGATTGGCGTGAAAGTTTTTAGCAAGTTTAAATCTTCTTGACAGGTTTTTTTTTCTCATATAGTATTACCTCGCATGGTTGAAAAAAGCATTTTAGGCATAGACCTTAGGGTTTGTTCTGTAAAAGTGGTGGAGATGCTCAAAGGAGCAAAAGAATACTTCATTTCCGGCTGGGGTATGGAAGAATTACCCCCTGAATTGGCTGATAAACACCCCGAAAGAGAAGTCGCCCAGGCAAAATCCCTGCAAAAGATTATGGCGGTTTCGCGCATAAAATGCAGAGAAGCGATAGTTGTTGTAGGCGGCGCCGATGTTTTAGTAAAAAGAATAAATCTGCCGTTATTATCACATGCCGAGGCTCGCGAAGCAATTAAATGGAAAATTAAGGATGAAATTACTTATCCCCTTGAAAATGCCGTTGTGGATTATATTCCTATATCTAAGATTGAGGGAAAAGATGAATTTGAATTTTTAACCGCTGTCGCGCAGCGCGAAACAATCAGCAGGATTTTGGAGGTTCTTAATCTTGCGAAAATTCGGCCGGTATCGATTGTTCCAGTTGCCCTGGCTCTGGCTCAAACTTATCGCGAAGAGCTTACGCAGGATGTAATAAAGGCGATATTATACATGGGCAGGAAAACTATTAACGTAGGATTTTTTAAGGGGCCGAAATTACTTTTTAACCGCGATATATCAATTGGCGGGGAAGATATAACCAAGGCAATGACATCAGTTGTTGTTTCTGAAGAGGGTAAGCTCGAGTTAAAATTTGAAGAAGCTGAAAAAATCAAACTGGAATACGGAATCCCTGTTGACCTTGAAACTTTTCCGAAACTTGGAGATATCCCTATTGCCCAGCTGCAGGCCGTTGTCCGCCCCGCGCTTGAAAAGGTTGAAGGCGAAATCCTTAGGACTTTGGAATATTTTAAGGGACAGCAGGGGCAGGTTGAAGTCAACAAAGTTATCTTTTGCGGAGGTTCGTCAAAAACCCCGCATCTCATGGAGTTTTTAAGCAACGGCCTGGGAATAAAGTTTGAAGCTATTGACCCTATAAAAAATATTATTGTAGACAGCAAGGCGAGAGAAAAAGCTTCGCTTTCTATCCATGCCTCCCAGCTTTCCGCGGCGATCGGCGCCGCGTTATCGCGAAAGGTTAAAGGAATAAATCTCTTGCCGGAAGAAATTCGCGACCGGATGAAAATTTTAATCCGCAAGCATTCCAATCCGCTTGAAATTTCGGTTGCATTTATTGTATTGCTGGCGCTTGTTATTTCATCCCTGTTCATACAGTCGTTTTTCCTTCGCACACAGATAAATGAAGTAAAAAACCAAATTAACCAGATTAAACCGCGGCTTACCCGCCTTGAGCAGTTGGAAAAAGAGGTCAGGGAAGAAGAAGGCCGCAAGGGAATTTTTAAAACGATTGAATTGAATAGGATTAAAATACCGGAGGTTTTGGAAGACATAAGCTTTAGCCTTCCCGAAGCGGTATTGCTCAATGAAGTTGCCATAAATGAATTGGCAAAAAGCATTAAAATAAAAGGCTCGGCTTTTCAAAAGGGAAATACGGCCGAAAATATACTTTCCCGTTTTGTACTGGAGCTTTCAAACGCAAACAGCTTTGAAAAGATTGAACTTATACAAGCGACCAAAAATGATGCCTTTCAAATTGACGCCTATGATTTCGAGATTACCGGGAATATAAAGAGAAAAAAATGAATCTAAAATTATCAGAAAGAGAAAGATGGCTTTTGCTGGCTTTGGGGCTTTTTGTGGTGTTTTTTATTTTTTATCAATATGTTTACGCCCCTAAAGCGGTTGAAAATGATTCCCTAAAGGAAAAACTCAGAACCCAGCGGCTTGAATTAAAAATATCCAAAGAAAAGGCAAGGCTTTTGCAAAACCTTGAATTGACTCCTTTAAATAAGCTTCGGGAGAAAAAAAGCAAAGAAGAGCAGGTCATAGAAGCTTTGGGTTATTTAAGCGGAGAGATATCAAAATCAAAGCTGACAATGCTCTCAATCCGCCCCAAGCTTAATGAGCAAAATGTTGACTCCGCGAAAGCGGTGTTTATGGATTTAATATTGTCCGGAAGATATAATGAGATTTATAAGTTTATGTCGGCGCTTGAAAAGCTTCCGATCCTGATACTTGTTGATTCTTTGGTAATGAACAGAGCTGACTCGCCGAAAATAAATATAAATATAGTTTTATCGGTGTATTATTAATTATATGAATAATCAAGGAAAAATAATATCAATTATCGGTGTTTTTTTAATCTTGTCCGCTTATGTATTATTGTACACCCCGGTCGCGGAAATGCTTTTTATGCCTAAAAAAACAACTTACCAAAAGCAGATTATTCAAATTATTCCCGCCGCGCAACCAACGGCAAAAACTGAAATAAAAACAATTGAGGCTGCCGCGGCAAATTATAATGAGGAAATCCCCAAGTTTGTGGTTTTAAGAGATCCGTTTGAGGTGAATTTTTCTTACGCAAAGCCTGATGCGCCGCCGGATGGCCAGTCAAAGCCAGCTGATCCGGTGCCGCCTAAAAAGTATTTGGTTTTACAGGGGATTTTAATAAGCGATGATGTAAAAACCGCGATAATTGACGACAAAGTTGTTTCAGAAAATGCTGAATTATATGACGGATGGAGATTGGCTGAAATCAGGACTGATTCGGTTTTATTAAGAAAAGGCGGGAAAGTTAAAATATTAAGGATAAAATAGCCCTGTCCCCAAAAGGTGAAAAAGGAGTTAAGAGATGAAAAAAATACTTTTAGTCTTATTGTTGGCGGCGGTCATGGTGGTAGTTTGCCATGCGGCTCAGCCGCCAAAAATGGAATATATTAAGGTTGGAACCGGCGGCAATTTGACTTTTAAATTAAAAAAGGCAGAAATCGGGTCGGTTCTTCAAATATTTGCCAAATATATTGGCTGCAATATAGTTGCGGGAGATGATGTTTCCGGAGAAGTTACTTTTTCTTTCAACAATGTAAAACCGCGCGAAGGATTGGAGGCCATTTTAAGGGCAAAGGGGTATGATTGGTTCCAAGAAGGGGAAACCCTGGTTGTTACAGCAAAAAACACCGTGCGCACTTATTCTTTGGAATACGCGAATGCCGCGGAAGTAAGAGACGCGTTAAGTTTTCTCGCGGAATCTGGAGACAGTATTTCAGTAAATACTTCGTATAACGCTCTAATTGTTAAAGCTTCAACAAAAAATATTTCTCGTATTGAAAAAGCAATCAGGGATTTAGACACCCCTCCGATGCAGGTTATGGTTGAAGCAAGAATGATTGAGGTTAATTATGGCGACGGAGGATCGATAGGTTTGGATGTTAAATATACCAATCCAAAAAATGCTAACGATGTTGCCCAAACAAAAGGCTTTGCTGGAAGGCCGACGGATACCGGAGCTATGGGTATGTATACCCAGGTGTTAAGCGGTAATTATGAAGGGTACTTATCAGCATTATTGGCTAAAACAAATTATAATTTAGTTGCCGCGCCGCGCATTGCCACCATCAACCATAAGCCGGCAAGCATACTAATAGGTTCAAAAATTGGTTATCGTACCGCGGTGATAACAACGACAGGAACTGTCTATCAGGTTAATTTTTTAACAACTGGGACAAATCTTGAAATAACTCCGCATGTGGGATCGGAAGGCTTTATCCGCATGAAAATTTATCCCAAAGTCAGCGAGGGCACCGTTGTACAGGACCTGCCGACTGAAAATGTCACAGAAACAAACAGCGAGGTGCTGGTAAAAGACGGGCAAACTGTTGTCATTGGCGGATTAACAAAGAGCGCCGAGACGCAAACTGATTATGGCATCCCATTTTTAATGGATATCCCTATTATTGGCGGGATATTCAGAAAATCGACAATTATCAATGAAAAGCGGGAACTGCTGGTTTTCATAACTCCGCATATATTGACGCCTGAGTATCTTACAAAAATATCAAATGAAAGCAAGCTAATTATTGATAGGGAAAAGAGGGAAGGCGCGGGCTTTATTCACTAGTTGGAGAGCGCTTCATTAGTGAAGTAATTGCCTTGTAGGGATCTTTCCCTTCAAATAGTATTTGGTAAACTTCGAAAGTAATAGGAATTTCAATATTTTGCTGCTTTGCTAATGTTATTGCCGCGCGGCAGGTTGGCACGCCTTCAGCAATGTCTTTCATCAAAGCAAGTATTTCGTTCAATTTTTTCCCTTTTGCCAGTTCAAGCCCGACATGGTGGTTTCTTGAAAGATTGCTTGAGCAAGTTGTAATTAAATCTCCCATCCCGGCTAAACCGGAAAAAGTTTGGGCTTTTGCCCCCAAGGAAATTCCCAGCCTTGTGATTTCAGCCATCCCGCGGATTAGCAGGGCTGACTTGGCGTTATCCCCTAAAGTAAAGCCGTCCGCGATTCCCGCGGCAATAGCGATGACATTTTTTAAAGCGCCGCCAAGCTGGACGCCTATAATATCGTCATTTGTATAAACTCTAAACCTTTCCGAATTTAATATGCTTTGGAATTTCTTCGCGGAACTGATTTCCTTGGATGCAATAACTGCCGCCGCCGGCAGGCCTTTGGCGATCTCTTTTGCTAAATTTGGGCCGGAAATGGCGGAAATATTACCCTTATAATATTCGGAAATTATTGTTAACGGAAGTTTTAGTGTTTTTTCTTCTATCCCTTTGCTGGCGGATAATATTAACGCTTCTTCAGAAAGATCTTTGGTGATTTTTTCTATTATTCCCCTTAGAAATTGGGTTGGAACTGCCAATATAATAAAGTTTGTTTTAATAACCGCGCTTTTTATATCTTGAGTTGGACTTATGGCGGCCGGCAGTTGAAAGCCCGGAAGATACTTTTTGTTTTCACGGAATTTTAAAATGTCTTCCGCGACATCCGCCTCATATGACCAGAGGGCAACATCATTCTTGTTTTCTGATAAAAGAATTGAAAGAGTAGTACCCCAGGCTCCGGCGCCAAAAACCGATATTTTAGCCATTTTTACCAATCTTTCTTTCTGTTCCTGAGATGATCCTTTTTATGTTTGATTTGTGTTTTATCACCATAACAACAAAAACAATAATTGTGCTGATGATATAGGGCAGGGGTTTATTTAAGTAAACCATTAATAATGCCGCGATTATCGGGACAATCATAGAAGCCAAAGAAACATATCTGGTAATTGCGACTATTAAAATGACAAGAACTGCGGATATCAAAAATACTTCGGGGGTAATGGCTAGCAGCACCCCCAACCCAACTGCGGCACCTTTTCCGCCTTTAAATCTTAAATAAATAGAAAACATATGCCCTAAAATTGCAAAGACCCCCGCCAGAACCACCCAAAGCGGATCGTGTAAAAATATTATCCCCAAATATGCGGCGAAAGTACCCTTAAGCAGGTCAAGGACAAGGACAAGTATTCCGGGCAGTGCCCCAAGCGTCCTTAATACATTTGTAGCGCCAATATTTCCTGACCCTTGTTTAGTTATATCAATTTGAAAAAAGCAGGCTACAATAACCCCAAATGGCACTGAACCTATGAGGTAAGCGGCTATTATTACTATTGCGTGCATCACTTGTTTTATTATACTAAAGATGTATAATTAATACAATCGACGCGGGGTGGAGCAGCCTGGTACCTGCCTGCCGGCAGGCAGGGCTCGCAAGGGTGAAACGGAATGTATGTGTACATTATTGAAGATGGGGTTGGGAGAGTTTATACCGGCTTGACAAATAATGTTGAGCGGCGGCTGAGAGAACATAACGCCGGACAACATAGAACAACGAAGCACGGAAAGAATTGGCGCATTGTTTTCTGTCAGGAATGTAGAGATAGAAAAGAAGCGCGACAGTTTGAAAAACACCTTAAAAAAGGATGTTTTAGGGAAATAAGAAACAGATTGTTGTGTCGACGCGGGGTGGAGCAGCCTGGTAGCTCGCAAGGCTCATAACCTTGAGGTCGTGGGTTCAAATCCCACCCCCGCTAGACTAAAATACGAACAAAGTGAGTATTTTAGTCTCCTTGTCCTAGTCCTTGTCCTTTGTTCGTATTTTAGTAGGACAAGGACAAAAACAAGAACAAGGAAGATCAATATTATG
Source organism: Candidatus Saganbacteria bacterium (assembly GCA_009772965.1). Classification (GTDB taxonomy): domain Bacteria; phylum Margulisbacteria; class WOR-1; order XYC2-FULL-46-14; family WPAF01; genus WPAF01. Next base: position 36,479 of record WPAF01000012.1, read on the forward strand.
CCTTTCGATTTTAAAGACTTTCCAGTATAACCAACTTCAGCGCGCATCAACTTCGATTACATTAAACATTGCAGAGGGTGCAATGAAACCCAACGCAATTACTCTTTCATATCGAGAACGGCGGCTGATCTGGCAGGTACAGAGGTCTTTGGGCATCGCTACGACCCGACTTGCTCATGTAAAAAGGACGGTTGAATTATTTCATCATCTTGATCTTGAAGGGGGCAGAATAGGCGCTTTCTATCACGCACTTCTGCAGGAAAACCGCCGATATGAAGATCGGACTTCTTAAATAAGCAGCATCGCCTCTATGGGGGAGCTAAAAAAATTGCTGGCTTGCTTATCATAATTTAACACCCAACATACCTTATATTTTCTCCTTGTTGCGTTTTTTTCTTCGATAATTGAAAATAGAACGGTATGAGACAGTTTAGAAGGCAAATTAAATCTATCATTATTCCAATTCTTTGCCCTAAGGATTTCCAAACTATGCCCGGAATAAATATGCGGCTCAACCACAAATCGAAAATTATTATCCAGATTTACCAAGAATAAATCTGATTCATTATATGAAATCGGATCATAGGTTTCTGGAAACTCTGGCAGATGCATAGAATCATCTGCATATCCGCCTTCAACCTTACATTGGTAACTCTCTGGATCAATATGAGTGACAATATACATATCCATTGGGGGGTATTTTTTTCCGCGGACACTTAATTCTATTATTTTATCAATTCTATTTTTTATTATTCTGTCTATACCTTCGGTTATATCATCTTCTAAACGCGGCTCAACATAAAGTTCCCAATAACGCCATTTAATTTCGGAAAGATCATTGACGCTAACGGAAGAAGCATTTAAGGCGGTTAATAGATTATTTAATTTTTTAAATTCTTCAGCTTGTCGCAGCCCCTTGGGAAACATCAAAACAATGAACAATACTGCGATAGTTAGAAAAACTGTGATTATTTTCCGCCCCATCTTCAAACACCCATCTTATTGCTTTACTAGCACTTCACCAATGCTAATGGTATCCTTTCTGCTTCTTATTAAAAAATTATATATTTCCGTCCATTTCTTCTTATCCGTTACAGTTATACAACCTCCTGATGCGCTTCCAACATGCAGAAAGCGGCTCCCTTGATGTCCGATGCGGAACCAGGTTTTAGCATATTTGGAATACTCCATATAGATCTCACCCCGCCGATGAGGTTCGTCTGGAATTTCTAGAGCATATCTTCCGGGAGGAAGTGGATTGTTTTCATCCATATCTGTGTTATATATTCCCAAACCATTAATGGCTAATTTTTCAGCCTTTTGGTCGAAGACCAATCTTGCTGGTCCTTTGTGCTTGCCTTTTCGCGATAGATGGGATTGGCCATCTTCTAATCCGACACTGGCTTTACGCCCCCTGAACCTTCCCTCCAATATATTAAAATATTCATGCCCCTTTTCAATTTTTATCATCTCTACTTTTAGCGTTTGAGGCAATGGATAAATATCACCATTATCAAATTTTACCCGCAACCACCCATTAGGCCAGACATCAGAAACATAGCAAAGGGCAGGTTCAACACTTGCTTCTAAAATAAAAGTAAATATTCCTGTCTTCCCCTTTTCTCTGCCGCTTCCTTTAACTTCAATGTCAAAAATGTTTTTCTGAATCCTCCCTTCCTTTAATTGTATTTTAAACCGGCTTGTGCCCGATCCAAAATCAATGTGGCGTTCGCTGGTTTCTTTTACTTCAGTGGCAATTGGAAGGGCGATGATTTTCTCTTTCGATGTCTTTTGAAAAATAACTTTGTTGAGCGATCTGCTTTCCCCCCGGGGTAATTTGATGCTCATTTCGGCAACTTGATCTCCTATTTTCAACTTAAACTTAAGCTCTCGGCCAATATTATCTCCAGAATATTTAATTTGCTTTAATTTTATTGATAAATAGTTCGACATAAAAATGCTACTCCCTTTTTTATAATTATAGCATACTATTATATAGCATACTATTAGGCGAAATGATGACTAAAGCTTATAATTTTTGTATAATTGCATCTTTACTTGCTGACTTATAAGGTTCTTGATATAATCTAATCGTGATAAGCGTGGTAGGACGGATGACTTCCAATCAAGACCTGCCTGCCGGTCCCGAAGGGACTCCGTGACTCTTTTGGAACAGGCAGGGCAAAAAAATTCCAGTTAAAGTTATTAAAAAATCACTACTGTTCCAACGATATCCCTTGTAATTCA
>WPAF01000013.1 GCA_009772965.1 Candidatus Saganbacteria bacterium
TTTGTCCATCAACCATATTTATATCACAATCCCTTTCATGAGTCCAGTCCTATTCGATCTTCTTCTTTACTTGGCACTTCAATAACTCTGAATAGTTACCGAAATGGCACTTGACAGAGTTTGTTACTATGTTTTATAATTAAGCTGGTTTCAATAGGACTTGGCCGGAAGGCCAATAAAGTTTCAGGTAAAAACCCGAACTTTATCTTGGACAAATGACAGGGTAAAGTTCGGGTTTTGTTTTATCCCCTCCCATAACCTTACCTCGCGGACAAGAAAAATATTCCTTTGAATAAAGTGAGGAAAGATATGTCCGAAAGCATTGAAATATCAGAAGTCCAAATTAAATTTATCCCACCCCATGATGGCCTCGTCGGGTTTTGCTCATGTGTAATAAATGACCAGCTAAAAATTGCAAATATTGCCATTTATAATCGGATAAATGGCGGCTTTCGGCTTGTTTTCCCTACTAAAAAATTGAAAAATGGCCAAAACATCCCTTGCCTCCATCCTATAAATGAAGAATCAGGCAAAGCTATTGAGGATGCCATATTTAAAAAATTCACAGAATTATGTGATGAAGGAAGTGATTTGTCATGGGCGAAAAATTAACAGCAAAAGAAATAAACGAGACAGTCGAAGAGATGAGAAAAGTATTTTGCGTAGAATCTGATTCAGATACAAAGAAAGAAGCTGAACATTTTCAAGAAAAGGTAAAAAGTAAAATTCCGATTCAGCTACAAAAAGAGGGCTTCGGGTTCGTTAAGTTGAAACAAAGATCGAAAACTCCCTTTGAGCGGCGCTGGCAAGATAATCCTTATTCCTACCGAGATATTCAGCCGTGGATCGATGAGGGTTGCAATTATGGCGTGCTGGGTGGGTACGGAGATTTAATCATCATCGATGCCGACACACCGGAGTTAAGTCAGCTCATTAAAGATAAATTGCCGAGCACTTTTACCATTAAGTCCCCTAAGAAGGGCTATCATTATTATTACTTTTGTAAGGACATTAAAAAAAAGATTGTATTAACGAAAGACACGCCGGGGAAGAAGGACGATCACTTCGGGGAGATCGTCACTAAAGGCTCGCAGGTTGTAGCCCCCGGATCAATTCACCCGGACACCGGCACGGCATACGAGGTATATAAAGACCTTGAAATCGCAGAGGTCAGTCGGGAGTTAATCTTTTCAGAGCTTGTGGAATACATTCCGATTGAGTTCCCCCAAAAAGACGCTGAAACTGAAATTAAGAATATTAACATCGTTGATGTCCTAAATAAAAAAGAGATTCAGCTTCACAGGGTCGGAAGCCAGCTTGTTTGTGGTCATCCGGTGCATGGCTCAACGAATAACAGTAATTTTGTGGTTCACCCGGAGAAGAACGTTTGGCATTGTTTCAGGTGCCAGACCGGTGGCGGTGCATTGTCGCTGATTGCGGTATTGGAAGGCGTGATTCAGTGCCATGAAGCGGCGGCTGGTGGGCTTCGTGGTTATAAGTTTACCAAGACACTACAGCTCGCAAAGGATATTTACGGCTTTGATGTGAAGGCAAAGCCTTTAAGTCAGGCCGAGACGATCCTCTCCGAAGATGGAATAGCCTCTCTTGGGGCAAGAATAAAAGCAATTCCAACGGATACCGCACCGGTTAAAATCCCCGTCCTGCTTGATCCTATCCTAAAAGAGATCGCCGGTTTTAACAACGCTCAAGGCGATGCCCTCTTAAAGCACACAATCAAAGAGCATTTCGGATTTACCAATGATGACCTTAAAAGCTACGAAAAGGTTTTGAAAGGCTACCGCAAGGAGCCTAAAGACGATGATGCCCGGAAGTCTTTAAGCAAGGCTGAGCTTATCGAAAAACTGCATGATGAGCAAGGCAATATGACGATTCACCCGGCGCAGGATTATACTGACGGCATGATGGTTTTCACAGTAAAAGTTAAGGATATACCCTGCCTTATCACGTCTGATAGGCGTTTATTCGCTCTTACGGACGCCTCGCAAGAAGGGTTTGTCATAAAACACGACACCGTGGACACTGCCCGTTTTTCGGCAAAGGGCGTTACTGCCTTTCTGGATGGCAAATATGGGGTCAGTATCACGACCCTCTACGAGAAGATTTACGGCTATGTGAGGCGGTTTGTCCATTTCACGGACGAATTGTATTTGAGCTTTATCACACTCTGGGTCATGGGATCATACCTTTTTATGATATTCCGTTATTACCCTTATGTTTGGTTGAACGCCGAGAAAGCATCCGGCAAGACGCTCTTGATGGAAGTTCTATCTGAAATCGCCTTTAACGGTGAGCTTATTACCAATCCCACGGAGTCGGTCATCTTCAGGGACATATCAAATAATCTCACAACGATGTTTATTGATGAGGTTGAACAGTTACGCAAGCGTGACAGGGACACTTACGGCTCGCTAATCAGCCTTCTAAATGCCGGGTTTAATAAGGCGGGTGTGGTCAAGCGGGTAGAAAGCACCGGTCAGGGTGGTTTTGTGGTTAAGCCGTATAGCGCTTATTCGCCCAAGATGTTTGCCGGTATCAGCGAAATTGATGATGTCTTACAGGATCGCACTGTCCGCATTCCGCTCTTACGCAAAAAAGATGATGAAACGACACATCGTTATAAAGGCACGCCGGAAATATTGAAGCTTCAACAGAGCATCCGGGACGACCTTTATGTCTTTGCCCTCACCCATGGCAAGGACTTGGCGGAGTTTTACCACAAAGAGGGCTCGGACGCAATAAAAGGCCTAAGTCATCTCAATAACCGCGAGCTGGATATATGGGAGCCGCTGTTTTTGCTTGCTAATGTCATTGATTCGCAGGCTGAAAATACCAAGCTAACCGACATAATGGAGGCGTTAAGCAAAAAGTCCGTTGAGGAAAAACAGTCAGACAACGTTTCGCAGAACGAGACCTATAAACTGCTTAACGTAGTTAAGGTGATGATTGATGAGCTTTCTGCTATTCAGACGGATGGCAACATCAAGGTTTTTGACGCTCAGGCGGTGCTTAACTATTTCAAGGCGAATGAGGATTTTGACTGGATACAGAAAACGAACGTCCTCACCCGCAGGCTTAAGAAAGTCAATGTCAGATCGGAACAGAGGCGTATATCAGGAGAAAAGAAGCGAGCATACGTCATGGACACCACGGAGTTTCAAGACCTATGCGAGAGGTTCAAGATATAAGGGTAACAAAAAATGGGCTCTTGTATCAGGTGGTAAATAATTTTAAGGCTTTAAGGCAGATAGTAGTTTTCCATTTGTTTTCAACGAATTCTGACGCCTTGAATAGGATTAAAAGCTTTAGGCAGTTTCAAGACATATTTTAAGGCGGTGAAAGCGCCTGTTTTACGAGGGATTAGGCTTAAACGCCTTAAAGTCTTAAATAATATAGGAGGTAAATATAATATGACATATTCTGAAGACATTAAAAATAGAGCGTTTTGCGAATACTGTAATACTGGTTCACTAACACAAGCTAAAAACAGGCTTATGGTCGAAGGAATCAAAATTAGCGAGAAAACACTATCCGAATGGCGGGAAAGATACAACTGGGACGAGCTCAAAGGGGAAGAACAACAGAAAACCTCCGAAAAACTTACCGAAAAGGTAAGCGATTTTAAGGCTGATAGAATCGCCAAGTATACGGAGTTCAGGAGTTGGCTCGAAGAAATCGTCAAGTCCGTCCCTCCGTCAAGCCTTGAGGGGGTTTCCAAGGTAATCATGGAGATTGATAAGCAGATTTTACTATTGCGAGGCGAGGCCACCGATAAAAGAACAGAAGAGATTGAGGTTAAATGGAGCCATGGTGAAAATAACGATCCCATATAGCCCCCATCACTACCAAGCATTATTTCATGGGTGTCCGGTTCGCCACCGAGCGTTAATAGCTGGCGTACGCGGCGGCAAGACCGTGGCCGGAGCTAACGAGGCTATAAGGCTAAGTTTGTCAAAACCAAGGCAATTCGGGTGGATAATTGCCCCAACTTACCCGATGCTAACAGTTGCCCGTGACGAGCTTTTTAAATGGCTGCCAAAAGAAGTAGTAAAAAGCCATAATAAAACCGAGAAAAGGTTGACCCTTATAAATGGAACGACAATCGAATTCAAATCCGCTGATGATCCTGATAGTTTGCGCGGAAGAGGATTAAATTTTGCGTGGATCGATGAGGGGGCGTATATCAGCGAGAACGCTTGGCGCGTCATTTACACACGGCTTGCAGACCGGCAAGGGCGGGCTTTTATTACAACTACGCCGAAAGGCAAAAACTGGATTTTTGATTTTTTTAAGAAAGCCGAGAAATTCCCAGATGAATATGCCGCTATATTTTTCAAAAGTGTTGATAATCCCTATTTCCCCCCGGAAGAGATTGACAAAGCAAAGGCGGAATTGCCGAGCCTATATTTTAATCAGGAATATTGTGCGGACTTTATAGATGAACTCGGCTGGTTCAGGTACGAATGGTTAGCGCAATGTTTCGACGAGTCCCTGTGCTTACAAGACAGAGACACGAGAGGACTAAAAACTTTTCAGGGGGTTGACCTGGCTCTTTCTGCCGATGGGGATTACTTCGTTATTGTTACCTTAGGCATTGACGAGGGCGAGAACCGAATAATCCTCGATATATTCCGCAAAAAAGGATTGAGTCCCAAAGCCTTGAGGGAAGCCATAATTGAGAGGGCAAAAGCTTTTAAGCCCCGCCTCATTTTCGTTGAAAATAATGCCTTCCAAGATAGTATCCGCCAAGACCTTGTAGAGATGACATCTCTTCCAATTAAGGGCTTTACGACAGGTAAACAGAAAGCTGATCCGACTTTTGGGGTTCCGAGCCTTTCCATTCTTTTTGAAAATAAAAAAATCAAGATTCCAAGAGGGGATAAAAGGTCTATTGAACTGACAGATGTACTGGTCGATGAGCTTTTACGTTATCCATCAGCCCACACCGGAGATGTTCTGATGGCTTTGTGGTTTGCAAATGAGGCGGTAAGAGGTAAAGGTAGAAGCTTATTTTTATGGGTAGAACCCGAACCTGTGCAAACCATTGAAATGCCACCGGCAAGCCAGCCAGCAAAAACAATTAAGCAATTACATGAAGAAGAAAGGATAGGATTAAAAAGCGGTAAATTAAGGCAGAGCGATCTTATCAGCGGTTTCCCTGATCGAATATTATATGGGTTTTATTAAAATGATTGAATTTACTGTAAATGGAGATATTCCGTCAATTAAAAATACCCTACGGGTGGGTAAAGGCGGGGTGTTTTTCCATAGGGGCGACGGGGTAAGGAAATACAAAAAGCTGTTTTTAGCACAGTGCCCAGTATGGGCAAAACAAAACCTTGCAGGCAAGCTGGCTGTCGAGCTTAAAATATATAAAAAAGATAACCGCAAAGATGGCTGCAATTTGTCTGGTACTGTTTACGATGCGCTTCAATTTTCCGGCGTTATAAAAAATGACCGCAGCCTCGTTGAAAGGCATGAATTTGATTACATCGACAAAGGCAACCCCCGCCTTGAAGTTAAGTTATGGGGGATTTAGTAAGCTGGAGGATTTTATGAAAATTGGAAGAGATTTTGACTAAACAAGAATTGGCTGAATTTTTAAGGGTCGAATTAAAGACCGTAAACTATCTGGTTTACTCGAAACAGATTCCGAGGTTCAAATGTGGGCGGGAATATCGTTTCCTTAGGTCGGAGATAATGCGGTGGATCATGGGCAGAATGGACGGAAAATGGCACGAATTGTTAGACAATCGTTAGAAGATTACGACTATATGTGCGAAATATTGGAAAAGATAGGCAAAAAATATGAGTAAGCCAACGGTTAGGGCAACCGTCCGTATCTATTTTAAGAGATCATCGGTGGAAACTTTTAAAGCTTTGGCGATTGAGCTCATGTTAGACAATCGTGGTTCCTTATATCGATTGTCGTAGAGGATCGATTGAAGAGTAGTAAGAGGGATTTTGGCTCTTCGAGCCAATTCTGAATAAGTTATATTGCGGAGCTTGCAATAATGTTTAATGTTTTTAATGATATTTTGCTTGAGTGTCATAGTAGAATTCTAACATCTTACACGGTATTGACAATACACGGCTTACCGTGTATGATATGTGCATGAACTTAATAGAAATGGTTGACGAAGTAAATAAGGAAACTGAAAAACTGAATTCCGTTGCCAACTTAATCGCGGGATGCGACGAAGGGTTTGATAAAGAGATAAAAAATGGCCTTGTATGGCTCATTTCAGATTCAGCCGATAGGATTAAAGAGCTGGTAAATGATTGTCAGAAAAAGAAGGTGAAAAAAGATGGATGATTATTCAAGTGTCTGGGAAACTGACAAGCGAGGCATCCTTTATGCGGTGTTCAAGTTAAATGGTAAGGTCAAATGGGAACGAATAGGCGAAAAGCGGTATTTGAGCAGGGATGCTATCAACGCAAAGAAAAAGGAAATATCCGAGCGGTTAGCAAGGGGTGAATACATCACTAAAAAAGTATCGTTTGAAACTATGGCAGGCGAGCATCTGGAATATGCGGAAAAGAACCGTACACCGAGAACGAAAGAAACGATGTTAGGACATCTGAAAAAACTCGTTTCATATTTCAAGACATTTAACCTGCATCAGATAACGCCTGACAATATAGAGGGGTATATGGATTATAGACGGAACCAGAACCCCGACATATCGGACAAGATGCTCATAAACGAGATTTTCACGCTGTCCGCTATGTTTAAGTTAGCGATGAAAAGGGGCTATGTAAAAGAGAACCCTGTTAAACGCATTGAATTGCCGAAATACATCAGACCAGAAATGAAGTTCTTTTCACCGCAGGAAATAGACCTGATACTTAATAATTGCAGTCCATATATGAGGGGGGTCATCCTGTTAGGTTTAACAACTGGTATGCGTAAGTCAGAGATATGTAATCTCAAATGGGATAACGTCAACTTTGATGACGGCATTATCACTATTGCCTGTGATGATACTTTCACTACAAAGAGCAAACGAAACCGTTTAGCGGTCATCGTACCGCAGTTAAGGGATGAACTGCTTTTCTTGAGGGACAACTATATCGACCCTCTTTCAAAGAGCATCACGCCCAGACAGGACTTTCAGAGGCGATATGTTTTCTGTCATTATGACGGCTCACATATTAAGGACTTTGCACAGGGGTTTGAAAAGTTAATGATTAAACTCGGCATCAAGGACGCATCGCCTCACACGATGAGGCATACGTTCATTACTTATCATAGCAACTATGGCGACCCATTCCTGACGCAGAAAATGGCAGGACACAGCAACCAGAGGATAACGCAGGGATATTACCACTTGCAGTTAGACAGAATGAAAGAAAGTATGAAACCCATTGAAAAGATGATAAATTCAGGGCTTCCAGTTAGACAATCGTTAGACAGAGGGCAGGTACTGACGGTTTGTCAGTTAGCGGAGAAAAATTAGATGCTTATATTTTCCCTTAACCAAAATAAAAAACGGAGGAGGTGGGATTTGAACCCACGCGCCGCTTTCGCGACCTAACGGTTTAGCAAACCGCCCCCTTGAGCCACTTGGGTACTCCTCCATTTAACTACCAACCAACAACTACCAACTAACAACTAACAACAAAAAACAACAATCGTCAACACAATCGTTTTGATTTAACCACTATTTACTACAACAAACATTGTAAGTTGTTAGTTGTAGGCCCTGAGCATTGTGAAGGGCCGTCTTGTCCGTTAAATCGGAGGGAGGAGGATTTGAACCCCCGATATGCTTTCACATATAGTAGTTTTCAAGACTACCGCCATCAACCACTCGGCCATCCCTCCATCACTTTTTAAACCGCCCAGACACCCCCGCTAGGAGCCTTTACTGAGCGTTTTTATCTATATATCGAAATTATATCACAAGGAGATTCGTTTTTTGAGGAGTTCCTTAATCTTTTGTTTTGCAAATTCTGTTTTGCTTATTACTTCTGCCGCTTCGGCTCTGGTAAAAGAAGCCTCAGGTTCAAAATCCCTTCCGCTTAAATATTCAAGCAAGCCATTATTTTTTGCCACCGAAATCCAGCGCGCCGCCCAATGACGCTTGTTTATATCAGTGAATGGATTTTCAGATATTGTCAGCGGATCGGCAAATCCGGCAAATTTTGAAATAATTACAATTGCTTCGGCTCTGGTAATGGTTTTCCACGGTTTAAAAGTAAAATCAGGATAACCTGAAATATATTTGCGGCTTAAGGCAATATAAACATATGGCGCGGCCCAATGATCCAACGGCAAATCGCTAAAGATTTCCCCCTCGGGAGATGTAATCGCGAATCCTTTGGCAACAACCAGCATTTTTGCAAGTTCAGCCCTGCTTAGCGGCTGTTCGGGCCTATAGGTATTATCCGGATAACCAGAAACAAAACCCAAAGTGGCAAGATATTCTATTGCCTCTTTTGCCCAATATCCCTCAGGAACATCATCAAATGATTTTATTATGTTTTCCGGTTTAAAAGGATTAAAAATAGCCTTTCCCTCTTTCGTAGGCTCAGATAATTTAACCTCTTCCCCTCCAATAAATCCCAAGGAAAAGAAATGCGTGGCGTTTTCCGTCAATTCCCCAAACTGATGATAAGCATAATCAAAAGAAAATCCTTTATAATTCAAACCCACTCCGCAGGTTAAATTGTTATCAATCCCCACGCCTGATTCAGTTGCCTTATATTTTTGGTCAATGCCGCCGCGGATTTGCAAATAATTGCTTAATCCCCACTCGCACCCAAAATGCCAAATAGCCGGCCGTTTTTCTGCCATGCGGTTTTCATAATCAACCAAAAACAGGACTTCTTGATTCTTATAACTTCTAAAACCTTCCCTGCCCAAAATCTTTGAGGATAAGCCAACTTTTAATACCGCGGGAATTCCTTCGGCGGCACTGCCATTTTTCCAAACAAACCTTCCGCCCAAGCTTGACGGTAAAATATTTTGAAAAACAGTTCCAAGCGAAAAGGCTTCGCTTGGTTTATAAAAAACTCCGACATCAATATCTGTTCCAGTACCTATGGCGCCGTCTAACTCTCCAGTAGTTTTAGAAAAACTCTGGGTAAATAATTTTAAATTCACACCGCCGAACATCTTTGGGAAAAGCGGACGGCTATACGATAAATAAAAAATTGAAGAGGAATAATCAACTACTCCTGTTTGAGTAATAATATCTTCCGTAGCGGTTCTGGTGATTGTGGTAAGTGGTATATCATAAATTCCGGCATTAATATACGCAAAGCCAACCATGCCGACATTTAAGGGATTTGCGGCGCCTAACGAAATATAATTTACATCCTGCAAGAGCTTGCCGGTCATAGATGTAAATTTAAACGCCGGCTTTACCGCAAGCCCAGCGGGATTTAAAAATAAAGCTGAGGCATCAGATGCCAAGCCAACATATGCTTTGCCCAAACCAAGAGGCCTGGCACCAACACCAATTTCTGAAAGATCAGAAGATATGCCAAAAGCCAGCGAAGTTAATAAGCACAGAATTAGGAACGAAATACTTCGGCGCATTGTCAAAATTATATATTATTCAGTTGATAAGTCAACTATGCTAAAATGGAGTGTGGACAATATACGAAACTTTTCAATAATCGCCCATATCGATCACGGAAAATCCACATTAGCCGACCGCCTTCTTGAATTTACCGGAACAATTGAAAAAAGGCAAATGAGGGAACAAATCCTCGACACTATGGATCTTGAGCGCGAACGCGGAATTACGATTAAAGCGCAAGCCATTAGAATGGAATACCAGGGATATATTTTAAACCTCATTGATACTCCTGGACATGTTGATTTCAGCTATGAAGTTTCACGGTCGCTTGCCGCTTGCGAGGGAGCGCTATTGCTGGTTGACGCCAGCCAGGGAATTGAAGCCCAAACCCTGGCCAATGCTTATTTGGCGATAAACAGCAATCTCAAGATTATCCCGATAATAAACAAAATTGATTTGCCAAACGCCGAACCGGAAAAAGTTTTAACCGAAATTAAAAATGTTTTCGGGATAGAAAAAAGCGAGGTAATCCTTGCCAGCGCAAAAGAAGGAGTTGGAATAAAAGAAATTCTCGAAGCCATTATTGAGCGCATCCCGCCTCCAAAGGGATCCGCCAAAGATCCCCTAAAAGCATTAATCTTTGATTCGCACTATGATATTTATCGCGGAGTTGTTGCTTATCTCCGGATTATGTCAGGCACTTTAAATTCCGGCTCAAAAATACTAATGATGGGAAACCAAAATGAATATGAGGTTTTGGAAACCGGCATTTTGAGATTAGGGCTCATTCCAAAAAAAGAGCTCTTTGCCGGAGAAGTAGGATATTTAATTTCGGGGGTTAGAAATGTAAGGGAATGCCGGGTTGGAGATACGGTAACTGAAGCAAGAAATCCGGCAGCCGAGCCGCTTCCGGGCTACAAGCCGATAAAGCCAATGGTTTTCTGCGGATTTTATCCGGTGAATACGGGAGATTTTGAACACTTAAAAGACGCTTTGGAAAAACTCCAATTAAATGACGCCGCCCTGACGTTTGAAACTGAAAGTTCGGCCGCTTTGGGATTCGGCTTCCGCTGCGGTTTTCTCGGCCTTTTGCACTTAGAAATTGTCCAGGAGCGGCTTGAAAGGGAATACGGCATTGACCTGGTTGCTACCGCTCCAAGCGTAATCTATAAGATAATAAAAAAAGGCGGAGGGGAATTATTAATTGACAACCCTTCAAGTTTTCCAAATCCTTCAATCATTGAAGTGATTGAAGAGCCATTTTTAAAGCTATCCGTTTTTACCCCCAGCGAATACGTCGGAAAAATCATGGAACTGACAATTGACAAGCGGGGAATATTTAAAGGTGTGGAGTATTTTGACCCTACACGCGTCATGGCGACATTTGAAATGCCGCTTTCTGAAATGATTTCTGAATACCATGACCTTTTAAAATCAGTTTCGCGGGGATACGCTTCAATGGATTATGAGTTTATCGGGTATGTCCCTTCCGACTTGGTAAAATTGGACATTTTATTAAATTCGGAGCCGGTTGACGCTTTAGCCGTTATTGTGCACAGGGAAAAGGCTTATTACCGCGGCAAAATGTTGGTTGAAAAGTTAAAAGAAGAAATTCCAAGGCACCAGTTTGAAATACCAATCCAGGCCTCAATCGGCAGTAAAGCCATTGCCAGAGAAACAAAGCCCGCGCTGAGAAAAAATGTACTGCAAAAATGCTATGGCGGAGACATTACCCGCAAAAGAAAACTTCTCGAAAAACAAAAAGAAGGCAAAAAACGCATGAAGCGGATCGGCTCCGTCGATGTCCCCCAGGAAGCCTTTATGGCAGTCTTAAAATTAGGCAAATGAACACTGTTTCGGTTTACATACATATTCCATTCTGCAAAAAAAAATGTAATTATTGTGATTTTGTTTCTTTTGCAGATAAAGAAGAGTTAATTGATGGATATGTTGAGGCATTAAAACACGAAATAACCAGTATCCCACAACAGTTAAAAATTAAAACTATCTTTTTTGGCGGCGGCACTCCTTCTCTGCTTGCCCCTAAACAATTAGAAAAGATTCTTTCGCATTTCGAGTCACGCATTACGTATCCCGAAATTTCCATCGAGTGCAATCCCGGCACGGTTAATCTGCAAAAGCTAAAAGATTTTCACAAGCTTGGCATTAACCGCCTTTCTATTGGCGCCCAGTCGTTTAATGACCGGGAACTAAAAACCTTGGGGCGAATCCATACTGCGAAAGAAATTCACGAAACCGTGGAGAATGCCAGAAAAGCCGGATTTAAAAATGTTGGACTGGATTTAATTTTCGCATTACCCAACCAAACATTAGAATCTTGGAAGGAAACAGTAAGAAAGGCTGTTGAACTGGAACCGGAACATCTATCAACTTATAATTTGCAGATTGAAGAAGGAACACCTTTCTGGAAAATGACAAATGACAAACCTTGCCTGACGGCAGGCAGGTTTCAAATGTCAAATAATAATTTCCAATTACCAGATGAAGAAACAGAGGCATGTATGTATGAATTTGCTATTGATTATCTTAAAGCTAAAGGATATAAACATTACGAAATTTCAAATTTCTCCAAGCCTGGTTATGAGTGCAAGCATAATATTGTCTATTGGAAAAATGGGGATTATATTGGAATCGGCGTTAACGCGGCATCGCATATTAATAATTCTAGGCATGAAAACCCTAACAACTTTGAAGAGTATTTCTTAATGGCAAACCAGCAATCTAAAGGGCTTGCAGGCAAGCTAGCCAGCAGGCCTGCTCGCGATGAAATATCCGAAACCATCATGATGAACCTGCGCCTATTAGACGGCCTCTCAAAAAAAGAATTTAAAGAACGCTTTGGAAAAGATATTGAGGAATTATACAAAAAAGAAATTGACGAGTTAGAGAAGGACAATCTAATCGAAAACACTAAAACTCATTTAAAACTAAGCCGGAAAGGGCTTTTTCTGGCAAATTTGATTTTTGAGAAGTTTGTCGACTAAAAGCAGTAAACATCTATTGACAAAATCCCCAAATATTGCTACCATTAGCACTCAAGCATTAGGAGTGCCAATATATGATAATTGAGCTTTCTGAAAGAAAAAAACTAATATTGCAGTCAATAATTTCAGATTATGTAGATACCGCAGAGCCAGTGGGCTCGTTTACCATAACCAACCATTATATTAAGACAATCTCCCCCGCGACAATCAGGGCGGAAATGGCAGAGCTTGAACACATCGGCTATATCACCCACCCCCACACTTCCGCAGGAAGAATCCCCACCGACCTTGGATACCGATACTACGTTGACAACATCATGGAAACAAAAAATATTTCCGGCAAAGAAATAACAATAATCAAAACAGGCATCAAGGAAATCGGAAGAGGAATAGAAAATGTCCTAAAAGGCACTGCCAAATTGATATCCAATATTCTCGGGCATTTTGCGGTTTTTTCTGTTTTTAAAAAAGAACACAAAGAAATATATTCTTCCGGAATTTCAAACATCCTCAAACAGCCGGAATTCAAAGATATACACGATGCCCGCCGCTTAGTTGAAATTATTGAACATGAACAGTTTTTATCCCACATCCTTGAGGAATACTCAAAAAGGAAAGATTTCAGCATTTCGATCGGCCATGAAAACCAGCAAAAGGAATTATGCGACCTTTCGCTTGTTGTGGCGCAATATAACTTAAAAGGATTATGCCCCGGCGCAATCGGCATAATCGGGCCTACCCGCATGGAATACAATAGAATTGCCTCTATTTTAAATTACATTTCTAAAGAAGCGGATAATCTTATATAATCCAGGAGGGCTTTAATGCCAGAGGAAATCAAAGAAACAGCAAAAGAGCTGCCAAAAGAAAAGACGGAAGAAGAATTATTTAAAGAAGCCCTTGAAGATCAAAAAAATAAATTACTAAGAGCTTTGGCGGACTTTGATAATTATAAAAAACGGGTTGCCATCGAACAAGACCAGTTTGTACAATTCGCAAATGAGGGGATTATAAGGGATTTGCTTCCCGTGCTTGACGGCCTCGACAAAGCCCTCGAATCCGCCGAAACAAGCAAAACAAATGAAAATTTAGTTAAAGGGATAGCCCTTGTTAAACGCCAGATGCTTGACGCTTTTAAAAAGATCGGGGTTATAGAAATTGAATCGATTGGAAAACCATACGATGCGAATATCCATGAGGCCATTATGAAAAAGAAGTCTAATGAGCCGGAAAATGTTATTATTGAAGAGATGCAAAAAGGATATACCCTTAATGGAAGGGTGATTCGCCCTTCTATGGTAATCGTTAGTAAAAAAGGAGAATAAAATGGCGGCAGAAAAAATTATCGGAATAGATCTTGGGACAACTAATTCCTGCGTGGCGGCAATGATGGGAGGAGAACCAACCGTAATCCCGAACCGTGAAGGAGGGAGGACTACCCCATCCATTGTTTCATTCCCCAAAGAAAACGAAAGATTGGTTGGAACAGTGGCAAAAAGGCAGGCAATCACCCATCCAGAAAACACTGTTGCTTCTATTAAGCGCATTATGGGGCGCAGATATAACGAAATCCAGCAGGAATTAAAATACATTTCATATAAAGTTGTTGAGGGCGCAAATTCCGCCGCCGCGGTATCAATTGGCGGAAAAAACTATACTCCCCCGGAAATTTCGGCAATGATACTGCAAAAGCTAAAACAATCCGCGGAAGAATATCTTGGAGAAAAAGTAAACAAGGCGGTAATAACGGTTCCCGCTTATTTTAACGACGCCCAAAGGCAGGCAACCAAAGACGCAGGGACAATTGCCGGACTTGAAGTTGTAAGAATTATAAATGAGCCGACTGCAGCATCACTAGCTTACGGATTAGATAAAAAGAAAAACGAAAAAATCGCCGTTTATGATCTTGGAGGGGGAACATTTGACATTTCAATCCTTGAAATCGGCGAAGGGGTTTTTGAGGTAAAATCTACCAATGGAGATACCCACCTTGGCGGAGACGATTTTGACCATACCATTATCACTTGGCTGGCGGAAGAATTTAAAAAAGAACAGGGAATAGATTTAAGCAAAGACAGGATGGCGCTTCAGCGCTTAAAAGAATCGGCGGAAAAAGCAAAATGCGAGCTTTCAACAGCGACCGAAACAGAAATCAACCTGCCATTTATTACAGCAGATTCATCAGGGCCAAAGCATTTAGTTATCAAATTAAGCAGGGCAAAGCTTGAATCGCTGGTCTCAGCCCTTATCGAAAGGACAATCGCCCCATGCAAGCAGGCAATTTCAGACGCAGGAATTTCTTCTAATCAAATAGACGAAGTAGTTTTGGTGGGAGGAATGACCCGCATGCCAAAAGTGCAGGAAATTGTAAAACAAATATTCGGCAAAGAGCCCCATAAGGGTGTTAACCCTGATGAGGTAGTGGCAATTGGCGCGGCTATCCAGGGCGGAGTTTTGGCCGGCGAAGTAAAAGAACTTGTACTTTTGGATGTGACGCCTTTAACTTTGGGCGTTGAAACCCTGGGCAGTGTTATGACCCCGGTTATTGAAAGAAATACAACCATCCCCACCAGCAAGTCGCAAGTATTTTCTACCGCGGGAGACGGCCAGACCTCAGTTGAAATACATATCCTGCAGGGAGAAAGGACTATGGCCTCAGACAACAGATCTCTTGGCAGGTTCCATCTTGAAGGCATCCCTCCGGCGCCGCGCGGAATTCCCCAAGTTGAAGTGACGTTTGATATTGACGCGAACGGCATCCTAAATGTTTCCGCAAAAGACAAGGGAACAAACAAAGAGCAAAAAATAACAATCACCGCCTCATCAGGGCTTTCAAAAGATGATATCGAAAAAATGAAAAAGGAAGCATCGGCGCATGAAGCAGAAGATAAAAAGAAAAAAGAAGAAGCGGAAAACAGGAACCAGGCGGACGGCATGGTTTACGCGGCAGAAAAATCCCTAAAAGAATCGGGAGATAAAATAGAAAAAACAACAAAAGATAATGTTGAAAAAGAAATAAATGAAACTAAAGAAGCGCTGAAGGGAACGGATTCCCAAAAAATAAAAGCCCAGCTTGAAAAGCTGCAGCAGGCAGTTTATGAAATGTCCGCACAAATTTATAAGGACAAAGGGGCTCCCCAGCCCGGAACTCCGGCAGACCCCGCACAGCAAAATCCTGAGCCGAAAGAAAAAGGGCCGACTATTGACGCCGACTTTGAAGTAAAGGAATAAAATATTGGCCAAGGATTATTATGAGATACTTGGCGTATCCAAAAAGTCATCTCCTGATGAGATAAAAAGAGCTTTCAGGAACTTGGCCAGAAAGCATCATCCGGATGTCAATAAAGAACAAGGCTCTACTGAGAAATTCAAAGAAATAAACGAAGCTTATCAAATATTGTCCGATCCCCAAAAAAAACAGCAGTATGACACCTTTGGGTCCGCAGGGCCCGGGACTGGCGGTTTCACAGATTTTAACAGCGAAGGTTTTGGCGGATTTGAGGGTTTTGGAGATATATTTGACATGTTCTTTGGCGGCCAGGGCGCAAAGCGAGGCAGAAGCTCTTCGAGGACAAACGGCGAAGATTTACAATATGAAATATCAATAACTCTTGAAGACGCATTTAACGGCACAGAAAAAGAACTCGATATCGCGCATTATATCGCCTGCCAAACCTGCAAAGGATCCGGGGCAAAACACGGCACATCGCCAACCAGATGCTCAAGTTGCGGGGGATCGGGACAGGTGAGGACAATGCAAAGGACGATGCTCGGCTCATTTACCCAAGTTGTTGCCTGCCCAACCTGCCATGGAGCCGGAGAATATATCAGCTCCCCCTGCCCTGACTGCAGAGGATCTGGGAAAGCCAAAGGACGCCATAAAGTTAAAATAAAAATCCCCGCCGGAATTGAATCGGGCAACAACCTGAGGGTTCAGCGGGCGGGAAACCAAGGGATAAGAGGCGGAGCGCCAGGCGATTTATATGTTCAAGTGCATGTTAAGCCTCATAATTTATTTGAAAGAGACGGGGCGGACATTGTCTATAAAACAAAAGTTACTTTTGTACAGGCGGCTTTGGGTATTGAATTAAATATCCCGCTGATTGACGGCAAGGCTTCTTTAAAAATCCCCTCCGGCACCCAGCCAAACACCACCTTCAAATTAAAAGGTAAAGGCATGAATTATTTAAGAGGTTCCGGCCGCGGCGACCAATATGTTATGGTTGAAATAGCAACCCCCGTTAATTTGACTGATGAACAAATAAACCTACTAGAGAATTTTTCAAAACTTCGCAAGGAATAAGAAATGCACCGCTTTTTTGCGCCTAAAGAACAAATATCAAACAACGAAATAATAATTACAGGGTCAGATATCAACCATATCAAAAATGTTTTGCGGAAAAAAGTCGGCGACGAGGTTGAAATTTTTGACGGCTTTCAAAACATTTATCAGGCGCGAATTAAAGGATTAAATAAAGATGAAATTAAATTGGGAATAATCAGCTCGTCTAAAGCAATTAATAATGATGCGGATATAAAAATCACTTTAGCCCAATGCCTGCCAAAAGGCAAAAAGATGGATTTAATTGTCAGGATGGCAACTGAATTGGGAGTAAATTCAATAATCCCTGTAATATCAGAAAGATCAATTCCAAAGATTGGAGAGAAAGAAAACAAAAAAATAAAACACTGGCAGACAATCGCAAAAGAAGCCTGCCAACAGTCCGGCCAGACAATTATCCCAACGATTCAGCCGTTTATTAACTTGGCAGAGCTAGACCCAAGCATTTATGATTTAGCCATATTGCCGTGGGAAGGGGAAAAAGAAACCTCGCTAAAAAGCAAGCTCGCGAAATTTAAGTCTGGAAAACTTTTAGTTTTAATTGGTTCTGAGGGTGGTTTTTCTCAAAGTGAAGTAGACCTTGCCAAAAAAAAAGGCATTAATACGGTAACTCTTGGTAAAAAGATATTAAGATGTGAAACCGCGGCAATAGCCGTGCTGTCGGCAATTCAACTTACGGTATAACCACATATTTTGTATTAAATAACATCTCGCCATCAACAAAGCCTGCAATACGATAAATCCCTACCGCCAAACCATGGTTAAATAAATCCGTAGCTTTTGCCTCAACTTTATAAATATATGTCCCGCTTGCCGCCTCTACCGCTCGGGCAAAAACTCCCCCAACCTTTCTTACCGGCACATCATGGTTTGCCATAAAACCATTCATACCACCGTATATTATTTTTACTACCTTTCCCGTTAAATCTTTTTTTGACTCAAATTGTATGTCTTGTGAAGCTCCAGGCTTTACCGTACCGCCCCCACCCACCAAAGCAACATTGCTAGTCCCGCTTATAGGCGCTGGACCTGCTGATTGGAAATAAACTGAACTGCTGTATAAAGTGGAGCTTGGGGTACTGCCATCATCTTCCGCGTAAAAATACATTGCCTTTGGGCTTGATGCAGTTAATATCCCGTCTATCGGCACTTCCGCTATTGTCGGATCCGCGAAATTTTTGAACGTTTTTAAATATCCTGTAACCTGTGCCTTAGTAACTCTACTTCCGGTTGATAAAACAGTAAATGTTGGATTTGTAAATTTATAATAATACGAATCTGCCCCTGCCGGAGGATATGGGACATAAACAGAAAAATTTAGCGTATCTATACTTAACCCGGTTGTGTCCTCAAGCGTCACTTTGATCTGCGGAAAAGCAGTCAATTTTATACTTGATGATTCCACTACAGCTCCAGTTACCTCATACGTCACAAATGTCGGTCCCCCAGAATCAGCACGAACTTCATAAAAATTGGCTAATGTAGCTGAGCCCGCATCCGGATTGGTTATTGTGACGCTCTTATAGCCGGTTGTTTCTGCCAGCGGCACCCAGGTATTCGCAGTTACTTTAGTAGAAGAGACCAGAGAAGTTGCCGATGCCGTCACTCCGCCGGTAAATGTGAGAATCGCGCCGGTCTGGAAATTTGTTCCTTCAACTGTTACCAGCCGGTTAAAAGTACCCTGGCTCTCCCATGACACAGAGCCGTAGGTTGGATGATATCGGGTAACTGATGTAAAGGTTGGCGGAGCATTTATGGTAAATGTGGTTGTGGCTGTTCCGCCATCAATATTATATACTTTAACAGTCCAATCGCCAGTTGTTGCTGTTGCAGAAATAACTGCTGCTACAGTTACCTGGGTTGCACTATCCCTTGTTATAGAAGCTGTGACACCACTGCCGCCTGTCTTTGTGACTTCAACAGTTATGCCAGATATAAAATTCGTGCCGGTTAATGTTATATTTCCGCTCCACCCCTGATACCTCGCACTGGGGCTTTTTGCTGTTACTGTTGGATCAGTTTGATATTTATAAATTACCGGCGCATTTATCCACCCGGAAGTCTGCCCGCCAACCACGTAGCCGCTGTATTGGTCGGGGAAGTAAACAGAATTAAAATAAGTTGTTAAGGTTGTGGTTACCTCTGTCCATGTATCGCCGCCATTGGTGGTTGATAAAATTAACGGTTGAGGTGTGTCTGAGTTTTGATACCCAACTGCCCAACCAACACTAGCGCTCACAAAATGGACTTTTCTTAAATAAAATTCATTTGAAATACCAAAAATGGCAGTCCATCCTGTCCCGCCTATTCCGCCATTAGTTGTTTTTAGAATTGTCCCAACATCGCCAACAATCCATCCTTTGCTTGAATCAATAAAGAAAATATCATTTAATTGCTGACCAGTAACATCAGCCCCCTGTCTGGTCCAATCTGTTCCAGCATTGCTAGTCTTATAAATACTTCCAAGAGCCCCCACAACCCAACCATTACTAAAATCTAAAAAATAAGTGCCAAAAAATGAAATTGTTTCCGGATTAGCTGCAACTGTAACAGCAGTCCAGCCTGTCCCGCCTATTCCGCCATTTTGCGTGTAATAAACATTATTTAACGCCTCAAGCCCTTGCGCACATACCCAGCCCTCATCAGCTGAGGTAAACATTAAATCCTGCAGGTTTTCTGTGCCGGGGGCTGTTCCTACGGTCCAAGTTTCCCCTGAATTATTTGTAGTGTAAAACAAACCCGCACCACTGCCTCCCACATATCCTATCGCGTATCCTTTTTGCGCAGTTGGAAAATAAATTCCGGAGAGGACATTTGCCGCATCTCCGGTAAGTTTTTCCGTCCAGGTTTTTCCACCATCGGTTGTTTTTAATATTTTCGTGCCGGAGCCGCAAACAAAACCGGTTGAGCTATCTAAGAAAAAAACATCATGAAAACCATTTGCCCCAACCGAATAATTAGTTTGCTCTGTCCAAGTTGATGCCGCAAAACACGGGGAAACAATAACAGCCAAAATAATAAACAATACTATTTTTTTCATGGTAAAAACTTCTTCCTTTTTAATTGCTTTTTGACGGGGCAAATACAATTTTTCCAGTTGTTGCAATATCGCCATCCACCCGATCCTTTACAACAACTCTATATATCCCCACTGCCGGCGCGTGCCCATTAAAATCTTCCATTGTTAATGTTACTTTATAATACTGCCTTCCGGTCGCCGCCGCAAGTGATTTCGCCAAATTACCCGTAACCTTGCGGGCAATAACCATATGGTTTGATATTAAGCCAGTAACCCCCGCAATAAAAACCTGCATACCGTGGTTATCCCTGTCTTTATCAGACTCAAATTGAAAGTCAACTATTGTATTGGCTGGCGTGACAACTTGTGAAGGCAAGGCTTGGGGAACAGCGGCTAAGGGAGTTGCCGAAAAATCACAGTAAACATTAGAATTATAAAGCGTTATTGTCGGATTGCTTTCTTTGTCTTCAACATAAAGATAAATCGGCTTGGAATTGCCGGTAATTAATAAATTATTAAGAGCAGTTTCTGACGCGGTGGGCGTTAAAAATCTTTTAATTCCTGTTAAATAAAGCGTCACCTGCGCTTTGGTCGCGACTCCGCCGGCTGACTCTAGAGTTGTAAATGTCGCGGGGACAAACATCTGATAATATTCCGGCGCGTTTGTCGCGCTTGATGCAAAGGGTATATAAGCCGCAAACCTCACGGTGTTTGGATCCAATCCGGTTGCATCCGTAATCGTCGCTTTTATCGCGGGAAAATCTTTTAGCTTTTTTGATGCGCCCACATCTTCAGAATTTGTCACTTCATAAGTTGTAACGGTGGGACCGCCGGCAGCGGTTCTTATTTCAAATGCGTTAGTATACGTACTAGTCCCTGCGTCTGGATTGGTAACAGTTAAATTTTTATTTCCGACCGTTTCACTTGCCGACACCCAAATATTAGCATTTAATTTTGCGGAGCTTACAAATGAAGTGGCAGAAACAGAAACTCCGCCTGTCATTGTAATTGTCGCACCGCTTTGGAAATTGGCTCCCTCAACAGTTATCTGCCTGCATAACGCCCCCTGGCTATCCCATGAAACAGCTCCAAGCGTGGGATGGTATCTGGTAACTGTTGCCGCAACCGGCTGGGTGCTGACGCTAAATGTAGTTTCTACAGAGCCGCCATCAAGGTTTATCGTCTTTATTGTCCAATCGCCTGTTGTGGCGGTTGAAGATACAGTAAACGCAACAACAATTTCCGTGGCGCTGTTTCTGGTATAAGTATAAGTTATTCCACTGCCGCCGGTTTTCGTCACTTCTAGCGTTACCCCTGATTGAAGATTTGTTCCCGTTAACGTCACATTGCCGCTCCAGCCCTGGTACCTTGTGCTGGGACTGGCTGTTGTAATGGTTGGATCAACAACATATTTATAAATAAATGATGTGGGAGTAATCGGCGAAATAAATCCCCCTACAATCCATGCGTTATTTGAATCCTGCGCATAAACTGAAGTAGGCCAGCTTGTAGTAGAATACGTTTCACTTGACCAGGATGTCCCACCATTGGTAGTTTTTAATATTATCGGGGTCAAAGTTACACCAATCAGCTCAGCGCCAACTACCCAACCGGTATTTGAATCAAGAAAATGGACTTTGCCTAATGCATAAGTTGAAGAAATTCCAGATACCGGCGTCCAATCGGTTCCTCCATTTGTAGTTTTAAGGATTCTACCGCCGTTTCCAACAATCCACCCGGTACTAGAATCAATAAAAAATATGTCATTTAAATCTTCGGCAGTAATTCCATTTGCTTGTTTTGTCCAAAGCGTCGAACCGCCATTAGTGGTTTTATAAACATTACCGCCATCTCCAACCACCCATCCGGTAGTCATATCTAAAAAGTATATGCCATAAAAACTTATCGTTTCAGGATTTGCAACAACAGTACAACCCGTCCAATTTTCCCCTCCTAATCCTGTTGTCGTTTTATGGACCCGAATATCAGAATTATTCCCGCAAATCCATCCCTCGGTAGCCGAGACAAAATGAGTATCATAAATTGTATAGGGAGCAGCTCCCACAGGCAAATCAAGCCCTGACCACGTTTCCCCTGCATCAGAAGTTTTATAAATAACTCCTGCCGCCCCACCATCATATCCCACAAGATAACCAACTTGAGAAGTTGGAAAATGCAAAGCTCGAATTACTTTATCATCTGGCGCCGCATCAACTGTTTTTTTGCTCCAAGTTACCCCTGCATTTGTAGTTTTATAAAACATCCCTTTTGACCCGCAAATAAAGCCTGTTGAGCTGTCCAAGAATTGATTATGATAAAAGTTAGCGCTGCTGGTTGCCGAATAATTTGTCTGTTCGCTCCATCTTGACGCGGCCATGCTTAATGAGGAAAAAATCGAAACAACGGCAATCAACGCCGATATAATTCGAATATGCCTCACCTCTTTAATAACCCTTATTGAAATCTTTAAGGTCTAAGATCAGCAAGTTTACGGGCTTGGCGCGGAAAAGCATTTCTACCGCTTCCGCGCGGGTTAGCATTTTACTTGGCTCAAACGGCTTATCTTTAAAATACTCAAGCATTTTTTCTTTGTAAGCGCCGGCAATAATAGCCGCCGCCCAGTGCTTGTCATTAACATCAGAGAAAACATTGCCGTATATTGTTTCGTTAACTTTTCCGAACCTAGCGATCATGGCCAGTCCCTCAGCTCTGGTTATATTAGCGGCTGGTTTAAATGTTTTGTCCGGATACCCTTTTACAATATCCTTAGACGATGCCATATTAATATATTTCGATGCCCAGTGGGTAAGAGGAACATCTTTAAATATCCCTTTTGCTGAGGCAGGAACCGCTTTGTCGCTGCCCATAAGCGTCCTAACCAGCAAGGCCGAAAGTTCCGCCCTGGTAATATTGCCATCCGGCTTAAATTTGCCGTCAGGATATCCCTGGATTATGCCTAATGTACCGATATATCCTATTTGTTCAAAGCCCCAGAATGTCTTTGAAACATCCGGATAAGTAATCAGGCGAAGTATCCTGCTCTTGTCAACTTCTATAGTTGCTCCGGTTTTAGTAAAACTAATTGAGTTAAATGTATTTTTGCCAACTTTAAGAGGCGCCGCGGCTTCAAAAGTATTGCCCTTTTGGATCATGATATCCGCGCCATTTATTTTTATTGTGGCAACTTCAAAGTCAAGAACTTTTCCTCGAAGTATCGCAGTTGCGTCAAATGTTATTAGTTTATCGGGTTCAACTATGACTTTATGCGCTTCTTTCTTTTTCCCTTTAAAGAGGCCGTAAGACATTGAAAAGAAGTGATTGTCCACTCCCGGAGCTCCGGCAAATTGGTGGTAAGCATAATCAAACCTAAAGCCGGAATAGTTTATACCAACCCCCGCCGCGAAATTATTAAATGTCCTGCCAATCCCAACCATTTCCTGGTCAATTCCAACCCTAAGCGCGATTAAATCCAGAGGCAGCCACTCAATTCCTAAGTGCATCAACATTGGAATCTGTGAAGACCTTTGAACTTCCCAATCAACATCCCAAAGAAGATTAACCTTATGAGGCCCGATCTGCCTTAGGGAATCTTCTTCTCCAAGCACATTTAACACTACCCCGCCTTTAAGAAGCGCGGGATACGTTTCGGTCCATCCGTTAGCATAGGTCAGTTTGCCGCCCCAAGATGCCGGCAAAGCATTTTGTAAATTTAATCCCCATGCCAGCCAATTAAGCGGCTTTCCCTGCACGCCCATGTCAACTTCCATTCCGGAAGCAGAACCATTTGTAATATGATCGCCTGAAAGGCCGGATCTAAAAAACTTTAAATTCGCGCCGATATTGAGACCCTTTAGCCCTGAAAACCAAGAAGTGTATTTTTCATAATTTTTAAGCACCGGCTGTTCTAGAATTCTCTTTATTTGGTCAGCATAGGTAACAATGAAGACATTGTTGTAATAACTCATGGGATCGGTAGTAGGATCAACTTCGTAAATCGGGTCAGCAGGATCTGATCCTTCTTTTACCCTTGTCGGCAAGGCACCGCCGATTGAACCGCCGACAAAACCTAATCCAAAGTTTCCATAATTTGTGGGATACATGCCGGTAAGCGAAAAGTATGAATAATCGTCAAGGAATTTTCCCCACATGCTGGTCATTTGCCATCTATCAACATTGGCTAAGCCAGACGGGTTTAGATAAATTGAGCTTACATCATCGGCTAAGCCGACAAATGCTTTTCCAAGCCCTAACGGACGGGCGCCGGTAGCGATGCGGATTGGGTCGGGAGCTGATTGAGCAAAAGAGGCCGCGGCCGCGATTAAAAGCAATAGTGATACAACAATTAACTTTTTACTCATTTTCTCCCCTTTCAATTATCCGTTATGGAACTGCCGTTACTTTTACTTTTCCTAAAAGCTTTCCGGTATCCCTATTTACAAAATGCGCGAGATATATGCCGGATGCCATTATCGAGCCCTGGTCTGTAATTAAATCCCAGGTAGGTTTATTGACACCATCACCCGATCCGCCTTCTTCGCGCGCCAAGAAGCTTAATTTTTTGGCAACTCTGGCTGAAATATCAAACACAAAGATATCAATGTTCATATCATCAGACAACTGATACTGGAATGTGACAGACCGGTCAGTTGCTAAACGTATCGGGCTTGGATAAACGATTGGAATTCCTTCAATCCTTGGCGCCCCACCCAAAACCTTAACTGACGCGGATTCCATAGTTGCCCCGTATATGTTGCTGGCTCTAAATGCAAATGTCTGCTCGCCCTCTGGAATTTTTTCTCCCATCTTGGAAAGATCCAATTCAAAAACAACTTCCGTCGGCGCGCTCTCAGCGCCCGAAGATTTTACAATATTCGCCGTACTGATTGAATATGTCTTTGCCAACGGCGTCCCTTCGTTCATGGCGACTTTAATCGAATTAACTTTGATGCCATGCTGTGAAGAAACTTTAGCTGATATTTTTGGCGACGAAGAAACAATAAATTTTTCGCCCTTCGCGAAAAGCGCCTTTTGCCATCTCCTCTTTCCAAATGTAATATCTTCTATTTTTGGAAGATCCAATAAGCTTACCGATGGCGGTCTTATCCCCCCACCCAACCTAAGCCCCATACCCTTAACCTCATCCCAGCCAACGCCGGAAATAATAACTGTCCCATCCGCTCCGTAGCCCTTTTCATCCTGTTCTGTTGATACTTTATAAGTCTGGCCAACAGTTAAATTAGCGGGGAATATTGAATAAGCGTTAAGTAAAAACTGGTTGCTAAAGGCGGAAGATTTGGCATAATCGCCGACATCAAGCGCCGCCTGGTCAAAGTAAAAGTATACATTGCGCGTTCCAACTGCAGCTTCCGCGGTATCCGCGACTTTTCCAACCACCCAATAAGGAGGAGTCAGATATTTGAGCTCATTCAGCGCGTACGCGCTGGAGCAGAACAGTATTATAAATAAGGCGAATAATACTTTTTTCATTTTTTTAGTTTAAATGTAATTCCTTTTGAAACGGAAATATAATATCCTTTTCCCGCTTCAAGTTTAACATTTTTGGGTTCAAAGCCGGCGGTAGCATAAGTTTGTGTGCCGTCTGCCGCGAATGTGCCGCCGGTTAACTGCTGGGCGCCGTTATCCCAATAGGCAGTGGCGGTGACGCCGGTTTTTCCGATTGCGTCAATCAAATCTTGGAGAGTGCTGATATTGGGTGTTTCATTTTTATCTTTATCAACAAAGGTCAGCGGCGCGTCAAATGCAATCCCGATTGAGTTTATTCCCAGCCCGTTTTCAACTTTATTCAATGTATAAGAAACCTCTCCGCCAACTGAGAGAGCCCCCACTCCACCGCCAACTTTATACTCCCCTTGCCCCCAATCAGAATCGCCAAAACTATTCTTGTGCATAACTTTAAATGAATAGGTAGTATTTGGCTTTACCTGATCTTGTGCAAGAGATAGAGTCGCCCCAGTTTGTCCTGCTATCGGGGCAGTTTCAGCATCGCCTTTTACCCACATTTTCCAGGCGCAGGAATGGACTTCTCGCAACCCATCAGTTGCTGCCGGCTGGCTGGATATTACCTTAAACGTGCCTGTTTTGGTGCCATTAGCCACGGTAGTAGATGTTTCTTCATATTGAGTAATGACCGGAGTATATGGCTTGTCAGCTTTATAATTTGTTGTTATTGCAGGGCTATCCCAACGCAAAGTTTGAGTAGCTGTTCCGGTTGCACCCGGCCCATAAACTCCGTAATATTGCCCTGCTCCAGCAGTTTTATTCCATGCTTTTATAAATACAGTTGCATTAAGAGGCAAGTCTTGCAAAGTTAAATTGGACACGCCGTTCGCATCGGTGTTAGGAAATGGTGTCGCATGAGCTGTTCCTTTAAAAAATGGCGCTGAATTTGGAGTTGATACATCAGAGCCAATAACCATTTGCACAACACCGCTGTTAACTGCCGCTCCACCCTTGTCTTTTACGACGGGATTTTTTATTGTAAGCTGAGCTAATGCCATATTGCACAAGAATACTAAAACAACCAAACCCACACCCCCTCCAAACATCAATTTTCTTTTCATATTATTCCCCCTTACTCTACCTTTGTTGTCCATTTCGCGTCAGCCCCTTTCTGGTAATACCAAAACGCTTTTGCTGGCGCGATCAATTTATCTTCTTTCCATGCATTTCCTGAAACATAGGTTCCCGAATAAGATTGTTTTTCATTATCAAAAACTAATACTTCTGATTCCGCCAGTGGATCTAATTTCAATTTAGTTAAAGCCCCGCCCTGGGGATGAGGAATTGAAACCATATTATATTTTGCTGGTCCGTAAAGATTGGATTTAATATCTTTATTTAATTCCGGGACATTACCAACAATGGTTGAAATTATATTGTTGGAAGTTGGATTGTATACCCAAATTCCTTCTCCAGCAGAAAGATATGCGGTTGCCCCTTTCCATGCGCCCTCATAATACATACCAGTGTATTGCTGGGTACTATTATTAAATTTCAACAATTCAATTCCATTTTTTCTTAACTCCGTTGACAGCACACTATCAATATCGCCCTTGCTCTGAATAATAAACGGAACCCCAATCATGTTGTATTTACCGCTGCTATAAATGGTTGCCAAGAATTTGCCAACCGCGGGAGCCGTTTCAAAGATTTTTGAATTATTTATTGGATCATCAGTGGTAGCTTTATAGTAAACTTCTTCAAAACTTTGCCCGACTTGTGCTTTGTGCCTAATAGAATCTTCCGTAACTTTATCAAACTGATTATCCTTTATTACAAGGATTCCATTTTCAAACCTGCCGGCAACTTTCCATAAGTTATTATCAAAATTGTTTTTATACTGCCCCGTTCCATTTCCAGTCATGTAATAAATTGTAGGAGTAATAATTTTTGTTTTATCCCAAGAAATGATAACCCCGCTCCCTGCAGTGTCTTTTTCACGGGCAATATTTATCGGGAAAACTACTGGCGGGAGCATCCCGCCATTTTCTTCAACTACTAAATCAAAGGGCAGGTTTTTATACCCTTTACCAAGATCGTCGGACTCCAATTGGATATCTCTCCTGTTTACTCCATAATTTTTACCATTAATGACATATTGCTGAGTGCCAACATAGTAATTTTGTACTTTTAACGGGAGCATACCAAGATCATCCATGGCGTTAATGGAAAACTTGCCATTAATTTTTTGACGCGAAAGTGCATACTTATTAAGATAATTGGCAGGATCTTCAAAAAAGATTACAGAAATAGAGGCAATGTCTGCATCTGCCAATCCAGTATTGCCGGCAGTTATTAATCCATTAACCCAAAACGCCGCGGGATATGGCGCCGGCTGTTGGGCTGCAAAAACTATGCCCGTGGCCAGCAACAACGCAATTAATACAAATAATATTTTTCTAGCCAAGGTGCGCCTCAATTTTTATCATTACCTTTCGCTTTGGTAAACTACGCATGTTTATGCTTTTCACCCTTTTGGATAAAAGAAAAAAGAATAAAAATAACTACCGCGAATACGATTACTGCTATAAATAAAATTGTCAGCTGGTCCATTTATTGTTCCTCCTCATCCGTTAGCGTCAAAGCGATTTTTGATGCCGCAATCATACAAAACAAGCAGGCAATGCTTCCGGAAAAAAACGACCAGAAATTGAATTTACCCGCGACTATCTGGCCAACAATTAACGCCGCAAAAATAATCTGCAGTATTTTAATGAACACGTCAATATAAAGTTCCTTAAACCTTTTCGTTACTTTTATCATCTTAACATATCCTTTTTATAATAAACTTCTAAAGTCCTAATGCCCGAAAGTCCTAACAATGTACTCCTCACTTCATTCGAAATAATAATTTGTTTTGTTATCATTTCGTCCCTGTTAATTTAAATTTCACTTGATCCTCGTCAACGCTTACCTGATAACATCTTCCCGTAACAGTTGCCAGGTTAAGAATTTCGTCAACCGAAGCGGCTCCAGTATATTTTGTTTTAATTTTATCAATGCTTCCATTTACATCATAAGTAATCCCAGTTAAGCCAAAATGCTTTTGAGTTGTTTCATCAAACCAGCCGATCACTGTAACTTTTGCTTGCGCATTTTGGACTTTAATCTGGGCATTAATCTGCGAAATTAATCCATTAATGGTTGAAATATCCCTTGTGGGTTCTGGTTTATTGTTAGCAAAGTCCCACCCTTCGATTGCATTTAATCCTGTAAATGGGATAGCTATTGTGTTTATTGTCTTTTTGAGTGTCCAAGTGACCGTGCCGGAGCTGGAGCCTGTGCCGCTTAATGTATCCCAAGACTTTGCGACCCCCGCTTTATTGTCATACCAGTTATAAGCTGTTGGCGTAAATGAATAATTGCCGGCTGTTACCTTTGGATTTGTTTTTGTTGATAATGAAATTGTGCCGTTTGTATACAATGTTTCTTTTGTTTTATCCGGGTAAATAACTTCCACTGCGTAACTTGTACCTTGGGGGGATGAAGCAGATATCATTCTTCTATTTGGAATCGCCCCCTGATCATAGCCAACCGAAACAACCAAAGTAAGATATTGGTTTTGCGTATCCCCATCCCTCAAAGAAGATTCAGCCACAGAAGCAATTGTCGGGGCATTAGGAGAATCAGCTAAATAATCTGTTTGGAAGGTTTTCAGGTATTGATTAGATGGACTTATTACGGAACCTAGGTGCAAAGTTTGTGAAACACTTTTTCCATCATTGTAAGCAGTGGATCCATAACCAAAATTTTTATTGTCAAAACATCTAATTGTCACATCAACATCATGCTCGATAAAATAGAAAGAAACATAATTTGGAGTTGCAGTACTAACGCTATCAATCCTATTAGGTATTAACGGCACACCAGCCTGATTGGGGGCTGGAACTGATGAAGTTTTATAAAACTTTAACGCGCCGTCATTATAAGCTTTTAAAGGGTCATTTAATACAGCTCCGCTTGTTAGTGTTATCGAACAATTAGGTGTGCCTGCTGTTTTTTCAATTTTAATACTTCCTGATGCATTAACCATTTCTGCTAAAACCAATGTCAGCAAAAATAATATCACACCGCCTCTTTTAATACATTTAAAGACATTCATAAAAATCCTCCTTAATAAACTACTTACGGCTTACTCAACTCCCAATTAAATTTTTTCGGCTTATTTGGATCCGTTTCAATTGTTTTATAATACCAATACCCTTTTTCAAAAACAACATTGTGCTCAGGATCCCATTTGCCATTATTTCGAAATACTTTTTCCAAATAAGAGCCCTTTTGAGACCAATAGTAAAAAGCATCCCCATCAACTGGACTAGTTCCAAATCCAAAATTAGACAATAAATACTTTTTCGTAAAAGGTGAACTGATTAAATTGTAAGCAGTATCAATTTCTCCTTTAAAGTCCGTATTTTTAATAATCCCTACAAAGACCAGGTTTCTATCTGTTGCATCATCTAATGACCTATAAACCAAGTACCCCTTGCTTAAATCAAATCCAAATGGAGGGGGATTTCCAAAACTACCATTTAAATAAGTTGTTTTTTCCAAGTAACGTTTAGAATAATCCGGATCAGCCATGTTAAAAGAATATATACTGCTGCCCTCGCTTAATTGGCCGCTCAGGATATTATTTAAGCTTTTATCAACATGAAAGTAATTAACAGCCCCTTTTGCAGATGTAGTATATAGCGAGCATCCAACAAAGTTTTCAGCTTTATTGATGGGTATTGTCACTTGAGCAACAGTTATTGAATTGTTTGCATCAGATAAAACATCTGTATTAACAAGCAATGGCTCTGGAATCACCCTATAATAATTGGTTCCTTTGGCATTTGCCCCGCTGATTTGGTATTCCATAATTGCAGGAGGGACATCAGCAACGAAAGTGTAATCCACAGGAGTTCTGGTAAACTCACCGCCGGATTTAGCATAAATCTTAACTGCCGTAGGACCGTTAACATCATAAGCCCAGTGGAGCTTAGCCGTATCTGGCGTATCTTTTTCTATCCAAGTCATCCGAATCCTGCCTGTGTCAATAATTTCATCCTTTGGCCCCGGCCCTTCCCCTTGGGCTAAAACAATATTTTTTGTAATAAAACCAACCTTGCTGTCAAAATTAATAATTTCCGCATTTTTTCCATAGTTATCTGTTCCCTTATAAACAGCAATATTATAGTTATCAGAAAAACTTATTGCTGTGTCAAAAAAATAATTCAACCTGTAAATATTAATAGCATAGTTGCCATTAGCGTCAGTTAATCCCGTTGCTTCTTTTTTAATATCATCAAAATAAACCGTCACTATTCTATTTGCAACAACTTGTCCTTCCTTCTTAACCGTGCCCTTTACCCAATAAAAAGGCAGAAAATTCATATAATATGGATATGGGGTATTAGGCACCACTGGATTTGCAGCTATTGCCGCACTTCCAAATACCGCCATCAACAAAAATACTATAAAATACTTTTTTACCACTTTCCCCTCAACTTTTTGCTATTTATTTTCAATTAATACATCCACACTTTTGCTAACAAATATCTGATATCCCCTGCCTTGTACTGGCACAGCCAAAGCACCAAGACTGCCAAATTTTGTATATGTATCTGGAGTTAAATTATTTACTGTATTGTCTACATATTCAACCGCATATCCATTTTCCTTTTGTTCACTTGGCTTTTCATTCCAAAATCCAAAGCTTGAAACAATATTTTCATTTGCTTTCTTATTAATCGCCTTAATAAGGTCAATTATTGTCACTATTTGTGTCCCATCAACAGTCCACGGCCCAGCAAAAGGCATAGCAAAACAATTGATGCCTAAATTTCCCTGACCAACAGGAACTCCGCTCTGCAGTTTCAATGTAAAGGGCTGGGATGCGCCGCCGGCGGCACTTCCTGCAACTTTATAAGAATATATTTTACTCCATGTTGGCCCTCCCCATTGGTTGCTGTGCCCTACTTTAAAATTATAGGTTAGGCCAGATGTAATCTGCGTTGAATCAAGAACTAACGTACTCGTAAGAGCCTTTGGATCAGCAGTTGCCGGTTCTTGCTCGCCATCTTTCCACCATTTCCAAGCGTATCCGCTAACCTCTCTTAATCCATCAGTAATATCACCAGCAACTGAGGCTACTTTTAAAGTGGATTTCGATGGATTCCCATTGGTATAGCTAATCGTTGATTCTTCAAATTGAGATATCATGGGTACATCAGGAGCTTCCGCCTTATAATCAACTTTTAAACCTTCCCAGCTCCAAGTTAAAGATGAATCGCTATAATTGGCTGCATTCATCGACAAGCCCGAGCTCCTGTAATAATTTCCTTTTCCCTCCGCTGGAGTCCAAACAGTAGCTGATATGTTATCATTGATGTTAGTGTTTATTTGCACATTCCTACCTGCCGATGAACCATTATCAAAAACTTTACCATTATTAATTGCAAAATCAGCAATTGGATTTGTGGTTCCAGGAGTAAACAGTATCAAATCTAAGCCATTTTTATAAAATTTGATATTATTATTTGTTGTGGTTACTAACTGCTGATTTCTTGTAATACTGCTTCCTTTAATAAAAAAGGTTTTATCTCCAGCGTTTGCCGCCAACTGCACCATAATAAGACCAATAATCACCAATCCTGTAATTTTTAATTTATGCTTCATAACTTCATCTCCCTTATATAAAATTAGGGTTTTGCCCTATTCCAATCAAAGCCAGAATTTTTATACCTCACAAAAATGTAACTATTCGGAATTGCTAACACATCTATTTCCTTTTCTAAAGGATTGCTTGGATTGCTTGCGCTCTTCCAAGCCCCACCCATTACTATTGCGGAAATATATGCTTCGTTAAGAGGAGATATTTTATATTGAATCAAATCCCCATCAGCTGCACCGTTATTTATTAAACTTGTAGAAGTAAGACCCAATCTTACTGGATAAACCATACCTAATAAGGTTTTTCCGCCAGTTGTTTCTCCTGCGCCAGAAAACACAGGAACTACTGTATCTTTATTTACTACTTCGCCTACAACCGTAATAGTTTTATCGTCTTTTGTAATTACCCAATTACCAAACTTATAGTCTATTTCAAACTTTGGATCATCATTAGCATTTGCGGCATCTTTCCAAACATTTGCACTTGTATAAATTGCGGAATAATAAGCGGGTGATGCAGCGAATTTATATTGAACAATGTCCCCTTCCTTCCAAACAGACCCTGACCCTTCACCAAAAACATCTTTTACTTTACTTCCTTGCTGACATTTGAATGGAACAGAAACAAGGTTTTTCCCTTGTACATTTGCTGTTCCCTTTAAACTAACATTCACCTTACCCACCGCCCAAGCGGTTTCAAGGATTGTTTTCCCTGAAAATCTAGAATCAGTCGACGTAGAGCCTGGCACAGCTGTTTTAAGAAAACCTTTATAATAAACCTCTTTATCTTTGGCGCCAGCTCCAACTTGATCTTTGTGGAATATGCATTGATTCATCATAGAATCATCAATGAAATCAACCCCGGCTGCTACAACCCACTTGGTTAAATCAGAATTGTTAAATTGTCCTTCGCCATTTCCCGTGGAATAATATATTACCGTATCGTTGCCATATTTTAAATCCCATTTTATTTTAATGTTAGCCCCATCACGAGAAATTGTTAACGGAACCGTTCCAAGAGGCGGGGTTTCTTCAGTTGACGTTGCTTGTACACTTGAACTCATACCAAAAATCCAGGGGATAAATTCATATCCTCCGCCAGTCATCTTGCCGCCAATTATTTCACCCTTAGTGTCAGTTAAAGTATATCCCCCGCCCTGTAGCGTCGCCCCGCCTGAATTGATGGTGTTATATAATGTATAGCCGCCGCCTTCGAGCTTATCCGCAAGGGCAATAGTAGAAAGCAAGCACGACAAAAGCAGAAACAAAACTACCGCTTTTTGCCTAACCATTATTTCTCCTTGCCATTTTATACTGATATCTTCTCCTCAATCTTTCTTACCCTGGATTCAATAACGCATATCTTTTGATCCTGCTCGTCATCTTTAGCTTTTGCAAAGATCCTGTCTTCTCTTGCTTTTTCAAGCTCACCCATTATTTTGTCCAGCATAATTGAAACCTTGTCAAACCGGATATCAAACTTTTTCTCAAGACCTGCCAAGCCGTTATTTAATTCTTCTTTTGTCGCAAAAACATTTTTCATTTTAATGATATCTTTTTCCGTTATCATTATTTACCTTCCCTAATATACTTTCCACTGAGTTTATCCGCGAGGACAATATTTGAAAGTAAGTATGGCAGAAACAAAACTACCGCTTTTTGCCTAACCATTATCTCTCCTTGCCATTTAAACTCCCTATAATCTCCCTACCGGATGTTTTCCCGTAAAGATGGAAATTATTATCATTACCAAAGCTATAACAGCCAGCGATAAATATACGATCAATTGGGGATCCATTAAAATCCTTCCTCCTTAGTATCAACCGCAAATTGCACAGCCGCCATACCCATCAAAAATGCCGAAAACAATCCACCAAAAAAAACTCGTATATTAAAAACATGAGCAGGAACAAACTGCCCAACAACTAAAGCTATAACAGTTAATTTAGCTAGATCGCGAAAAATATTAGAAATAACTTTTTTTTGGGCACCGGTTAAATTTCTCATTTTATACTGACATCTTCTCCTCAATCTTCCCTACTCTTGATTCAATAATGCATATCTTTTGATCCTGCTCGTCATCTTTAGCTTTTGCGAAAA
Source organism: Candidatus Saganbacteria bacterium (assembly GCA_009772965.1). Taxonomy (GTDB): domain Bacteria; phylum Margulisbacteria; class WOR-1; order XYC2-FULL-46-14; family WPAF01; genus WPAF01. The sequence continues at coordinate 34,189 of WPAF01000013.1, forward strand.
TCCTGTCTTCACGCGCTTTTTCCAATTCACCCATAACTTTATCAAGCATAGTTGTAATTTTATCAAACCTCACATCAATTTTATCAAATTTCCTATCAATTTCATGGAATCTTCCATCAATTTTAAGTCCAAAACTTTCTAAATCTTTTTTTGTCGCAAACTTTTCCAAGTCTGCCTTTGTCGCAAAAATAGTCTTCATTTTAATGATATCTTTTTCCGTTATCATTATTTTTCTCCCATAATATATTTTCTGGAAAGTTTATCTGCGAGGACAATACAAGTTTGTTTCAGCAACTTACTTCCCCTTTTTTATTTTTGATGCCTCGGCTAACCACCCTGCGTAAAAAAACAAAATCATTTTCTTCTCATGATTTTTATGGATTGTATTATAACATCGCCGACATGTTTGTCAACAATGTTTTTTAATGGTTTTTTAAATATTTCCAACAGGTCAGGACGCAGTGCAACAGGGTGGCAGGGCATGGGGTAATTAGGACAATCCCCTTTCCCTCAATCGGCAGCTATCACATACCCCGCACGGCTTATTGCCGCCCATGTAGCAAGACCAGGTAATATCAAGCGGCGCGCCTAATTTGCGGCCTAATTTTACAATCTCCTGCTTGGTTAAATTAATCAACGGTGTGAATATTTTAATTTTATTATTTTTTATTCCGGTTTTAATAACATTTTGATATGCCTTATAAAATTCCGGCCGGCAATCAGGATACCCGCTAAAATCAATCGCGTTAGCCCCAATAAAAACCGCGTCCGCGCCAATCGCTTCAGCATTTGAAACCGCAAAGCTAAGAAAAATAATATTGCGGGCAGGAACATATGTGGATGGGATATTTTTTCCTATCCCGCCGGTTGGGACATTCATCTTTTTATCCAAAAGCGAGCTTCCCTTCCATGGCAGAGAAATTTTAATTATTTGATAGTTGACTTTTGCGAGTTTTGCAATTTTAACAGCGCTTTTTAACTCGCGTTTATGTTTTTGCCCGTAATCAAAAATCAAGGCATAACATTGATAGCCCTTGGATTTTGCATAATACAATGAAGCAGTTGAATCAAGTCCGCCCGATAGAAGAACAATTGCTTTTTTAAGTTTTAATGATCTGCCCACGCTCCGCACCCACAGAAATCAGAGATATTTTCGCATTGGCAAGATCGGCTAGCTTATCAACATATTTTTTCGCATTCGCAGGCAGCTTTGAATAATCAGTTGTTTTTGAAATATCTTCTTTCCAGCCCGGCATCTTTATATAAACCGGCACGCACTTTTCAAGCTTTGTTAAATCTGTAGGGAAATACTCAATTTTCTTCCCTTCATATTCATAAGCCGTGCAGATGTCTATTTCTTCAAACGAATCCAAAACATCCATTTTTGTTATTGCCAAATGCGTTAGCCCGTTTGTACGTGAAGCGTGCTTCATTACCACCCCGTCAAACCAGCCGCAGCGCCTTGGCCTGCCTGTGGTTGCCCCATATTCCCCGCCCTTTTCCCGTAAAAGATCCCCAATCCCTCCAACAATTTCTGTCGGAAAAGGCCCGCCGCCTACTCTTGTCACATATGCTTTAACTACTCCCAAGACTTCTTCAACCTTATTCGGTCCAAACCCCGCGCCAATACACGCCCCTCCTGCAATCGGGCTAGAGGATGTGACATAGGGATACGTCCCATGGTCAACATCAAGCATAGTCCCCTGCGCGCCTTCCATTAGGATTTTTTTCCTTTGGTCAATCGCTTCATTGATCAGCACTGTCGACTCATCGACAATCAATTTTTTAAAAGCATGATAATAACTAAAAAATTCATTTATGATTTTATCCAAGCTATAATCAACTTTCATTCCATAGTAATTTGTTAAAATATAGACCTTTTCTTTTATGTTCAATTCGAGTTTTTGCCTGAATATTTTTTCATTTGCAAAATCACTTATCCGGATCCCGCGACGGTTAAATTTATCGACATAGCAGGGGCCAATTCCCCTGCAGGTAGTGCCTATCCTGCCTTCTTCATGCTTTTTTTCCTGAGCCGCGTCTAAATCTTTATGATAAGGGAAAATCAAATGGGCTTGGGAGGAAATCCTTAAATTAGCGGCGGAAAAGCCTTTTGTTTTAAGGGTTTCAATCTCTTCAATCAAAACAGCAGGATCAATTACCACTCCATTGCCGATAACGCATAAAACATTTGAATAAAATATTCCGGATGGGATTAAGTGGAGTTTAAACGTGTTTTCTTTTATAACTACTGTATGTCCGGCATTGTTGCCGCCTTGGTAGCGGACAACCATATCCATATCACGGGATAAAAGATCTGTGATTTTTCCTTTTCCCTCATCGCCCCATTGAGTTCCAACAATTACTTTTACTGGCATAAAAAACGCCTGCTGTGTTCTTCCCTAACAGTAGGCGTAATCTATTATTACATCAGGTATTCAATAAGTCAAACGGACGTATTGAGACATGTAAAATCTAACCAGGGAGCTATTCGTTAAGACATTTAAAAACCTAACCCGGGAATTGATAAAAAATGAGACAAACTTCAATAAT
>WPAF01000059.1 GCA_009772965.1 Candidatus Saganbacteria bacterium
CAGGACCTTGCATAGATTTCCGTCGGTTTTTCATTGTGGGCAGGTAGCGTTAATCGCGCTTGATCTTTGGTCCTTTCCATCAAGGGAAAGGACAAGAAAAGGATCAAGTCCTACATCAATATGAGGGTTGATCTGTTGATCTGTTGATTTGTTGAGGGCTTACTCAAGCCAATGGCCAAAGTTTTCATTGTGAATGGAAGAAATAAATCTTTTGAATTTATCCCCATTCCAAGCTGAATCCACAACTCTAATCCCGGGCTGGGTGCGGGAGCCCGCGCGATTAGCGGGCCGGCGGCAGACAGAATGAAAAAACGACAGGAAATCTTGCAAGGCAGCGCCGCCCTCAAAGCGGTGCTGTTTGTAAAGTACAATGCTTCAAAAGTCCCAGCCGAAGAAAAAATGCTCTTCCAAACCCAACCGAAGGAAGCAGCTAATGCATTGTGCTTTACAGGACCTTGCATAGATTTCCGTCGGTTTTTCATTGTGGGCAGGTAGCGTTAATCGCGCTTGATCTTTGGTCCTTTCCATCAAACGATAAATCACTGTCTTTATATGAATAACACTCTAAAAAAGACAAATAATTGATAAACATCCGGTCTGGAGACCGCTATAAAGCGACAGAGTAATTGCAAATTACGCTGAACAGAGTTCATTTTGCAAATAAACCCTAAACCCCTTAACAAATCAACCCTAAGCTTCAAAAAAAAATGCCAAAATTTACGAGAATAACACAGAGGCATAGCTTTAATTTTACAACCTTATTTGATTTAACAATGAGAATCATGAATAAAAAAAGTAAACTTATTTTCTCTTACCTGATAATGGGTATCGAATCTTTTAATAATTTATAAAATGCATATAATGAATAGATTACAATCAACAAGAAAACAAAATATGATAATTGAATCAAATAATTTAAGCTGAAACAGGAGTTTGCCGATCCATAATTTATGGATTTTATGGTCCATAAAAAACCAATTAAATATGGAAAATGAACGCTAAAAAATGATCAATTTGCCAATGTGCATCTAGGATTTAAACTTGTCGGTGCTATAAAAAGAAAATCCAACTATGAATGTAAAACTCGAAATATGTGACAAAATACAACCTTATCTGCTAGAGGATCATAGATTAATAGGTAGAAGGAAAAGAGTTACGAAATTGATAATCAGTACAATAATACTTGATGCCAACGAGAAGTTTAAAAGATCTCTTGAATAAATCCCCATTCCAAGCTAACCCACAACCCCATCCTCGGGCTGGGTGCGTGAGCCCGCGCGTCCCGAAAGCTTTCGGGAGCGGGCCGGCGGCAGGCAGAATGAAAAAACGACTGGAAATCTTGCAAGGCAGCGCCGCCCTCAAAGCGGTGCTGTTTGTAAAGTACAATGCGGCAAAAATCCTTCGCCAAAGAAAAATTGCTCTGCCAAACCTAACCGTAGGAAACAGGTGATACATTGTGCTTTACAGGACCTTGCATAGATTTCCGTCGGTTTTTCATTGTGGGCAGGTAGCGTTAATCGCGCTTGATCTTTGGTCCTTTCCATCAAGGGA
>WPAF01000049.1 GCA_009772965.1 Candidatus Saganbacteria bacterium
ACTCATATTTTCCTCCTAATATATTTCACACTATTATCCTAGTCATATATATATCGGAGGGAATTTTTGAAAATTTCATGCTATTTACATACATATCGCAGGTGATGGTTGTTTTCTGGCATTGGAAAACAAATCGGGTGTGTAAGGCATTACACACCCGATTATTAAACATAACCTATTTCTTAACGCCGAATTCCAGGTTGTCAATATTGTAATTGACTGACCCTGTTTGAGATGCGGCCACACAAATAATCTGAATCTTTACCAATCCGCCTGAGCCATTCTTTAAATTCGGGTCAAATACATTGTTTCCTCTTCCCATATTCTTGAACTCTTTTAGAGGAATTGAAAGATGCCTCATCCCCGTCCAATTGACATCCGTTTCATAGGACCAAAGATCGTCATACAGGGGCTTCCATGATTTATCAACCTCTATATCGGCATTTCCGTTGTCATCGTCATAAAGTTCAATCTTAAGCTTGCCGCTTGTTTCGCCATAACCGTAGACATCTATTTCGAATGTATCATATCCTGAAACATCTACTCCTAAAACCGTTCCAATACCGCCCACATACCAGTCATTCGCAGATCCTGAAAGCCTCAAACTATATTCCTTGGTAATCGAAGGCATGATATTGTCAAACACAAACCATTCTGGATCTTTGGTGTAGGTTCCATCTTCGAAATTATCCAGCAGATATGGATACGCGGCTTTTTTAACCGGCGCTGAACCAGCCATCGCTGACGCGGAGATTACAGCAACAGTTAAAACTATTAAGCAGGCTATCCACTTTTTCAATTTAAACACCTCCTTCCATAAACTATATCCTCACTATTAAAAAAAAATTTCACTTATTCGCTATCCTTTTACCGCGCCTGCCGTTAACCCTTTTACAATATGTTTTTGCAGTAAAAAGAAAACAATCATAACCGGCACCGTGGCAACTGTTGCCGCGGCCATAATTAAATCAAACCGGTTTTGATAATTGCCCACGAAGTTCCTGATGCCGACCGGAATTGTCATTGTATCCGCCGAGGTTAAAACCCACGCGAACATAAGCTCGTCCCAGGTGGTTAAAAACACATAGATGCCGGTCGCAATAATCCCCGGCACCGCCAGCGGCAAAACAATGTGCCAAAAAACCTGGATTGGAGAACAGCCGTCAATGCGGGCGGCTTCTTCAAGCTCAGCCGGAATTGCCGCAAAAAATCCCCGCAAAATCCAAATGCTGAATGGAATGAAAAAAGTGGCATAAACAAAAATCATCCCAAAATATGTGCCCTTGATGGGAAAGCCCGTCACCTCCGTCACCAAAACAAAATTGGAATATGTGGGTATTAAAAACATTATTCCAGGCACCATCTGCGTTGCTAATATGGCCACGCCAAATAATTTTGAGCCGGGAAAATCAAAACGGGAAAGCGCATATGCGGCAAGGGTGGCAAAAATCATGGCAAAAACCATGGTCAGCCCGCAGATTAAAAACGAATTGCGCAAATACAAGCCAAAATCAACATTTTTCCACATATCTATGTAATTGACCCACGCGATAATAATATGCCCCTGCCTGGCCGAAGATGTTTTCAGCGCTTTATTGTTTTTTTCATTAATAAGGGAAACCCTGCCGTAAGTCGACCCGATATATATTTTGTCGCCGCTTTTTAAAAACGCGGAAGTTTCGGCCTGAGTATACTCGGAATTTTTTATTATCGTCCCATCCGCCCTAACCTGCCTGAAAAGTTTTTCTTTGTCTTCTGTCCGACCGCTCGCGTAATAATAAATTTTATATCCGCGATTGGTGCCAATATAGATTTTATTATCAAAAACCCTCAACCCCAAAACATTTCCCGTAAAAATGGTCCTTTCAACCGCTCCTGCTAAAGGGTTAAAAATAAACGCCCCGGTATTTCCGGAAATAATTATTTTGCCGCTTATTTCTCTCATCCTGGAAATTCCAATTGGTAAATATTGCGCTAAATCATACGCCGACTCTACCTTGCCGCTCGCCAAATCAACTTTTATTAAGCCCTTATCGAGCCCAACCCACATTTTTCCTTTTAGCGGCAAAAGCGACCTTATTTGGGATGGGGAAAATTTGTTTTTAAGATCATATATTTTTCCCATTTTTTCGCTCTGCGGATCAAAAGCAATCATCCCTTCGTATCCCTTATACTGCATGGTAAAGTATATTTTTTTATCATACGCGACCAATGTGGTGCCAACTACTTTTGCCTTGTCGTATTTTGGCAAGGGAAGCTTGAATTCTTTTTTTCTTTTTAAATTGTTTTTTTCTATCCTTAAAAGCCCTTTATTGGCGGATGAAACATAAATATGGTCTTTAGCCATGAGAAAATGGGTGGTTTGGGTTTGCGCGGCGGTATTACCCTTTTCTAGAAGCGTATTTTTGTCCCATTTGTTTATCCCGCCGTCAGAGGTTAACACCCAAAGGTCTTTTTTGTCGGCAAATATTTCATAAACATTGTTATGCGCCCGGCTTAATGGGATTTTGCCGATTAATATATCAAGATTTTCTTTTACCGAACAATACACCATCCAGCAAATTGGGAATAAGGTAATAATAAGCATAAATATCATTACCGCGTGGATAAGCCATTTTGTAATTCTCTTTTTTGTGTAATACCTCATGCCTACCCTCCTTCCCGAGCCTGTTCAGCTTTGCGGTAATAATGGAACCAAATATTGACAATTATTATCATAGTTATCATAAGCAAAACCGAAATAGCGGCGCCCATCCCGAAATTCCACTGCATAAACGCGTTTCGGAAAATATTGGTCATTAGTATATCTCCCCACTCACCAGGGAAACCCGCCCCAAACCCAAACATCATTATTACTATATTAAACCCGTATACATTATATATAAGGCCAAAGAGTATCAGTATCGCCCAAACCGGTTTTAATAGCGGCCAGGTAATCATCCAGAATTTTTTAAACGGCGACGCGCCGTCAATGTCCGCCGCTTCATATAACTCTTCTGGTATCTGCTGGAGCCCGGCAAGAAGTAAAAGCATAGAAAAAGGCCAATACCGCCAAATAGTGGGAATGATTATCGCCCAAAGGGTATTGGGGCCAATTAGCCAAAACGGCTTTTCCGCCACAATATGAAAAACATCTTTTAACAAAATGTTTATTATCCCCACTTCCTTCTGCCACATAAATCCCCATAAAATACCAGTCACATAAGTAGGCACCACCCAGGGAAAAAGAAAAAGCGTCCGCGCCAGCCCCTTGCCCCTAAATTCCCTGTTAACCATTAAAGCCACAAGCAAACCGATAACCAGCGTGCCAAATGTGACTATAACAGTATAAATAATTGTATTTCGGACAGCTTCAATAAGGCCAATGCGGATCGGACTTTGGGAATTGATTAAAACATCGTAATAATTTTTTAACCCGACAAAAGGAGCACCTAGATATTGATTAATGGTGTATTGGTTGAGATTGAGAAATGACATGTAAATTCCCTGAAAAATAGGAACCACATGCATAAGCAACATCCCCAGCACGGTAGGGAGAATAAACAAATATGCAATCCGATACTTTTTTATCTGGCGCCAAAACTTTTTCAAAGCCGCTATGACTCCTCTCTACTAGAAATGATATTCAAGATATTCGAGAAGCTTCTAACAGGCAAACGCTCTCTCCACAGGCGTTGATTATAGGGCTTTATCTCCCTAAAATCAAGGGATTTAAAAAATAATCTCATAAAAGAATGCTTTGTCTTGAGCTTTTATTTCAAAGCTTTTCCCTGAACGTATAATTTGTTTTAATCGCTTGCCATTAATATCAAGCGCGTAGACAGCCGAAGGCGCCCGGTTAAGTTTAATTTTCGCGCTCACTCCCTCAACCAAAATCGGCGCCGCGCCAACATCTTTCAACTGATTTTTGCTGTCATTATACTTTTGGCCTTTGTTTTCAATCCTTGCCGCGGCGGTTAATAAAAGATAATCTGAATCAGCAATTGCCCTGTCGTCCATGCTTGAAACTGCCAAAGAACAGAAATTTGTTTTTGGTGAAAATACCACATCATTTAGTCCCACTTCTGCGCCGCCGCCAAAACCAATCATTGCCTGGGTCTTGTCAGTGTTGAGCTTAAATACCCCTTTCCCATAATTCCAAACCAGTTCGCTGGTTTCACTTTTTATTTCTTTCTTTTCTTTATCTAGAAAACTATTTAAAAAGCTTGCTGTGTCGGGTGTTATTGATTCTTTGCCAAAACTGATTTGGGTTTTTGTAATTAACGGCAGGAGCGGCTCATCCGCAATTGGCTTATCCTCATCAAGCGGCCCGTATAAATCTTTGTCAGACAAAGTTTGCTCATAAACATTTTTTGCCGCGCTGACGTCTCCCCTATGGAAAATTAAAGCGGCCGCCGCCCACTGGCTCCATACGTTTGGCCAGGCGGAAACATCAAAATTGTCTTCCATCGGGGCAACCCATCCGGCATGATTAAATGAAAACTGC
>WPAF01000060.1 GCA_009772965.1 Candidatus Saganbacteria bacterium
ACAGACGCCGGAGTAAATATCAGCCCTGATTTAACCAGAAAGATGCAGATAATAGAAAATGCCGTAAAGATGGCAAAAGTAATCGGCATCAAAAAGCCTAAAGTAGCGGTTTTAGCAGCGGTGGAAAAAGTGATTTATCCGGCTATGCCGGCGACCAGGGATGCGGATTTGCTGGCGCAGATGTCAAAGCAAGGAAGGTTTAAAGACGCTATTGTGGAAGGACCTTATGCCCTGGATAATGCCGTATCAATAGAATCAGCCAGAACAAAAGGGATAACAGGGCAGGTCGCCGGGCAGGCGGATATTTTATTAGTTCCTAATATTGAAGCAGGGAATATTTTATATAAGTCTTTAACTTGTTTTGCCAAGGCCGATGCCGCGGGCATAGTTGTAGGGGCTTCGCATCCGCTGGTGGTCTCATCAAGGGCAGACGATGCGGAGACTAAATTTTTATCAATATTGCTGGCCGCTGTTTATGCGGAGAGACATGAAGAATAGAAATAATATTTTAGTCATAAATCCTGGTTCAACTTCCACCAAGATAGCCATATTTGTTAATAACCAGCTTCATAAGAAAGCGGAATTTACCCATGATTCTTCCATTAATCAGCTTGATTACCGATATAATTTAATTAAAAGATGGGTCGAAAAAGAATTCAACCTTAAAGATATCGATGCTATTGTTGGCCGGGGCGGGTTATTAAAACCCATAAAAAGCGGGGTATATAAAATAAATAAAAAAATAGTGACAGATTTATATAAGGCAAAATATGGAGAACATGCCTCAAATCTTGGAGCCCTTATAGCTGATAAGTTTTCAAAATTGTTAAAAGCACCGGCTTTCATAGTTGACCCGGTAACCGTAGACGAACTAATTCCTGAAGCCAGGATAACCGGGCTTGCTTCTATAAAAAGGAAAAGTATTTTTCATGCCTTAAACCAGAAAGCGGTGGCCAAAAGATTTGCCGAAAAAATAAAAAAGCCGTACCGCCAACTTAATTTAATTGTGGCACACCTTGGCGGCGGGATAACTATAGGCGCTCATAAAGCGGGAAAAGTAGTTGAGGTAAATAACGGCCTTGAAGAAGGGCCGTTTACGCCGGAAAGAGCCGGCAATTTGCCGATAGCTGAACTAATAAAACT
>WPAF01000001.1:0-142879 GCA_009772965.1 Candidatus Saganbacteria bacterium
AATGACTATACTGAAAGGATGGTGAAGGCTCAAGATAAGCTCTTTGATGGCATCTTCTCCTAACTAGTTTTCAGGGACATTCTTGTATTGGAAAATACTACCAGCGAAAACTACTTTTTCCTGAATAAACGGAAAAGAATTTGGGGTTTTTTAATAACTTCATATATAACATTTCCAATTGTAGAATATGTGCGGGGGTTTGCTGCCAGCGACCAGAAAATCGATGAATGGTTTTCAAAATCACCCACCTTTTCAATTACACTTGTATTATCCTTTACATATTCAAAAACTTTTTTTAAACCGTCATCGCTCATGTTTTCTAAAATATTCCTGGCTAAAAGGCAAAGTTTTATTTCCTGCCCAAATTCAGTATTCCAATTTTTTTCATATTCCGCAAGTTTCTCTTCTTTTATGCAGTTTGCCAAAATTTCGGCTGATTTCATTCCATAAAAAATCCCGCCGGAAGTTATCGGCTTTATCTGGCAGGCCGCGTCGCCGACCAATGCCGCATTATCTTTTACCAGCTGGCAGGTGCCGATTGGAATTGGCCCTGCATTTTTCTCAACTATTTCACCGGTAATATTTCTTTCTTTCATGAATTTTTCAAGCTCGGCCAGAGGTTTGTCGCATATTGTTCCAATCCTGACAATCCCATTAGCTTCAGGAATTAGCCAAGTAAACAGTGAAAATGGTTTTATATAGCTTACTTCGACCCTGTCCCTGTCTGCCACTTCCCACCTAACCCGATACTGCAATCCTTTATAGAGTTTGATGTTGTGGCTGAAATCCAAAAGCTTTCTAACTTTTGAATTTGGGCCATCCGCGCCAATTAAAATATCGGCATAATAATCGCCGTTAGTAGTTTTTAACCTATAGCCGGGGCCGGACTTTTCAACCGATAAAAACCTGGTATTAAACTCGATTTTTAGCCCTTTGCTTAATTCTTTATCAAAAGCAGAGCGGTCAATGATATAAGCAACCTGGGGTCTTTTAAGAAGAAAAGCGCTGCCGTTAAATGAAACTTTTGCCCCGTCAATTGTATTTAATATCGTAGCTTTTGATGGCGCCAATAAAGTGTCTGAAAACACATCTTTACCAACTATTCCCGCGCAGGATACCGGCTTCCCAACTTCAGGATGTTCTTCAAGTATTAATGGATCAAATCCGAAGTGCTTTAAAAGCTGTCCTAAATAATTTCCAACCGGCCCAGCGCCGACAATAACAATTTTTTGGGATTTTTTCATCAATTTTAATTATATGCTAATTATAGGGAGGTTTCAATCTTTGATGATTATATTAAATTTCCGAGTAAACTTTTACTTTTAAAAGGAAAACTGTAAAACCCGAAAATAATACAAAGACTACCGACAAAAGGGCAAAAAATTGCATTATATCTGCTTTAATCATTGCTAAAGCGATTGAGCCGAGAATGATTTGCATTCCATATAAAGTCAAAACCGTTGCTTTTTGGGAATATCCCATTAAATGAATTCTATGATGGGAATGGTCTTTCCCCGGCTGGCTGAACTTTACATCATGTAAAAAGCGGTTAATAAAAACAAAATAAGTGTCGAATACAGGTATCCCGAGGATGATAAGCGGAACGATAAAAGAAATAATTTGCAGGCGCTCAATTCCAAGCGATAAAGCTATGTTCCATAATGTATAAATATTAAGTTTTACGGCAATAACGGCCAAAATAAAACCAATAAAAGTTGAGCCCGATTCACCAAGAAAAATTGAAGCGGGGTTAAAATTATATTTTAAAAATCCTAGAAGCGCGCCCATTAATACCAAAGAAAGAAATATGATATCTAATTGCCCGACATTAAAAGCCAAAATGGCAAAAAATCCAGCAGATAAAAATGCTATTCCGGAAACCAGCCCATCCATCCCATCTAGCATATTCATGGAATTAGTCATAAAAGTGATGAAACTGGCGGTTAATAGCCAGTTTATCCAATCTATACGAAAGAAAGAAAAATGAATCCCTGCCAGCCAGATAAAGACAAAAGAAAATAGAAGGTGTGTCCAGATTTTATAGCGGGCGCGAATCTTTATTTTTGAGTCATCAAGCAAACCAAATAAAATAAAGAGTATCCCGGCAATAAATATTCCTAGATATTCTTTCGTAAAATTGCCCGAAATTAAAAGTACAAAAAAAACAGATAAACCTATCGCAACCCCACCCATTAACGGAATTGGTTCTCTATGGATTTTACGAAATCCAGGCTGATCAATAATGCCAAATTTAAAAGACAGGAATTTGATGATGGGAGTAATAAACAAAGAAATTAAAAAAGCTAAAAAGGCGCATAAAATACTTCCTAACATATGGTTCTAACTGCAGAAGATGCGCCTGGGCCAAAGCTAGCCGCTTTTTGGATATTGTCCCAATTTTGCTTAAACCATTCAATTGCTTTAGGCAGTCCCTGCTCAAAGGTTGTGTTGGGCTTATAGCCGATTAATTTATTAGCCTTTTCTACAGAAGCTAAAATACGCGACTTAGTATCCCATTTTCTCTTTGGGGCAAAACTAATGCCGGCATTATTGCCAACCATTTTATTAATCATTTCAGCTAGTTGTTTAATTTGTATTTCGCGCCCAGATGCCAAATTAAATTCTTCACCAATAGCTTCTTTCATGACTCCACTGCGCATAAGACCATCTACAATATCGCCAACGAAAGTAAAATCCCTTGTTTCTTCTCCTGTTCCAGTGATCGGCAATGGTTTCCCGCTCATTGCCCAATAAATAAAGTTTGGTATAACATTTCGGTATTGTCCAGGGATCTCGCCAGGCCCGTAAGAATTAAAAAATCTCGTTTTTACAACAGGGACTTCATATTGGTGCTGAAAGAAATTACAGTAGAGTTCTCCAAGCATCTTGGTTATCTGATAAGGAGTTGAAAGATGCATTGACATAAAATCCTCTTTTAAGGGCATTGGAGCGTGACTTCCATAGATAGAACATCCGGACGACGCATAAACAAAACGCTTAACTTTTGTTAAAGCTGAGTATTCAAGCAGCTTTAGTATTCCCATTCCATTAACCTGAAGATCTCGTTCAGGGTGATCTATAGAATTTTGGTTTGCAAAAAAAGCCGCCAGATGAAAAACATAATCCGGCTTCTCAAAGAATACCCGTTTCAGTTTGATCTCATCTAGAATATCCCCTTCGGAAACGAGAACATTTGGCAAAGAAGGGATATTCCATTTCTCCGCGGACGAAAAGTCATCGAGAATAATAATTTTTTCAGCGCCCGCCTCAGACAAAGCCCTGACCAAGTTTGACCCAATGGCTCCCGCCCCGCCTGTAACGAGTATTTTTTTTCCTTTGTATTCAGATTTATAATCCATCATGCCTTCTCCTTGATGATTCTATTAAATAAGATTTCATATTTATCGACGCCGGAATTTCTTGAAAAGTCCCTCACGGCCGCTTTCCTGCCATTTACTCCCATTTGTTCACACAGTGTTTTATTATTATATAGTTTAAGCACGGCCTGCGCAAGAGACTCCGAGTCGTCAGGCGGGACAACGATTCCGCAATTGTTGCTATTTATAATTTTTGGAGCATCCCCATTTTCCGGCATGCTGGCTAAAATTGCTTTTCCAGCGGCCATTATTGAAAGCATTTTCCCCGGGACAACCGGAGTTGCAAGATTTTGTCCAAGCACTACCAGGCAAATGTCTGATGTGTTCAGAACCTGAGGGTAAATTGATCTTAGTTGTGTTGGAATAAATTGGACATTTTTCAATCCTAATGATTCGCTCATTTTTACAAGCTCGAGCCTTTTTACTCCATCTCCAACCAATACAAAGATGATATCCTTTTTATCCTTTAACCTATCAGCGGCTTGAATAACAACTTCAAGCCCTTGTGCAAATCCCATTACCCCTGCAAAAGAAACAATAAATTTCCCATCCAGCCCGTATTTCCTGCTGAAATCATTAATTTTTGATCCGGGTTGTATTAAACTAGTATCAACCCAGTTATCGATAACTCTTACTTTCTCTTCATTTGCGCCTATTTTTACCAGATATCCTTTGTTGCCTTCTGAGTGAACAGTCAAAGCGTTGGAATTTCGATAGATAAAACTTTCCATCTGACGCGAAATAACAATGAGTAATTTGTTTTTTAATAATCCAAGATCAATTACTGTTTGAGGATAAAGATCTTGAATGTTAACAATTACTGGACACTTCTTGATTTTACTTAGCCAATATCCTGCAATTCCCAAAGGCAAAGGAGGAGAATAAACTAGAATTAGATCAAACTTTTCTTGAAATAACCCTGCCCAAAAAAAGATTATAGCAAGTAAGAAATGTTCAAACCCTCGAATAATTGGGATATTTCTTGCCAATGGAAGGATGTTTTTTCTGGTGACTTTTACACCTGATATTATCTCTTCATTAGGAATATTTTCTAAGTTGATTCCGGAAGCAATGTTGTAACGCGGCATCCTTGTAATAACATTAACGGAATAACCATTTTTAACAAGAGATTCAGCCAATTCAAAAAATAAAGTAGAGGCGGACTTGGTTTCGGGAGGGAAGGATTCGGATAAGATTAAAATGCGCATTAATGGTTTATTTGTTTCAAATTATGTAATTAAAGAATTTTTAACAATTTGAGGATTAGGTAAGGGAACAATAAAATCACCTTTAAACCCCTTTTGTTTAAGCTTAGGCATTAATTCGTCAGCTATGTGCCACGAAAACAGTAATGCATAATCAGGCTGATCATTAAAAAGCTTAGACTCTTCCACTACCGGGATTAGCGTGCCAGGCACGTATTTCCCTATTTTATGAGATCCTTTGACCTCCAGCACATAGTCAACAATCCCTTCATCTATTGCCGTATAATTAATTAAAGTACTTGCCCGAGAAGGCGCGCTTATGCCATATATTTTCTTTCCCTCTTTTTTTAGGGTATACAACAAGGACATCAATTCCAACTTTGATATAATTACCCTGTCTTTAAATTTCAGCAAATTTTCTTTGCAAATACTAATTTTTTCTTTTTCCATCAACTTTGCAACACTTTCTTTTACGGGATATTTACCTTTTCTTGAGGCATAAACCCGAATAGAACCACCATGCGTGGGTATAGGTTTTGCATGAATAATCTCTAAACCATGCGCCTCTAGCAAGTATTTTAGGCTGGTAAGCGAATAATATCTAAGATGTTCGTGATAAATAGTGTCATATTGCAGGCTTTCAATCAAAGGCACAAGATAATGTGATTCAGAGATAAATATGCCATCGTCTTTTAACAATAGAAGAATATCTTCGGCAATTTCATTTATATTTTCAATATGGGCAAACACATTTGTTGCAGTAATTATTTTCGCCTGTCCATAATCAGGAATGATCTCGTTTACAACTTCCTTATTGAAATATTTGATGATTGTAGGTATGCCGCGCTCAATCGCTATTTTACCTATTTCCTCTGGTGTCACACCTAAAACCTTGTGCTTGCCTTTAAAATTACTCAGAAGATTACCATCATTAGAGCCGATATCAACCACAAGATCATCTGCGCCAAATTTAAATAAAGATGTGCATTCACTATATAATTCAGCAAAGTTATCTCTTAGAATTTTGGTGGTACTGCTTGTATATGGATATTCAGGAGGGAATAGAATTTTCGGGTCAACTATTAACCCAAGCTGAACCAATTGGCATTGTGGACAATATAATAAAAGGGCTGGATAACTGGGCTGCTCTTGAGGAAATGTGCCAAATAATGGCATAGTATTGACGGGGGGCAGATATCCTAAAAATAATACCGGCTCCAATTTTTTTGACTCGCATATTTGGCATTTCTCAACCACAATACTTGAACTGCTGTCAAAAGCCAATCTAACTTTGTCATTTATCATATATTTTTCCTCCCAAATAAATTTGAATTTTCATCATACCATTTAACTGTAACAGGCAAACCATCTGAAAACTTATATCCAGGCTGATATCCTAATTTTTTAATCTTAGAAATATCTGGACATCTGCGCAGCGTTCCTCCTTTAGCCAGTTCCCCAGCAACAACTGTTACCCCTCTCCCAAAGTATTTTCCGATTTCAATAGCCACATCTTCGATAGTCAATTCTTCCATAGTCCCGATATGATATATGCCAAGGTGTTCTCCTTTATCCATCAATAATATCAACCCATCAATAAAATCCTCAATAAAAACAAATGCTCTGGTTTCTTTCCCTGTTCCTTGGATAGGGAATTTTATCTTAGCTTCCGAAGATTCCTGACACAGTTTACGCATGCGAAGAGCAAATTGAGGGATAACATGTTCCCACCCCATAGCTGGCCCATAAACATTATGTGGACGAAAGATGATAACCTTTTCAAAATATTTGCGGCCATAATTGATCGCCATAATTTCACTAATGATCTTTCCCGCAGCATATGAATAACGTGGATTGAGCGGATCGGGTATAGAAAGAGGAGCATACTCATCAGTTGGTACAACCGGAGGCGTTTGATAAACTTCAGAGCTTGATGCTAGAATGAGTTTTTTTACACCTGCTTTTATACAACCATCTATGATATTAACCATGCCTTTAACCCCAATATCCAGCACCAAATCTGGTTTAGAGTAGAAAAATTCCGTGCCATTTAAAAATGCCAGATGCCAAACACAATCAATCCCCTTGCAGGCATTTTCCACTGCTTCGCGATCTCTTATATCCGCTTGCACTAATTCGATTTCAGTAAAAACATCATGTAAACGCTCTTTTGTGCCTCTTAAGTCATTGTCCAATACTCTTACCTTATGTCCTTCTTTGACCAGGCGGTGAACCAACGCACCACCAATAAATCCTGTTCCCCCAGTAACAAGGCAGTTCATATAGCTCCTTTTTTTAATCTGACTGTTTTTGGAGATAGTCTAAGATATGTTGTCGCAAATCCGTATATATACCAGCGTAAGTAATGAAACAACCAATTTACCACATGGAAACGGCTTTGTCCTTTAGTCCGTTCATACCACAAAGCAGGAACTTCAGCTATTTTCCATCCTAAGCGGTGGCATTTTACTAAAAGTTCTATTGAATACGTGAACCCTTGGGTAGACTCTATTAAAACAGAATTAATTAATCTTCTGGAAAACAGCCTAAATCCATTACTTGCATCTTTTATTGGGATTAAAGCAAACCGGTTAAGCGTATAAGAGGATGCTCTTACTAAAATATTTTTTATCCATGGGCAATCCTTCATGCACCCGCCTTTCATAAATCGACTCGCCGCGACAATATCGTTGCCCTGTAAAAATTTTTCATACATCTTATCAATTATTCCACAATTGTAGGTATCGTCAGCCGGAAACACCAACACTGCCGGCGCATCACTATAATTAAAACCCGTTGTAATAGCGCCATGGACGCCAGCCCTTTGGTTCTTTACCAGCAATATCTCAAATCCGAGATCTTTAGCGTTTCTAATTACTGGAAGCGTGCTGTCATTTTCATTATCATAGCAAATCAAAATGCGAAAGGGTGTTTTTACCGATTGACCCAGCGCCTTAAATACTTGTAGAATGTTATCTTTTTCGTTATATACCGGGATAATGATATCAAGCTTCATTTTTTTATTCGTTCCCATTTATTTGAATTGAGCGATGCGTCGGTTGCCATTTTAAAATCAACATTTTTCTTAATATCAATTAATTTGCATGGTTTAATTTGCGGCTTATATTTTTTATATCTCTTATAATCAGAAGTTCGCTTGCTCCCAATATTTATAACCCCTACATATTTTTCCTTTAGCATTATTGCTATTGCCTTAACCAAATAATCAATTGGCACTTTGGAAGAATAAGAATCTATTGCTGAATTATCAAACATTATATGTGAAGGATCAAAAAAACTAGTTCTTATAATACAGTAGTTTGACAAAAGATTTACAGCACATTCTCCTCCAAGCTTTGTCCAGCCATATTTATTATAGGGTATTGTTTCATCGTTTTCCGAGTAATTACCCCTTATGCCAGGATAAACGCCATCAGTTGAAATATAAATAAATCTAATTTTATTATTTTTGTGAATTTCTCTTTTTAATATTTCCGCCACCAAATAAGCCGTGCCGATGGAGTTTACATGCAATGCCTTTGCGGGATCTTTTTCGCATTCTGACATTCTTGCGAGTGCGGCACAATGGATTATCGCGTCAATAGTATTTTCATTGAGATACTTCTCAATTCTCTTTGGCTTTGTTATATCCAAAGTAGCGCTTGAGGGGGATAAAATTGACGAGAAATAACCGGAAGCAATTATTGCTTTGCCGAGCTTCCCGGATCCGCCGGTTAATAAGATATTATTCAATTTTTTATTATACCCCAAAGATCTACAACTTCTTTTTCTGCAGGAATGGCAAGCCCGCGATATTGAGAATGCGGCACGCCGACGATTATCACATCGCTTAACTTAATTAATTCTTCTTTTGATATAAATGTAGCGTTTTTTGCATATTCATCAGAATAATATACATTAGTTCCATAAAACCGCAGGATTTTACCGAGTTTAAAAGAAAGAGAATCTCTGATATCATCTATGTCAGCTTTAAATGCCATGCCTAATATCCCGATATTTATTTTGCTAAAATCATATCTCCTTCTTAAATCTTCAACTATAAAGCCCGGCAAGCCTTCATTAATCATCATTGCGGCGTGCCCTAACTGGAAATTGTTATCATGAAATGCCGCTAACTGCATCGTGTCCTTCAAAAGGCAAGGCCCTGCGGCAAAACCGGCTGAAGGTAAAGTAGCTGTCCTGCCGTATCCTTCCATCATGGCATTCCGCACCTTGTCATAATTTACACCGTATTTATGCGCGATCATATAAAATTGATTAGTAGCTGCAAATTGGATATATCTCCAAGCATTTGAAAAAAGTTTAACCAATTCTGCTTCTTCTATGGAAGTTTTAATAATTTTTGGGGAAATATTAGAAAACAATTCCACCGCCTTTTCCAAAGCTTTTTCTGTCATACCGGCGATAATTTGCGGCAATTCCCTCAGTTCTTTTATTGCATAACCTTGCACAATCCTCTCGGGGCAATAAGCTATATGCCAACCTTCGCCTTCCCCCAGTATTCTTATCATTTGCTGGCAGGTATGGGGATAAACCGTGCTGCGTATTATGATTATTTGGTCCTTGTTTAAATATTTTTTTAGCTGCGAGAATAAATTTAGAAAATCACGTGTCTTGGGATTAAGATATTCATCCACCGGAGTACCTATGGCGATAACAACATATCTGGCTTCGGAGACGGAATTAATATCCGATGAAACTACCAGCTTTTTATTCTTCAATACTTTTTCTAGAATAGGCTCGGATTCATACTCTATAAATGGCATTGTACCTTTTCCTATGATCTCCATTCGTTCTTTACTATTATCATACAGACAAACGTTCATCCCTTTATCAGCAAATGATAATCCTAATGGTAATCCCACATGGCCTCCCCCACCAACGATGCAAATATCATATTTGCTCATACCACGAACAGCTCCTTTACCGCTATCGATTGCGCCTTTTGTATTGATTCCATTACAGCAAAAGTTGCCATTGTTGTGTAAAGATATTCTGAAAAATCAACAGGCATTGGCGCACCATTTTTTATGGTGTTAAAAAACAAACTAAACTCATTTTGATATCCCCTATCTATATTAAACCTTCTTATTTTTTCTCTTTTACCATCCTTAATAAATAGCATTTCAGTAAAATTATCAATTATATAACCTTGGTTATTGCCAAAAACCTCTATTCTTTCCCTTGGAATGCCTTTATGCCCGATCGAAGTATATAGAATATTCGCCACAGAGCCATTTTTCATCTTCATTGTCACAATAATATTATCTCCATTTGTAATTTGGCCGTCTTTTGAAGAGATCACTTCCGCATAAACCCGTGATGGGACCGAAGATGTAGCATATTGTATCGAATCAATAAAATGGCACATTTCCCCAATAACCCTTCCTCCCCCTTCTTTGTTTAATACCCAATGTGATTTTGGGACAAAACCGGCATTTATTCTGCAATTAATTGTCAAAGCCCCAACATCCCCCATAAGTTGCTTTGCCTTAACTGCAAAAGGAGAGAATCTTCTATTAAATCCTACCATTAGCCTCTTTCCACTTTTTCTATATGCAACAGTAATCTCTCGAACTTCTTCTTCAGAAACCGCGAGAGGTTTTTCTGCAAAAACGTCTTTGCCTGCCTCAAGCGCTTCAATTATCATTTTTGCATGAAGATCATGGCGAGTTGCAATTATTACCGTATTTATATCAGGGTCTTTCAGTATCTCTTTGTAATCAGTCGTGCAATATTCAAAACCGAATTGTTTTGCAACATTGCTTCCAGAAATGCCGGTCGCAGTTGCGACGCCCTTCAATTTTACACCTGGAATCTTTTTGATACATGGTAATATCGTAACATTTGAAAATAAGCCCGCCCCAATCATCCCGACAACCGGTTGTTTCTTTTCATATTTTTGTTTTGGATTTATAACTACTTTACTTTCGTAACTCCTTTTGTTTTCATCATATTCAAGTAAAACGCCTAAATAATAAGGATGTTCTTTTTTGAGTAAAAGATCATAAGCTTTTAATGCATCATCGATTTTAAACCTATGTGTTATGATCTTTGACATATTGATTTGTCTTTTAGCAACCAGATTCAAATATTCCTCCATGTTTCCTGCTTGAGTCCATCTCACAAGCGATTTCGGATAGTGATTCCCCTTTATTTCCCAATCAAGGTCAAATTTACCTGGCCCTGTAGCACGGGAAACAATTAGTGAAAGCTCTTTATCAAAGAAAACATTGCGTGGGACATCAAGCTTTACCCACCCGCAAGCAACTATTGTCCCCCTTTCTCTTGTTATTTCTGCGGATAACTCCATAGGATCATTGCTAGTAGTAGAAGCCATTATTATGACTGCATCAAAACCAATACCATTTGTTAATAATTTAGATTTGGTTATCATTTCATTGCGATTTGCCGTCGCATCATCGGCGCCTAACTCTTTTGCAAGTTCAACTTTGCGCAAATCAAGATCATAACCCACTACCTCGCATCCCCATGCTTTTAATGCCTGAACAACTATTTGACCTATAAGGCCAAGTCCGATAACGCCCACTTTTGACCCAAAAGTTAAGTTTCCGCATCTTATTGCATGGATTCCAATAGCTGCAATATATGCAAAAGCGGCATCTTCATAAGAAATACTTTCTGGAATTTTGACGCAATCATTTTTTGGGATCCATGTGACTTCAGAATGTGTGGCAAAGAGATCACTTCCACAGGCAACCCTATCTCCGACCTTAAATTCATCAACGTCGTCTCCAACTGCAACTACTTCACCGGAAGAGCTGTAGCCAAGCGGCTGAAGGGTTTCCATTCTTCCTTTCACAGCTTGCCATGCTTCCATTATTCCTTCAGTTTTTATTTTGTCTATTAATCTTTTTATAAGATCAGGCCTTGATCTGGCTTTTTCAAAAAGGTTTTGTTGTGCAAGATTGACCATTAATTTTTCGGTTCCTACGCTGACCGCGGAATTTATGGTTTTAACAAGCACGCCACCTGACTTAACTTGGGGAGCAGGGACATCTACCAATGCAAGTTCTCCTGTTTTATAATTTTGTATGAGTTGTTTCATTACAAAAATCCTTTCTAATCACTTATCGGCTTCTTCCTAAAAGTGTACATTATTTTATGCAACAAATCTGCGGCAAAAGATTCATAAAAGAAATGATTTATCCAAGGGTGAATCCATGCGGAAAGCGCCAAATAATTCCACACATCTCTTTTTAAATAAAATTTATCTGACTTAAACGTTTCGTAACTTTGATTGATATTGATCTTCTCTATTTTCGGGATTAATCCTTTTTTATATGCTTTTTTATAATGTTTTATTTTTTTTAAATCCATCCCCATCATCTTGCTTACAATTAAATCTGCGGCTTCGAAACTATTTGAAACCAATAAGAAGCCCCAATCAAATACATCCCCAACCATTGGGCCGCTTCGGGTTAAGCCATAAGTTCCATCAATAATGGTAAATTTGCTTTTTGGAATCTGATTAATTGCAAAAATGGCCTCATTAAATACTGGATGATAACGTAGGCGCATAGTATTTGGCACGCAGCCCCATTGGTTTTTGTAAGAAAGGCTAATTCCAGTCATTGCATGTACTTTTGGAACCGGAAGTGTTATAAAATGATCGCAGTCTTCAAGCAGCGCAGGATATTCAACTTTAAAATCTTTAAAATATTTGTGGATTGTAAGATAACGCCAAGAACTTTTGTCCTGGGAAAAATTAACAACTTTGATCCCGTATTTTTTCTCAAGATCGTACAAACCATAATCATGGTATGCATCTTTGACTTCATAAGAATTATAACCGCCGTCAGATTCGCCGACAATTATTTTTGCGCCAAAGTCTTTTAATAATTTAATTGTAGCTTCCAGCACTTGTGGAGTTGTTGTGACTCCGGGTTTGAATTTGGGGTAAGTAAGGTTGGGTTTGAGAAGGGTAAGGTCTCCGGCTTTGATCTGTTTGTCCGCCCCTATAAATTCAAAAGCTTTGCTTATTAATTCAGGGGGATCAATGATTTTATCTATGTAAACTTTAGGCGTATTATTTTTTTCCATAATTTTTGTCTCATAACAGGAAGATTAAATAATTTCATTTGCAAACCGCTTATAAAATTTAAACACTTCACCCAAATTCCCGCAGAAACGCCATAGCGTTGATGGACTCTGCGAATTTCCTCTCTAACGTTTGTTTCTTCTTCTAATGCGCTTATAGATTGATCATGAATCCGGAAAGCGGCAAGACTTTTATTGATTTTTTCTATTCGAAAATATTTTCCGACTCTCACAAAAAAGTCATAATCACCGAGATGTCTAAGGGATGCGTCAAAATACCCTATTTTTTCATGAACTTTTCTTCTCCAAAAACTTGTTGGTTGTGGGATAAAGCTCCGGTCATGAAAAACAAACCGTTTCCAATTAAAAGAAGGGCATTGATAAGTGTACAAATATTCCCCTTTTGAATTAATATAGTCGCAATTTCCATAAACAAGCGCGGTTTCCGGATGTTCCTTTAAATAATTAACTACTGTTTCAACAGTTTGTTGATGATAAAGATCATCAGAATTAAGATATGCTAAAATATCACCTTTAGCAAGCATTAATCCCTTGTTGATGCCATCGTACATGCCTTTATCTTTTCCACTTATCCAATAATCAATACGCTTTTCATGGTTCCTAATAATTTCTATGCTTTTATCTTTAGAGTCCCCATCAATAATAATGTACTCAATATTTTGATATGACTGATTTATTATATTTTTTATAGTTTGCTCTAAATACTTTTCACCGTTAAAAACAGTTGTTACAATGCTGACTAATGGTTTTTCTGTATGATTTTCTTTATAATAGCCTTGTGTTCTTAATCCACCCTCGTATTTTCCCCCCGGGTTATCCACCTTGAATCTTCCCGTTTTTAGCAAGTTGGGTATATATCCATCGGTAAGTTTTTTCCAAACCCTCTTCAAGAGATATTTGCGGCTCCCAATTTAATATTTTGGACAATCTCGTGTTATCACTATTCCTGCCTCTAACACCTTGTGGTTTTGATAAATCATATTGTTTTTTAATCTTCTTGCCTGCAATTTTGGCAACTATGTCAACAAGCTGATTTATCGAGATTAATCTATCTTGCCCCAGATTAAGCGGCTGATGATATTCTGATTGCATTAACCTATAAATTCCTTCCACGCAATCATCTATAAAACAATATGAGCGGGTTTGATTGCCGTCGCCCCATACTTCGATTTCATCTTCTTTTTTTGCCAATGCGATTTTTCGGCAGATTGCAGCTGGGGATTTCTCACGCCCGCCATCATAAGTTCCTAATGGCCCGAAAATATTGTGAAATCGTACTGCGTATGTTTTCAAACCATAATCCTCAAAATAGTGCCGGCAAGCCCTTTCTGTATATAGCTTTTCCCAACCATAACCGTCTTCAGCATCAGCTGGATATGCGTCTTCCTCTTTTAAGGGAATTACATCAGAGGATTTTTGCTTGTACATCGGATATATACATGCTGAGGAAGTATAAAAGTACTTTTCAATGTTATTTTGCCGGGCAGCCTCTAACATGTGCATATTTATCAGAATATTGTCATGGACTATTTCGGCTTTGTGCGTCTCAATAAAACCTATCCCGCCCATATTAGCCGCCAAATTGTATATCTGATCGACGTCACGCACGGCAAGTAAACAGTTTTCCCATCGTCTTAAATCTAATAATTCAAACTCATCTGCAGCTGTGGGTTCATATTCTGGATGCTTAATATCCACTCCTTTTACCCAAAAATCTTCATTTTTTAGATAATTAGTTAAATGATGTCCAATAAAACCGCCTGCGCCTGTAACCAACACTCTCTTTTTACTCATAAAGTTGCCGACTCCTTTGACAATACAAAATTTCCCATAACTAAATAATCTAAACCGCAATCATAAAAACAACGAATTGCCTGTCGGGGATGATTGACGATTGGTTCCCCCATAACATTAAATGAGGAATTAAGCAGAACATACTCGCCGGTTAATTTTCCAAATTCATTGATTAAATTCCAATATTTTTCGTTGTCTTCTTTTTTAATGGTTTGAGGGCGAAGGGTAGCATCAGCATGAACCACGGCGGGGATTTTATTTCTTTTCCCTTCCTTGCATGTAAAAGAAGTAATCATAAAATTTTCATCTCTGGCTTTTTCCATATAATCATTTTTTTTCTCCCACAATAAGGAAGGACAAAAGGGCCGAAAAGCTTCACGGAATTTAACCCGAGCGTTAATAATATCTTTATTCTCGGCTTTATTCGCGCTCATAAGGATTGAACGATTCCCCAATGCCCGAGGACCGCTTTCCATGCGCCCCTGGAACCAGGCAACAATTTTATTTTCTGCAAGCAGTTTGGCGGCAAATGCGGGAATGTTTTCAATAAAACGATAAGAAAGGGAACGAAGTTTAAGGATAGCTTCGATTTCTTTGGCAGAATACTCAGGACCCAAAAAAAGGTTGCTTAAAGACCGGATAGGAGCCGTGGGATTCATGTCGTAATAAACTTGAAGAGCCGCTCCTACTGCCAGCCCGGAATCTCCCGCATTAGGGAAAATATGCTGTTTACTTACTTTGCCGGATTCCCAGATGCGCTGATTTAACTTTACATTAAGAAAAATTCCTCCGGAACAACTCAAATTTCTGGTATTCTCTTTTTCTAGCCAGGGATAGATAATTTCTGCAGTTTGCTCTTCCAAAACCCGTTGTGCCTCAGCGGCAATATGCTCTCTTCCATGTTTATTTATTAATTCCCGAATGTCATATGCCTCGTCATAGTGATACTGAAAGGCGCCATTTTCATTCCAAAAGTAAGGTTGGCCAAAATCATGTGGCTCCACAATATCTCCGCCGTTGAACTTGGGATAATACTTGTCTAATACTCCCTTTACTTTATTATAATCGCCATAAGGCGCAAGCCCCATGGTTTTCCCTTCCCCGTCGCCATGCCACCAGCCCAATGCTTCAGTTACATTGCTGTAAAACCCACCCAAAGATGCTGACACATTCATTTTTTTTAAGGGTATAATTTTACCTTCTTCAGCTCGCCATACACAAGTGGAATAACCATCCCCCACTCCATCCATTGTCACAACTAATTGTTTTTCTCTTGTCCCGCTCGTATAATAAGCTGAAGCGGCATGCGCCAAATGATGTTCAACATGCACAATACGCATTGATTTGCTAACGGGAAAGCTCCTCATGTAAATTGGCGGAACCGCTAAAGAAATTCTCCTTATACGGCTTAATAATTCAGCTAGCCGCCTTTGCTTGCTTTTTGCTTCTTGTTGTTGGACGGTTAAATCAAAAAGGAAATTTAAATCTTCCACACTCCCTGATGTGGGCACAGCAACAAAATCTATATCAGTCATAGACAATCCCTGAGATTCGAGGCAATAAGCGATAGAATGGATGGGCAATCCAGCATAGTGTTTTGTTCTAGTAAACCTTTCTTCCGCGACATCCGCTACAATTTCACCGTCTATAACCAGAGCCGCACTGCTGTCGTGGCCTATATGTACTCCTAAAATTTTCACTTTTCCCTCCTACGCTACCGCATGATATTTTTATATTATTGTACCATATTTTATCTATTTCATCATTTACCCATTGCCTTTTTATAATTCAGCAAAACAAGCTAGTAATGATTTTGCGGCTTTATTCCAACTGAATTGAGGAGCTCTTTTAAGCCCGGCACAAGACAAAGAAGAACTTAATTTATTATCTACTAATAAAATTTCAATTTTAGCCGCAAGATCCTTGGGTGAATTTGTTTTAAAAAACAGTCCTGCATTTCCCGCCACTTCCGAAAGGCATGTTGAATCAGAAGCAATAATTGGCAGTCCTGCAGACATCGCCTCAACAACAGGCAAAGAAAAGCTTTCAACCAGGGAGGGCATAACAAATAGTTCCGATTTTTCATAGTATCTTTTAATTTTGAATTCATCAGCCGTCATGTCAAACACTATTTTATCGTTTATTGACAAAATGCCGCATGTCTTCTTAAGTCTAATAAATTCTTCCTGGCTTTCTTTTCCCACTACTTTTCCAGCAATTATAATTTGATATTCATTTTTTATAAGATCAGGGAGAAGAGCGAACGCTCTAATTAAAACATCAAAATTTTTATGAGGGTAAATGTTTGATACCGAAAGTATCAATTTTTCTTTTTTTTGATTTTCAAAAATGAAACTTGAAGCGCCAAGATAAATCCGCCTGCACTTAGATGGAGTTGTCCCTGCCGCCAAAAGCAGTTCAAGCGAATTTTCGGTAGAAGCAATTACTCTATCAGCTATTTTTACAGATAGCTTTGAAACCCAGAACATCAGCCAACTAGATACAATTGAGCTTCTTATCCCTTTATTCATAAAGGGAATAATGTTTTGCACCCAAACCACTTTTTTAGCTGGCGCAAAAAAGGAAACAATATTGGCGGGACAAAACAACACATCAATTTTATGTGACAAAACAAAAAACGGCAGGTAAATTTGTTCATAAATAGCACGTAAAAATGAGTTCGAAAAGTCAAGTTTTAAAAAATTAAAGTTTGAAGGAAATAGCTCGTTTTCAAACATATTATTGTATAGCTCTTTTGAAATAAAAATATAAAATATATTATCTTTGCCGATTTTTGCAAGTTCCGGCAAAAGTCCCTTTAAATATGTGCGCCCTCCGCCAGTCTTCGCGGATAGCGCATTAATCGCAATTATTTTTTGACGGCCTTTATTTTCCATATATTATGATAGGGCAGTCGGAAACAATGCTTTTTCCTACAATTTCCTTAAATCTATATCTACTTCTATATTTTTTATCAAACAAAGGATTCTCTCCGAACAGAATAACCGCGGAAGGCTCAAAATCCATCTTTATTGACTTAGATATGTTATCAACTTCCAAATGTTCCAATCTAAACCTGATACCGCTATCTTTTAATAATGCCCAAAGGGGATATTCACAATTAATGCCTATTACCCCAACGTTCACATATTTCCGTTTTTTTATTATCTCTACAATATTTTTATAACTTCTATATTCCTCCTCGCGTCCTCCAGCATCAAAATAAAAAGATTGCCTTGGAGTATTTAAAATGGAATTTTTTGATCTATGGGCAAATGGTGGAGGGATAATTGGGCGAATAGTGTTCATGAATAGCGGGGGCAAGGCACAAACAATCGATAAAATGACCACAAATAGTAGCAATATTTTTGAGAATATTCTATTTGCAATAATTGCGATAAATGGAGAAAGCATGACATAGAAGGACAAAGAAAAACGATTAAAACCCATCTGAAAAGCTAATAATATGAATATAACCATAAACCCAGCAACTAATGAAATAATATATAAAACTAGTTTTTTGTCTTTGTTTCTTCCAAATATCAGGAAAACAATGATGCAGATAAAAGCCAACAATAAATGTATTGGGTTGCCGATTACATCTTCATGAGGAGAATATAAAATTTTATAGTTATCATATGAAGTTCGGCTATCATTAATTTCAACTCCTATAATGTTATTAAAAGACCGAACAGAATCATATAGCATCTTATTTATTTGAGGGGCTGGGGAAGCAAATTGAAGAGAAGAATATTTAATCATATTAGAAATAATGTTCTTTGGCGCGAATATAGCGTTTGCCGTACCTCTGTCTGGCTCAATAATCTTATTAAAAAGATTTATATTCCTTAAATAAAATCCTGTATTTATCAAAAAAGCAATTAAAATAAATAATAATAATGGCTTCCAAAAGCGCCATCTCATTTTGCCGATAACAAGAACAATCAGCCACACAATAAAAGGGATAGACATAAACATTGCTGTTGGTTTAGTAAGTATTGTCATGCCGAAAGCCATTGATGCGCCTATAATATTCAAAATGTGATTTTCTGACAAGTGCTTTAAGACAAAATAAACAAAACAAAACAACCAAAAAGTTGCTACATAATCATTTTGAGTGCTTGTTGATTGCATGATACCCATTGGAATTGTGCTGCAGATAAAGGCTGACAATATTTGCTCTTTTTTGTTCCCGCCAAAAATTTTCGTTATATAGGTTGCCAATAAAACACAGCCAAACATACTCATCCATTGGATCAAGTTAGCAAAACGATCACTCGAAGATAAGACCTGGAAGTTTAATATTATATATTCAGCTCCAGGAGTATATGATAACTGCCTTAGGATATGTGTTGGATAATAATCCAAGCTTTTGTTTTGCATCCAATGCTCGACTCGTGCCATATGGTAGGTCATTGAATCATAATTGTTTGGTGGGGCAATAAATGCAACTGCAAAAGTGACAACAAACACAATTAGTATAAGAAACAATAATGTTTTGCTTGACAGATCCAATGATACCTTTGGAGGATAATAATTAATGTCTGGCTTGTGGTACTTAATTAATAACAATCCCACTATTAGAGCTGCTAGACCCCAAAACATACTCATGGGGATGGGACTTATTGCTTTAAAAATACTCAATATTTCTGTTATAGAAACAAGTACAACTCCAAAAATAATTGATGCCCAAATAAACGATTCCCGAAGGAGGGAATAATACCCATCCATTTTTTTTACTGTCAGCAGATTAAAAAATAAAACACCAGATAATATAAAAAATATTAAAGGTAATAAGATTAGCATTTTAATAGTTTAGGAATAATTTTCCCCAATTTGTTTTTAGCATCTCATTAACTCTTTTTTTCCCGATAAAGGGATACCAATAATAATCATGATATAGGATCGAAGCGATATATGACCAAGGGGCAAGAACGGTGCGTAAAAGAAAATTTTCCAATGGCTTTAAAGGTCCCCAATAGATCATTTCCTGTCCCCTACTGGCAAAGGTAGTGCGTTCCATATGAAAACGAAAATTAACATTTGAAATATCTTCCCCTATTATTTCAATCTCTTTTGGATCCCCTGTGCCAAGCCCAGCTTCGTGAGCCAAACGAATAAATTTCAATGACATTGGATTAAACCCCATCATTTTAGCAGAGATTGCATCGATTGCAACTTGGTCAGCCGAAGCTAGAATATGATTTTTTACATGAGGAACCATGCATCGCGGCCCTGGACCATCTCCCGCAAAAGTTCCGTCCATGACTGCGAAAACACCAGAATGAATTTCCTTTTGGATAGTTAATAAATCAACTAATGTTTCATGAATTACAGAATGAGTCCAGTGCCTTTTTTCATGCAACAATCCACCAAACGCATTCTTCATTGCCCCAGTCATTGTAGTAAAAACATGTGTCTTCATTGTCGGCAAATGTATGATGTTTTCGCCAATCATCCGTTTTGGGATCATTATTCCATCTGGGAAAATATCATTGAGGACAAGCATTTTGCCTTTGGGCTCATATTTAATCCATTCTTCTCCTTTATACAGATGTATATTGCGAAGGCCATATTTATCAATAACTGGTTTATGTTTGTTTTCTTTTTCCCCTTGCTTGGCCGAAACTACTACAGTTCGGTTATGGCAGCCATGAATAAGCTCTTTTTTATAGCCGTCTGAAAGCAATGTTTTTATAACTCCTTCGAGTTGCCATGGAGTTGTTGAGCAAGCCGGATAAAACTTATGCCAAGATATATTAATTTTTAAGGCGGTATCTTTATTTTTTGGCAAATATTTTTCATATTCAGCAAGATGCATCAGTTTTTGGTAATCATCCAATATTGCTTCCGGAGAAGTTTTTAATACAGCTACTTTAGTTTTTGCCACAAATTATATTATCCCCTTTCCATAAATAATCAAAATAATTGTTGCTATCCAGCCTATTGCTACTAACACTAAAAAAGGATCGATTAGTAATAATTTCTCCGCGTTTCCTCCTTTATCCTTTCTATAAACCAAATACAAATATCTAAATAAACCAAAAAGAACAAAAGGCACGGAATAAACTAATTTTCTTGTTTGGAATTTTGCGATTGTTTCCGGAGAAAGAGTATACAAGGAATAAGTTAAAACGACCGAGCTAGACGTTATGGATATTAATTGATCAAGAAGGGAATTATTATATTCCAAAAGAATATTGCGATGCGAAACGGCATTTTTACCTAATACCAATAATTCGTTTTTTCTTTTACAGAAAACTACGAAAAGAGCTATAAGGGAAGCGCAAATAAGGAACCATGGAGACATTTCAACCCCTATTACTTCCATGCCGGCAATCCCGCGCAAAACATATCCCGCGGCAATAATAAATGCGTCAAGTATAACGACCTCTTTCAAGCCAAAAGTGTATCCGAGCATCATTATTAAATAAATTAAAACTATCAATACAAACGTATAATTTAATATGAATGACAAAAATAATGCGGCAATTAAACCTATAATTATAAAAACCAAAGCGAACAAATTTGACAGCGTCCCTTGCGCCAGAGGCCTAAACTTTTTCTTGGGATGAAGCTTATCTTTTTCGAAATCCTTCAAGTCATTTATCAAATAAGTACAACCAGTAAGCAGGCAAAAAAGCAAAAAGGCATAAGAAACAATTAAAAAATCTGAAAAAACAAAAAGACGTTTTGCAAAGATTAAACCCGCATATATTATTAAATTTTTAATCCATTGTTTTGGCCGCAATGACTTGAATAATAACCAAATTTGATTATTTGCCATTTAAGTAATAGCTCCTTTGTTTCGCCAGTTATTTAACATCCTATAAGTATAATAATGGAGCAGCGCCGCAAAAACAATCACAAATAATTGCCCAAATAAAGGATTAACAAAAATCCAATTTCCAAGAAATGGGAGCCAGCTAGTTAAAAAACTTAAAGAAAATAATCCGATCAATAAATATTTATCTTGGCAATATTTAGCAAGTAGAATTGGCGTCGCTATTAGAAATGCTGGCCAACCAAAGCCGACCAACCTCTCAACAGAGGAGCCCAGCGACGGCCCTAAACAAAATGTCAGCAATCCATAAACTACAGCAACAGGAAGCCAGATATCATTGTTCAAATATTTCCTGCGAAACTTTACAATTGATAATAATATGATAGGCAAAGTCCCAAAATAAGTGAGCAGTGTTATTAATGTCCTTAATGGCCTATCAAAATTAAGACAGCCAAAAACAATTGTTTTAATTGCTCCCAGATGAATGTATTTTGGCATTTTGAGTATAACAATTGGATGATGATAATCATTAACATTAAACCAAGTATAAACCCCTAAAACATTTCTTAGAAAGTTGAAAGGAATTTTGCCAAATAAATATAGCAAGTCATTAACCCTATGCAAATTTGGCATGCTGGGGGCAACTGACGAGATATAAATGCTGATCGCGATTGCAATAAAAGTTGTAATCAACGCAGCCATTGCTAATTTGTTCTCGCGGTTATAGAAAGTAATCAAGATGATGGTCAAGCTCAAAAGGATAGTTGATTCTCTCGTCAGAAAAAGTGGCAGAAGCCACAAAATGCCATACCAACGATTAAAAATAATTGTAGTTAAAAAAAAGCAACTTATTATTGCCGCATGACATAAATCAGGCAAATAATATTCTTTTAATAAACTCATTATATATGGGGTAAAAAATAAAGAAATGATTAATATTTTGGGCAATGTTGTTTTTGACATTAATAATAGAATAACGGCAAATAATAAGAGAAAGATGCTTACCAGAGCTAAAACAATAAAAGAACTGCGGACATCATGAGTCAAGAGTGTCAATTTTTGAGCTAAAAATGGATATAAAACCCTATAAGAAAATGGTTTGGCTGTTTCTTGGTAATTCCCTTCTGCCATATTAATGTACCAATGGCTGTCGGGATTAGAAGGAGCCGAAACTGATAAAGCCATTGGTATAAGTATAATAGTAATTACAAAGGCAATAACAAAACTTGTAATATAGCAATTAAGTCTTAACATTTCATGAGACTTTCTCGGAATGCTCATATTTCACTTTATTTATTTTTGATAATAGCATAAGATTTTATCTTAACACCCAACAATTTAACATCTTTCTTATATAAAATGTTTTTATCAGATGAACCAGTAATAGTATCAAGACTATATTTATATGCTCCAGCCTTTTTCCTTAGCAAATCACCTCTTATTAAATACCAATTATGGCATAATACAGAACCGCTATCTTTGCCGGGATTGTAATAAATGGGAATATTATTTTTATTAATATAATCAGCAATTTTGCTTGCCGCCATACCCTCATTAATAAAAATAATGTTATAAGATATACTTATCAACGCATACCCCAACAAAAAGATGGAAGCTATTATCTTGGATCCTTTGATTTTACAATATTTTATAAATACTGAGGATGAAAGAACAATAAATGGAAATAAAATATACAACATATATCTATCGGCAATTCTTGTTATCGCGCCAACAAAAATACCAGATAGTAACCATATATATAAAGGCATATTTACTTCGTTATCTTTAATGATCTTTTTAAATAAAAACAATGAGACCAGCCCCAAAAAAATAAATATTAATAGAATATAAAATAAATAAGGATGGGAATCGAATAATTCTAACCGCATTTCCCCGAAAATACTTGAATAATTATGCCAATAATAATTCAATATTAAAAACAGGATCAATGCAAATGCGCTTCCGGCAGCAATAACTTTCTTATTAATATTTCGTAATTTACATAAAAATGCCATTAATAAAAAAGGCGTGGAAAACGCGCTAAGTAGGTATAATTCTGAAATTACCCTTGGGATAAAAAGCAAAATATTATCAACACTATTGAAACGATAATTCCGGGTGAGATGGGGCGGGATTACATAACCTTGTTTGATATAGGGCAAAGCATAAAATATTATTAAGGGTAATAATGATAATGCCATATATTTCAGGATTATATTTAACCTATCTTTATCTCTGATAATAATGAACAATATAAGTATTGCTGAAAACGCATAAATAAAAGAATTAATCTTAAATAATCCAGACGCCGCGATAAGAAGTGCAGACGTATAAATATATTTTCTCTCATTATCCTTCAATCCAATTATCAGGAAAATAAGCCCGGAGGTTGTTAAAAATGCAAAAGGAATATCAGAGGATGCAACTGTTGAATAATAGAAAAATAAGGGATTAAAAATAAGGAGCAAAACAGTTATAATGCTTTCATTTAATTTATAGTATTTTAATAGAAACCAAGCTGAAATTATTATCAACATACACGCGCATATAAGCGAAAATATCCGGGAAGTTAACACAGAAAAGCCAAATATTTTTGTAATAAGAGCGATACCTAATACTGAAGAGACAGGATTTGCAATGGAACTTTCCAGGATTTCTCTGGCAGGATCAATTTGTCCATTACTTAAGGATTTACCCGCAAAAGCATAATAGGATTCAAGGTTTACAAACGGCGCTGACATTAATTGCAGTTTTATAATTATAAATGCTAAAAGCAAGATAAAACAAAATATTTGGAATATAAGAACTTTATTTTTCGTAAAACACCTTTCTTGTAGGGTTTTTAGAATTCAATTTGGAAAAATAATACAGCCAGAAAAATAGGAAAAAGCCTTCGTTGAAATAGTGCCCCCCTCGCCCCAATCTAAGAAAAAAATAACAAAGAATTCCATTATTAATTATCCATAAATATTTTGAATGGTCATTATCCTTAAACAGATAAAATCGTTTTATAAAAATAAAATATGCCAATACGCCCAATAAGCCAGTTTCTGATAAAAGCCTAAAAAACAAAGAGGAAGCATCATTATAGTTTAGCCGCATTTCAATAGTTCCTGTGTTTACTTTTTGGATATCTACGCCGATGGCATTTTTCATATAGCGAGGATAAGTATTTTCAAAAGATCCCAAACCAAAGCCAAAAATTGGGCTATCACGAAAACTCATCAAAGAAATAGCAGCATTAGATAAAGAAGCAAAAGCAGTTCCTTTCAATGAGGTTATTTGAACTTGACCCGTAAAATATTTAATTGCGACATCGACACGCCCCTTAACTTCCGCCACTCCATTATAAGCAGAATAAACAAAAAGTGTCATTATTATGAATGTTATAAATAAATATTTAATATTATGGTAGCTAATTAGTACTAAAATTAAGGAAAATAAAATTCCAATATAGCCGGTTGTTGAAAAAGTTAAGATAAAAACCATTATTATAATCAAAGCCTTCCAACTTTTAATAAACTTAAAACCACCCTTAAAAAAACTCATTAAGGAAGCAAAAAATGCCGGCATCAGTATAAAAACAAGGCCGGTCGGCTCATGCAAAATAGAAGAAACTCTAAGTAATCCCATCCTTGCTGCATGAAAAGTAAAGCCAGGGTGAAGATAACGATAATTATACCCTGGCTGGAAATGCAGCAGATAACTAATATCTTGAAAAACCCCAATTAAAGCAATTAAAAAAGCTATCCGCATATAAATCTTAAATATTTTTAATGCATCATTATTGTTTATTTTTATTAGATAATAAAATCCAAACGCCGAAAATAAAATCCCAACAAATTGCAAAAGAAATCTCGACAAAGAAGCATATCCCAGCTTGATACTTATTAAAGTGATAATGCTCGCTAAACAAAATAGAAAAAGAAATGTCTTATTAAAATATAATTTGTTTGTTTTTAATATTAATAGAGACAATACAATTGCCATGATAATCAATGGGGCTCGAAGATATTCATAATATGTAAATACATCTGTAAAAACTGAAAAAACCGCCAAATAGTTAAGAAAAGTTAAACTAATGGGGATTCGTAAATTATTTAACCCTTTGAAATTAAAAAAAGAATGGGCGTGAAATTTAAATGGTATATTCATCAGGTTTATAAATATTCAGATTCCCCTTAATATAATTGATGGTTTCTTTCAAACCATTCTCAAGCGAATATTTGGGCTCATAACCAATTAGCTTTTTAGCTTTTGAAAAATTACAAATCAATTGTTTGACTTCACTCTTTTCAGGCCTAATTCTGACTTCATCGCTAATGATTTTAGCCTTGCTCCCCGTAAGTTCTAATATTTTATTGGCCAGAACGCCTATTGTAATACCCTTTCCTGACCCAATATTAATAACTTCTCCAACAGTATTATCTGCTTCAGCAATCTGTATATAGCCCGCAACCGAATCCTTGACATAATTCATGTCTCGTACTGGAGATAATGCCCCCAATTTAATCTCTTTTTTACCAGATAACGCTTGACAAATTACTGTCGGAATAACCGCCCTTGCTGATTGCCTAGTGCCGTACGTGTTAAATGGTCTGATTGTAGCCACTGGAAGATTAAATGAACAATAAAAACTTTCGGCAATTTTATCGGCTCCAATTTTAGTGGCAGAATACGGGGATTGGGCTTGAAGCGGATGCTTTTCATCAATTGGCGTGTAAATAGCTGATCCATATGTTTCGCTTGTAGATGTGTGAACAATCTTTTGTATCCCCATCTCTCTGCAAGCCTGTAAAACATGCAAAGTACCCATTACATTTGTCATTACGTAAGCTTCTGGCGCTAAATATGAATAAGGAATGGCTATTAAAGCGGCTAAATGAAACACAATATCCTGTTTTTTTGCCGCATCTTTGACAGCTCCGAAATCAACAATATCGCCAAAAATGATCTTAACTTGAGAAAGAATTTCTTTTGGCACAAAATCCAAATTCCCTATCTTATTTTGTGAATTATAAAAAACAAAAGCTGTAACATCTGCTCCTATTTTTACCAATTCCTCAACTAAGTGGCTGCCAACAAACCCATCTCCCCCTGTTACTAAGACTTTTTTCCCTGCCAATTTCATTGTTTATGACCCCTTTTAGATTTTTTCAATCCATTTTGCATTGCTTACTTCCTCCAAGTTTTTAATTTGTTCGATCGCCAGCCAATTTTCCTTAATAGCATAACCTTTGACCGCAAAACCTTTGCTTATCAAAGCCATAATAAGTTCCGGCATCGTGTAACATTTATCAGGAATGAGGTTAAGGCAGATATTCTTTATTAAATAAATCCCCGCGCTCGCCTTATAATTAAAAGTCGGTTTTTCTCTAACCGCCATGATGTTTTGAGCGGTATCTGTATCCAGTATTCCGTAACTCAATGAATGGGAAAAATTGATCATTGCAACTGTCAAATCGGCATTTGTGCTTTCATGCTGAGCCTGCAGCTTACCAAAATCCAGATCGGTTAAAATGTCGCCATTAATTACTAAAATTGATTCGTCTTTTCTTAATTTGATTTTATTTTTCTTTAAAAGAGAAAGTGGCCCAGCGGTTCCCAATTGAACGTTTTCTTCCAAAAAACTTATTTTTATTCCGTGATATCTTTTTTCCGCAAGATAAAGCTTAATAATATCTGCCCGATAATTCAACGAAACATAAATATCATCGTACCCGTATTTTGATAAAACGGAGATAATATAATCAAGTATCGGGCGCCCGCAAACCGGAATTAAAGGCTTAGGAATGGCAAAAGTAAGAGGCCTGAGTCTTGTTCCCAGTCCTCCCGCTAAGATCAATGTTTTTTTATGTTTCAATTTTTAATACCCACCAATTCATATGATTTATCTTCAAGCGCCTTAAATGATTTTTCCTGATCAGCTTGAGTTCGTATGATTTCAATATTTTTTAGCCCGAAAGTCTTTTTTTTCTCATCACTTTCAATAATCTTTATGATCGAATTAGCTGCAGTATACACATCATTCGAATCTCCAATAAAACCGTTTTCCCCATCTTTGATCCATTCCCTCATGTTTTTTAGATTAGAAACAACGGGGACGCAACCGCAAGCCATTGCCTCAAGCATTGAAACTGCTCCAGAATCAGTATAAGAAAGAGAAACATAAACATCGGCTGCTCGGTAGAATTTTGCCATATCTTGATAATCCACTTTTTCAACCCATACAATTTTATCATAGATCCCGAGATCTTGAGCCAATTTAACGAATTTATTCTTTTCAAGCGCGGAATGATATTTCATTACCAAACGAGCTTCCGGTATTTTTTTGACTACCACAGAGAAAGCTTTTATAAGGGTAGTTATATTATAGTGCGCATCATATAACCCTCGAGTGCTCAATACCATAGGATGACCATCAATACCTAGCCGTTTTTTTAGGTTGCCGGGATCAATATGCGGATTAAAAGTTTTTAGATCAATGCCAATGTGCATGAATTTTGATTTTTCTGGAGACATGCCTAATTCGATGGCTGCTTTATTCGCTTCCTCCGATGTATGAGTCAGGAAATCAATCCTTTTCATAGCAAATTTGACCCAGATGCGGTGAAATAACGATTTTTTCGGATAGAATAACAATTCCGGGCCGCCGGTAAAAACCATAAATGGATGAAAACCAGTAAATATTCCGATATATCCGGCAAAACCTATATAAAAACCCTGTAAAATATCCGGTTTAATTTGCTTAAGTAATTGCTTGGTTTTCCTGATATATGAAGGATATTTTAAGTAACTTAAATAGTTAAACTTTGCCCATTTAACCCAATCTGTAAGTAAATTATTCTGCCTGCATGACCTCGAAGCTGTATCTGATAAAGATACAACTTTGTTTTGCAAAGAATGCACTGTCACACCTTCAATTTCCTCATAAACATTTGACAATAGGTGAACTTCGTGCCCTTGAGCTGCAAACCATTTAACCCATCTTTTTACATGTTCGCTATTAGCCCAGCCGAGGAAACAGATTTTTAATTTATTTTTTTGCATTAAAACCCGCTTTTTTACTAAGAAAAATTCGTAATCGAAAGAAAAGATAAAAAGGGTCGCTCATAAACATCTTGAATAAATACTTTAAAGTTACAAATAAATGTTTTGATTGAAAGAATATTCTTTGAGCGGTCACAAAAAACAGCTCAGCCCTCCTTCTTCTTATTAAATATGAGTCAATCAACTGTTTATTTGCCAATTTAGAATAATGCAAATTAATCACATAAATCTGGCTATTGCACATAAGCTCGTGGCTCTTATAACTTGCCGAAGAGTAGTTAAAATCGTGCTTAATATATTCTCCCATGATATCGGGTAAAAATACAAATTTAAAACCCTGCCGTGCCATTCGTAGCCATAATTCGTAATCTTCGACAAAATGCAGATGCTTGATATCTTCTGAAAAGTACCCAACTTTTTCAATTACGGATTTTTTAAAGGTTGTAGCAGAGGTAGAAAGCGGGTTTCCGCTAAAAAGCAATTTTCTGTGCATATCTTTTTCGTATGACCCATCAGCGCAAATTCCTATGATCTTGCCATTCTGCCTTATATACTGCCGGTGGCACACAATCGAAGCATCCGGATCATCTGCATATGTTCCGGCAACTTTTTCCAGTTTCTCTGGATACCAGATATCATCCTGATCAAGTATAGCTATTATATCTCCAGACGAATATCTTATTGCCGTATTCCTGGCGCCGCCTAAACCTTTATTTTTTTGTTCCACATAAACAAAGTTTATTTCAGGGTGTGTAGCTATATAATCTTTAACTATGCTGCCTACATCATCGGGTGATTCATCATTTACCAGAACAATTTCAAAATTTCTATAAGTTTGTGCCAACGCGGAATCAAGGGTCTTTCTTATAAATCTCGCTCCGTTATATAAAGGCGTGATGACCGAGAATTTCAAAAACACTCTTCTTAAGTCCCCCACTCTTTGATGTATTCTTCTAATGCCTGTTTCCATGATGGCATAGGGTTTATTCCTAATAAGTCGAGCTTGTAATTTTTTATCGCTTCAGAAGCCGCCCTTTGCGCTGGAAGCGGGAAGCGATCAGATGAAACCGGTATAATCATTACTTCTCGTCCTAGTAACTTTACAATCTCCAATGCTATCTCATAACGACTGCAAACACCGGTATTTGCCAGATGGTACAAACCGAAATTACCGGTCTTGATAATTTTATTAATACCGCGAAGAAAATCACGGGCGAAAGTTGGGCTTCCAAACTTGTCATTCACCACTTCAATTTCATCGCGCGTTTTGCATAATTCGATGATCTTCCCGACGAACTTCTTGTCCTTAGCAGAGCCGCCGCCAATCATCCAACCAGCGCGAAAAATATAATATTTATGAAGAAGATCTCGAACAATTAGTTCCCCCTCATATTTTGCTTTGCTGTAAATGTTAAGTGGAGCGGGAGAATCAAATTCGGTGTGAATCTGCCCTGCATGGCCGTTAAATACGCCTCCCGTGCTAATATATATCATTACCGCATTGAATTTCTGACAAGCCAAAGCAACATTATAAGTTCCCATAGCATTTGTCCTGAAAGCATGATCTATTTCGCTTTCGCATTTATCAACATTTGTTTCCGCTGCCAAGTGTAGAACCGTAGTGGGCTTATATTTAGCAACCAAACTAAAAACCAAATCTTTGTTGGTCACATCCATCTCAGGGATATCCGTTAAGGCCAGTTCTACGTCATGGAATATTTCTTTGACATAAGAACCGACCATCCCGTTCGCACCAGTCACTAAAATCATTGATTTTTCTCCTTCCTCATAATTTTCTCAACTTTTTTTAGGTCCTCGATATTGTCAACACTGTAGGTTTCATGATCCGACATAACCATTTTAATTTTATAGCCATGCTCAAGCACCCTTAGCATGTCAACCGATTCGGCGATCTCGAGCGGCGTCGGCTCCAGCCGGTTAAACTTGATCAGGAAATCCCGGCGGAACGGAATGACACAAACCTGTTTTAGCATCAGGAGAGACTTGGCTCCCTTTTTCCACGAAGGAATTGGTTCACGGGAAAAATAGAGGGCAAAATTATGTTGGTCAACAACAACTTTGACTTCGTTAGGGTCATCTTGTTCGATCCGGTTTTTCAAGGTGGACATCAAATTGACCACTTGAATCAAATTATCCTCAAGTAGCGGAGCGACGGCGGAATCAATCATCTCCGGCCGTATCATTGGCTCATCCCCCTGGATCATTACTACAATATCAACTTTTTTGCCGGTTTCTGCTTCAACTTTCACAAGACATTCTGCCGTACGGTCGGATGCACGCACATGCTTATCTGAGGTCATAACCGCCTTCCCGCCAATCGATTGAATATAATTAGCGATTTCCTGGTCGCAGGTCGCAACGTAAACCTCATTCAATATCCGGCTTAATTTACTCCGTTTAAAAACATGTCCCAACATCGGGACACCAAGTATCGATGCCAGCGGTTTACCTGGAAAACGAGATGAAGCCATCCGGGCAGGAATAATACCGATAATATTCTGATTGCTTTTCATGAATCCTCCTAACTAACCTTAATGATTGCTTTAATAACTTCACCTTTCAGGTGTTTTTTCCAAGCGAGCTCATAATCATCAAAACTGAAAATACATTGTGTCAATGCGCTCAAGTCGATCCGCTCATAAACCCTGATTGCTTCAATAAAATCTTCTCTCGTGCTGCCAACGGATCCAACCAGTGTCTTGTCAAAACAAACAAGTGATTCAAAATTATATTCCATTTTCGCGTAAGGAAGGCCGAGTAGTAATATTTTTACCCCGGCTTTGCTTTCTGCCAGAACTTTTTTCAATGCTTCGGTTTTGCCGGTTGCTTCAATGATATAATCGTATTGCCCTAGACCGTTAAGCTCACTAAAAGCTTTTATTTTTGGATTCTTGATGCCAGCGGTTTTTATATTATTTTTATCAAAAACATCAACTTCATAACCGGAGAGAACCATCAGCTGGGCACAAAGGTTGCCAATTGTCCCAAAACCGATGATGGCAACTTTCCGGTGGCTCCCGTGGTCGCCGGAGGTCAATTTCCTTACGCCGCGCAGGGAGACCGCCAGCGGTTCTATCAGGCACGCTTTTTCCAACAAAGCATCGGGCATCAGCTTGTGGACAAAACGGCTGTCCATCTTCAGGTACTGCGAGTAAGCACCATTAAAATTGAGGACACCAACTTCCTTTCTTTCCGAACAGCCAAGCGGGTTGTTGTTTTGGCAGGCCGGACACGTTCCACAGCCGAGAATACATTCACCAACGATCTTATCGCCGACTTCGAGACCATTTACTTTTTTCCCTTTGGCAGCAACCAGACCAGAAAACTCATGTCCCGGGACGATCGGATATTTTGCCCAGCCCGAAGTATAATAAGCCAGTTTCCCCTTAAGAATATCAAGATCGGTCGAACAAACTGCAACATATTTAACGTTAACCAGCACTTCTTTGTCTCCGATTGCCGGCCTTTCCTTTATTTGGATCGAATGCTGATCCGGACCTGTGATCAAAACGCTCTTGTTAGCTTCGGGAAAATACAATTCGGTTTTTAATTCCATTGTCAGTCTGCCGACATTCCTCTGGCCGTCATAAAGTCCTTTAATTTGGAAAAATCGGTAAAGGGGCGACTGTGCAATTTTTCTTAGCAAGCGGCCATGGGTCAAGCCGTAGAAAAAATCTCGGACTATCAACAAAGCGAACAGCATCACCGCCCATCTAAAACTATGATAATAATTAGGGAAGATTGCTTGATAAGCAATTGCTTCCCGTTTGAACCGATTATAAATGTGCCGGTAATTCTCTTCGTGAATATGAATAACCTCTGCGTCAGCCTTGTAATAAATATAATGTCCCTTCTTTTGAACCTTGTGTGCCCAATCAATATCTTCAAGGCCGGGCAAACTTTCATCAAAGGGGATCCTTTCCCAAAGTGATTTTCTGATCGCCGCATTGGCATTGTTGCCAAACGATTCTTCAACCAGTATCTTAGATTTATCTCCAAAATTGCTGCACAGATCTCTATCTTCTGACAGTTTTGTCAGATGGTTGCCTTCCTGCCTTCCATAAACCATAGCAATCTTTTCGTCTTCAAACGGCTGGAGCATATTAGTTAGCCACATTTTGTCCTTTGGATAAGCATGTCCGCTAATAAAGATCAGGTAATCACCGGTGGCGTTACGGCAGCCAAGATTAAGCGAGCGACCGAAAGAAAAATCTTCTGGGGGAATGGTAATAATCCTGGTCTGGAAACGACGGGCAATCTCAAGTGTGTCATCGGCCGATCCCGAATCGACTATGATTGCTTCCCAGTTCTTATAATTTTGATCCTGTAACATTTTAAGCAGTTTTGCCAGATGGCGGCCTTCATTGAATGTCCGAATAATAATAGAAGCTTTGACTTTACTCACTTTATTTTCCTTAACCAAACACTTCCTGGAAAAGTTGATTTTTCATATGAATTAAATGCTTTCTTTAGTTCATCGGGATGCTTTAACCTCATATAACTACCGGACCAAAGAATTTCAAAGCTATCATTAAATGTCAAAAAAGCCTGAAGCAGATATTGTTCATTATAAAACATGAGTTCTTCCAATACCCATTTTTTTGGATATTCAGCTGGCAGAAATATATCGTGTATGTGTACAACAACCCCCTTATTCAACCTTGGTAAAATTTCTAAATATTCATATTGAACATCGCTACCGATCTTCAATACATGGCTTGAATCAATAAAAAGGATATCATTTTCCTGCAATTCAAGAAACTTTGCCAATGGAACATTCTGAACCTCAGTTTGTAAGAGTTTTAATAACCCGGGGAAGCCTGTTTTTAGGGTTTCATTCGGATAAGGTTCAATCGCAATTAGCTCACAATCATC
This sequence comes from Candidatus Saganbacteria bacterium, assembly GCA_009772965.1. Taxonomy (GTDB): domain Bacteria; phylum Margulisbacteria; class WOR-1; order XYC2-FULL-46-14; family WPAF01; genus WPAF01. The sequence goes on from WPAF01000001.1 coordinate 33,210, forward strand.
ACTGTTTTCCTTGTTTTTAAGTGTTGCCCGAGCAGATAAATATGTAGAATACCCCGACCCGATTTCTATTATTTTTCTGGGTTTTAAATCGCGAATCATGCAATATAATATTTCTCCATCAATTTCTTCGAAACATCTATTTTTAATATAAAAATCATAAGGATTTGTGTTTGAACCTTTTAATAACTGAAACTGATCATATTCGATTTTGTATTTTTCGGCAAAGTCGGATAGTAAAATTACTTGCTCCTTTTCGTTCATTTTTATTCCTATCAGTTCTGATGGATACTCCCAAATTTTATCTTTAAGAGTTCTAATTTCAGGAATGGGCGAATAAAATCGATTTCTAACCAAACTAAAACCAAATAGCTGAGAAAACCAAAATATATTTCTGTATAACATCATTCCATACTTTAATCTAAATTTATCCTTCAATCTTATTATCGAGCGATACATATTACTCTTCAACCTCCGCAAAAGCAGTGCACGGCATACTATCAACATCTTTAACAAACAAAGGAATAACAAATATCCTTTTAATTCTTTCGGGAACAATTTCCAGATTCAAATCTTCAATTATCATAACCTTTTTAAGCAAAATCCGATGAGCTGCTTCCCCTTTCTTGAGATGCTGGGGAGATGCTATAGAAATAGTGTCTATCCCAATTGCTTTTAACTTCGGATAATTTTTAAGAATAACATCTGTGGCTTCAGGATGCAGCCAAGGGCCATTATGTATATATGCGGATTCCTTTCTTTTTCTACCAAATCCCGTTCGGATTAAAAGCAAATCACATTTCTTGTCTTCCCCCCCGCATAGATCATTTGCATTGATAGATTCGCCTACTTTTTTCACTATATCCAACACGCTACATCTATTAAAGATAAACTCTTTGATTTGATAATCCCCTATCTTTTTACCCCGTGGATAGAAATGATAGGGTGCATCAATATGCGTGCCATTGTGAGTAAAGATCGTAACGGAAGCCGAACTCCAGTTATCACCTTTTTTAAAAGAATTTACCTCTTTATACTTATTACTCGGGTTATTTTCAAAAATTGGCATGTCCGGCGTTAAATCATAAGATATTTTTAAATATTTATTCATGCTTTTCTTCCGCTTTTCAATCCTTTTAAAAGATTATTCAAAGTATTCTGATGAACATATGCCCAAGCCGCGGGACTACTATTGGCATTATGCGGCGCCAGAAGGCAATTATCCATTTTCCTTAAGGGGCTATTTTTAGAAAGGGGTTCATCCTCAAAAACATCTAATCCAGCTCCGGCAATCTTTTTTTGCCGTAATGCACTGATCAGGGATTTCTCTTCAATGATAGGCCCGCGAGCGGTATTAATGATGCAGGCAGTTGGTTTCATCAACGCGAATTCTTTTTCACCTATTAAATGAAAACTGGTAGGATTTAAGTCGCAATTAATACTTATATAATCTGATTTTTTCAGCAGATTTAATTTTGAAACCATTTCAACTCCAAATGGTCTAATCTTTTTGACATCATTACCAAGAATTTTCATTCCAAAAGATAACGCGCGCTTAATAACTGCCGTGCCAATATTGCCAACTCCAATTACACCAAGGACACATTCTTTAAGGGAAATGCACGGTTTTTTTCTCCATTCACCTTGGCGCATTGCCACTGTGCTCCATGGAACCTTCCTGGAAAAACTCAAGATATATGCTAAAACCGAGTCTGCAACTGGATCAGTAAACGCATTAGGAGTATTGAAAACACTGATGCCGAGTTTTTGCGCTTCAACTTTATCGATTGAATCAACACCTGTCCCCCATTTGGCTAAAACTTTAAGTTTTTTAGCTTTATGGAAAACTTTCGCAGTAAAGCGATCATCTCCACAGATAACTCCATCAATGTCTTCAATCAAATTGAGCAAATCTGCTTCCTCTAATCTTTCTTTGACAGCAGGAATAATAATCTCAATGTTATTCTCCTTAAAGAACGGACGGAACTCGTCAATCACCGATTGCATATAAGGTGCGGAAACTAAAACTTTCCAATACATATTATCATTCACTTTGGGCAAACCGTGACTTAAGCCTATGAACGAATATTCCAAGCAAAGGCCGTGTCTCTATTAAATACTTTAGAAAATATAAACCTACAAGCCAGAACCATTTTATCCCATGGGGTAAGTATGAAACTAGCGTCCAATATCTTCGTTTGATGAAATAATGCGTCATTCGCCGTTGCATTGAGATACACTCTCTAGCCTGTTTTTGCGTCATTTTAATTGTTGGCCGAGTGTTGTAATTAGTCGTAGCCACTATTTCCTCTTCTTCCAAAAGTCCCTCTTGTTTACAGATATTATATAATTTAGTTTTCGGAAAAGGATAGAAAAATGTGCAAAGGCCGTAATTTGGCGCAAGTATTTTATTTAATTTAAATGTCTCTTCCATTTCTTGTTTTGTTTCAAAAGGAAATCCGACAATATTAAAGGTAAATAGTTCGATCCCGGCATCTTTTATCATTTTCGATTTCTCGATATACATTGAATTAGAATGTTTTCTATTTAAGAGCTCATTTCTTAATCTTTCATTACCACTTTCCAACCCTGATGAGGCAACACGGCATCCACTTTTTTTCATGGCTTCAACTATCTCTGGATCTATGCACTCTATTCGCACGCATATCCTATACGGTTTTTTTATTCTTTTTTGATATTCCTCTGCAAATTTTATAAACCATGCTTTGTTAGCAATCAAAAGGTCGTCTTCAAATCCGATGAATTCAGTTTCCGGGTATTGCTCGTTCATAAATTCAAGAAATCTAATGCTGTATTCAACAGAAGGTATCCTAAAATATCCGAGGCGAGAAGGGTAAACATTGCTCAGGATACCATTGCAGCAATAATTGCAATTAAAAGGACAACCGCGGCTCATCATAAGGTTTAAATGCCTATTTCTTACTACAAGATTTCTATCAAAAATCGAGTAATCAGGGAAATCTAATGAAGAAAGATCATTAATAAACTGTGCAATTCGATTTTTGATTATCTGACCATTCTGTTTCCAAAAGAATCCTTCTGTGGAATAAATATCCTGATTATTATTAATATTACTTAATAATTGTTTAATCGGCATTTCTCCCTCGCCAATACAGACACCATTTAAATCGCTGCAATTTAAAAAAACTTCTGGATCCAAAGTCGAACCAACGCCTCCTGCTATTTGCAATATCTCCGGATAAATTCCCAGTGCTTTAGAATATATTGCTAAATATTTCAATTGTGGTGATGTGCAAGAAAAAGCAACGATTGAGGGACAAAGCTTCTCTATTCTATTCCTGAAATCATTGCAACTTATTTTAGATACTATATTGAGGCAGAAAACATTAAAGCCGGCCTTTTTGATTATTGGGACAAGATAAGCAATCCCATGATTTACTCCAGTAAAACCAGATTCTATTGAAAGATTAACAAAAACGAACCTCTTGTTCATTTAATATCTCCTTTTTCTCAATTGTTTTTATTTGTGTAATAGTTTTTTTTATGGTGTCTTCAATTATATCATGGAAAAAAAGCTTGATAACGTCTGGCCAACTATTCATTATTTGATTTATCGATTGCTTATCATTAATTGCGCTAAGTGCAAGCAATAACTCTTGTTTATTTTTAACCAAAAAAACTGCTTCAGGAAATTTAGCCATAGGATTATGGCTAAACTGTGCATGGCATATATAAATAATAGGAACAACGCCTAAAACCATCGCTTCCAGAGCTACGCTTCCACCCGTTAGTAATATCGTATCTGAAGCAGAAATATAATCATAAATTGACACTGATGGAGGTAAAATCGCAAACGAATTCTTTTCGATATTTTCTCTTAACAGCTTCTTAACCGCAGGGACAAACCCTTGAAATTCTTTGGCGTTGGGATGAAGTTTGACAAAAATGTGGATTGCGGTGCCAACTTGTGTTGCCGCCGCTAAAAGATCGCCCAACATACAGAGTGTTTCCGGTAATAATGGGGAAGTAGCAACAAAAACGATCTTTTTATTCAATGGTATAGATAATTTACGACGCAAGTCTATGCTGCTAGGCCTGTTTTTTGCATATTCAAAAAGTGGAATATAACGGATCGGACCGAAGGCAACGAGCCGCTCGGCAGGGAAACCAGCCTCAGTCATGAATTTTTGGCCTATTTCACCGTTCGTCAGTATCTGATCCGGCAACGGAATTGTACTGGTATTAAATTCATTAGGCTGAAAAACATAATTCAGAAAATTTTTACCAAGCGCAGAATGCTGGAAGCCGAAAGTCGTCGTCTGTCGCCGTGTATTATATAGCAGTGCCCGCTCCAACGGCTGAAATTCCAGGCGGAAGAGAACGGCTTTTAGATTCCGCAGCTGATAGCGGCGCAGTGCCTTGTCAAGCAGCAGCCACTCAAATAGAACTGGATTCGTTAGCGACTTAAAGTACTCCTCCCAAAAAAATGCCGAAAGATCTTTCCCTTTAAGCTTAAAACTCAATCCAGCAAATTGCTTTAATGAATTATAGAACTTTAAGAAAAGACCGGGTGCGACAGGCGCCAAAAAGTCAGCCGGTTTAAGGAACTGTTCTAGAATTATCATTGGCCGGCTCTTAAAGAAATCCCTGCCTTTGCGAAGTTGCCGCCAATCAGCCATCAACCAGATTAGATAAGTAACCTCAGTTTGCTTCGCCAGCTCATCCGGCACTGCTTGGAGGAAAATGTCAACTGCTTTGGCTGAATACGGATTTTGCCACCATGCCGGATAGATACTGAAAATGCCGATCGCATCAGTTTTGGGGATGCTTTTTGTTCCCGGGCTAATGGTTTTTAGCACACTTTTCCTTATGATAACTTTAATTATCTCTCTCAAAGCATAATAATAGTAAAGCAGTACAAAACGAAAACTGGCGGTTAAATTACCCCCATAGCGGGGCGGTTGCCGCTTTTTCAGAACATTTTCCATGACTTTATCGTCAAGGTAAAATAATATCTGATCATATTGATCCCTTTCCACCACATAATGAAAACGTAAAAAGGCATAAAGGCGGTGTATTATCTTATCTGTCCAGATATTTTTCTCGCTTATATTCAGGAACCACCAAAGATCCCGCCCTTCATGAAGAATTTCCAATCGCGGCATTTTTAGGTAAAAATTGCGCGCCTCTTTTTCTGCCCGTTTTGAAATCTCGCTGGTTTCAACTATCTGTACCCCTTCAGGTAGATACAATTGCTCAGGCGAAAGACCAAACGTCAATAGGTGATACTTTTCTCTCCCAGCAGCGTTTTTTATCTCTTTTTGCCAGTTATTTTTCAGGTTGTCAACAACAATAAATATCTTTTTATTATTTGTATCCATGCTTAAACCATTGATCATTTTTTAATATTTCAATCACTTTCGGAATATCTTCAGGGGTATCTACCGGCTGAGTACTAAAAGCAATAACACCTGAAGCGATTGGAATATCATTTTCGATTAGCCGCAACATGTCTATTCCCTCGATAAGTTCGAGTTTTGACTGCGGTATATCCGAAACTTTCTGCAGAAAATCTCCTCGAAAAGCCATGACACAGGTTTGACGATAAAATATCGCCCTTTTCTTTATATCAAAAGCTGATGAGGGGATTTCTTGTCTGGTCAGATAAATTAATCGTTTATTGTTAGAGATAATCGCTTTTATGCGGTGATGATTTGTGAGATCAGCAGGATCTTTTATTTCTTCAATAAGGTTGGAACATTCGCATATTTTATCATCTAATAATGTTTCTATAGTCATTTCAATTGCTGGTGGAGGAATAACCGGCTCATCACCCTGAACATTTATCAAAATATCTTCATGGCTGACATATCCTAGTCTTGCGGCAGCATCAGCCACTCTGTCTATTGCCGAGTGGCATTCGGCAGATGTCATAACCACTTCCGCGCCAAAAGCTTCTGCCGCCTTCAAAACTTTTTCTTCACACACAGCTAAAACCACCCTATTAATTCCTTTAGCCAAAAGAGATCTTCTATAGACATGCTCTATCATCGAAAGCCCTTCGATCATCGTTAAAGGCTTATCCGGGAATCTCCAGGAGCCCAATCTAGCCGGTATTACTATTAGTGTTCGCATATTAATTAAAGCTCACAATTATTCCCCACATCATTTTTATCAACCATTGCCCAGCCATGATAATTATCCTCAAATAATTTATTAATTTTTCTCGCCAGTGTTTTTAGCCTGCCCACGCCCCAAAGTTTTGGCAATACAAAAACACTTTTTTCCCTAAATAGATTATCAATTGTTTCGGCCTCCTTGTCAGAAAAAATTTTAGCAGCCTTAGCTTTTTGACAAAATAAAAGAACATAATCAGAATACCCAAACAATTGACATATTGATATCGCTTTTAAAACAAGCGCCTTCTTTTGCACCACATCCTTTATATTCGATTGCAGCAGATCAAGGTAGCTATCCACATCCCGCAAATAAAGGGCGTCGGCATGAATTAGCTGTCCTCTTTTAGACCCATCAAACCCTAAACCGGCCTTTCTTCTCCAAAAATACTTTTTAAGATCAAACAAATGAAACCCTTTGTCTCGCAGAAATTTATCTACATCGCCAAATAACGGCTGATCTTTATACATTCGTAAAAACTCAACTTCTATCTCCAGACCAAAAACAGAACCATTTAAAGTTTCTTCTGCCCCTTGAAGAACATACAATGCGACCCCTTGAACATCAATTTTTATGAAATCAATCGATTTGATGCCTTTTGAAAAAAATACATTATCCAATTTATCCGCTTTTATCGAACCTTTTTTCAATACATCGAACCTATCTGTTTCCGGAAATTCATCCAAAACGGCGCGATTTGGCTCAAGAATGGAGCACAAATTCCCATTTTTTGTAATATATAGATCTAAATTATCTATAGGCTCTTTATAAAGAGCGACATCATAAATATTATAAGTGGGAGCTCCCTTTTTTGATGAAATGACCCGAAGCTTCTCGATCAATCTTTTATATTCCACTTTATCCGGCTCAAATCCTATTACTGATAAATACTTGCCGAATATTTCCCATTTTTTTTGAACCCCATCCCTAAACCCGATATCAACTAGATTAAGCGGATGTTCATTGAAATACTGTTTAAAAGAATCTTCCTTGCATAAAATCATCTCAATGCTCCTTGTATCTTTCCGTCTCCCCACACCAATGAATATTTTGCATTTGCTTCCAATAATGCTTTTTCACGGTCAAATCCAGCATCAAACCCTTCCAAAATCCATCGAAGATAAACGCCCATGCGTTCACCAGCACGCCCATCCATAAAAGGATCCAATCTGTCTGAAAACGGCGACCAATCGCCCAAGTTAGGGATGCTCTCTTTGTCTTTTACATATTTTTTAAGCGCAACCAACATTCGATCTAGATCATCAAATATTATTTGCTCAAACCCCCACCGATAAAAATCATGCGAGCGCAAACAAGTCATATCACAAATAACACCTCGGCACCCGGCAATTGCTGATTCAACCATTGCCGAATAACCTATACTTACAACCATATCGCTTACTGCAGCAGCATCTAATGGCATCCGGCCATATTCATTCTCAAGATAAATGCATCTTCCTGTAGCTTTGGCTTTATTAAGAATTGGTAAAATTTGCGGCAAGCCATCCAAGATGAACGGCTTTTTTGATTTGATGACTAAACCAATTTCCTTTTCCCTGATCAACCAATTTAAAAATGCAAGATAAAACCCATTCATCATTTCTGTTGAAATTGAATAATCGGGAGCATGAGATTCATCAAACAAAGCAAAAATAAATTTTACCCCTTTTGATTTCAGTTCGGTTCTTAGCTTTGCCGCCTCTTTAAATTTTCCCTTAAAAATATAATCATTGGGATAACCGACAACTATTTTCACTTGAGGATTATAATCATCCTCTAAATATCTACTAGATAGTGCGTTCCATGTAAAATAGACATCGTTTGGATACTGTCCCTTAAAAAAAGATGCATTGTATAATTCTGAACGCTGTTTTCCTATTAAAAGCCCGCCTTGAAAAGGCGAGACATCAAAAGCTATGCTCTGAGCAAAATACTTAGGAGTCGCCTCTAACCCCACAAAATGAACTCTAATATTAAATTCTTTATAAAAGAGATGCCAATACCCCACTTCTCTTAAGAGCTGTTTACCAGTTTGATAGAGCCATCTTTCGATTTCATTGCGGGGCTTAAACTTTAGTTTTTTAACAAATTTATCAAGCTCCTTTGAAGAAGGGCTCCAGAAAGGCGAATTCTTCCGATTCAAGGTATCTTGTTTTAAATATATCCATTTTATGCCTAAATTATCAAGAATATCCAAGCTTTCTTTAGCTAGCGACTCAGAATGCTCAAAATAAACCAATATGCGTTTGGGGGCAATTCCGCTTTTTGAAAGCCAGACAATATCAGAATAACGATTAAGATCAAAGCCATCAAAATATTGAAGCGCAATCATTGCTTCCCCGATTCTATATTTCAAAAAATCTTTTTTCAAAATAATCCCATATAATTTACCTAAACAATGCTTTGCCAATGCCTTTGCCAATTCAATCATCCTGGATTTGAGCTCTATTTTAGGAAAATCTTTACAAAATACTAATTTTATATTATCGCCCGGCCATACCCTGACCAACAGATGGCTAAGTCCTGATTCTTTAATTTTAACAACTTTTTGCTCGGGCGTTAAAGTTTGACCGTTTCGTAGGTTCCATCTAATTACACACAGATCACGCAATGCATAGTAAACATCACCCTGAAAACTTTGAATTGTTTTCTGAAAATATGGTAATGTTTTCCTGCTATTTAATATTTTCTCCAATTGAATGTAACTTTGCTCATTTTTTATCATCTGTGATATTTTTAGGGAGATATCTACTAGAAGTTTTTCGATTTCATATCTCAGCGCTTCTCCGTTTTCACTTTTCATTTCCCCAAGATTATAATATAAAGCCATTCTCTTACTCCTTTTCATTGTTCATGTTCTATGCAAACACATTTTCCCAATTACCCCACAAATACGTCCAATAATATTTTCTTCCATATGGGAATAGAGCGGCAAACTGATCACACGATCGGTTATTTTTACAGTATTTGCCAATGATCTTCCATCGGTTTGAAGATGTTTAAAAGCTTTTTGGCCGTGCACAGGCGGATAAAAATATTTTTTTACTGTTATATTTTCCGCAAGCAACGCGTCATGAAGTTTGTCCCTGCTCATCCCGAATTTATTTTCATCGATGTATATGGAGAAATCCTTGAACGTGCTTCGATCGGCGGGAGCAACGCATTGAAACTCTATTCCTGGAATATTTGAAAGCGATTTCTTGTAAGATTTTACAAGATTATTCCTTCTTTGTACGTTTTTTTCAAGCATTTTAAGTGTTTCAACACCCATCAAAGCGTTAAATTCACTCATTCTTGCATTAAATCCGGAAAACTCACAATCATAATCCCCTGAATCGCCATAATTCCTTGCTATTTTCAATTTATCAGCCAACTCTTTGTTATTTGTCGCAACAATGCCGCCTTCTCCAGAAGTTAATAGCTTTGTAGGGCTTAAGCTAAAAGATTCCGCATCACCAAAACCACCGATATTCTTTTTCTTGCGTTTTGAGCCAAAAGCATGAGCTGCATCAAATATCAATCTCAAATTGTACTTCTTTGCGATTTTTTCAAGTTCTTCAACATTTGCGGGATTACCAAAAAGATGAACCCCAAGAATTGCTGAAGTATTAGGGGTTATCGCTTTTTCTACTTGAATGGGATCAATGTTATAGGTTTTTGGATCACAATCGACAAAAACCGGCTTAAGCCCGTTCCAGACAACTGCATGAGCGGTGGCGTGAAAAGTGAAGCTTGGGAGAATCACCTCTCCATTCAGGTTTAATATTTTCATAATGAGCATTAAGCCGCTCGTACAACTGTTCAAAGCTACCGCATGCTTCACTTTGAGATATGACGCTGCTTTTTCCTCGAATTCCTTTACCGTCGAAGCATTTGTTATCATCCGGCTGTCTACGATCTTCTTATATTTTTTAAACATAAGCCGCGGATCTGGAAGAGTGGGCAATGTGATCGGTACTGGCTTTTTGAACACTGTTTTTTTTCTTTCTTCACCTGCCATCAATTGACCTCCACATTATAATATTTAGGGTCGTTAATATTCGGAAATTCCTTGTCTTCTATCGCCTTCATTATCCTGATTATTGAATTCCTCAATTGCTTCACAGCTTTAAAGTTTAAAATCCTTTCGATCTTATTGAAAGAAACAAAATAATTCCGCGAATCGTTCGCTTCGCCATTCATAACAAGTTCTGCATCCGGAACACAGTCCTTCACTGTTTGAGCAATCTCGACGATCCGGCAATTTTGCTCCTCCGATCCGACATTGTAAGTTTGCCCTTTAATCTTTTTAAAAGGCGCCTGTAAAACTTTTACGTACGATTCCGCAGCGTCATCCACATTTAAAAGAGGCCTCCATTGTTTGCCGCCGCCATGAACAAATATCTTCTTATCGATCATGGCCGTCTTCGTCATCGTGTTCACCACAAGATCGAACCTCATCCTGTGAGAATATCCGTATAAGGTGCTCATGCGCAGGATTGTCGGAGCAAAGTTTTCATCTTCTAGAGACAATATCCCTTCCTCCGCTTGGATTTTTGACCTAGCGTAAAGTGAGACTGGATTTAACGGGGATTTTTCCGTTAGTTTCTCGTCGCTCTCCATTGTCCCATAAACGCTGCAAGTAGAAGCATAAACAAAACGGTTTATTTGATTGTACTTGCAAGCTTCCGCTAGTGCCCTATTCGCCAGAAAATTAGTTTCGATCGCATCTTCCGGCTTCAGTGTGCAGGCGGGATCTCCCACTATCGCCGCCAAATTAACAACATGGTCAACCCCGTCGATCGCTTTAACCAGCGTGGAAATATTCCTCATGTCTCCTTCTATCAGCTCAAAACCGTCTTGTTTGAGTATTTCTTCAATCGGATCTTTGCCGTACATTAAAATATCAAGGACTCTTACTTTAAATCCTTTCAAAAGGAGTTTTCTAGATAATATCGATCCTAAATAGCCTGCTCCGCCAACTACAAGCACGCATTTCCCATTATTTTCCATTGGCTTAATAGACTTTGATTTATGCCCTATTGTTGTTGGAACCATCTTTAACGGCCGATTTTTATTATCAAGAAGAAGAATGTAACGGCTATCGGGCATTTTCCTAAGCAGTTGTTTTATCTTTCTTTTGGTTATCGCATCATTAAGTAAGTCTTTCTCTTCTAATACGATCGGATTTGTATTCAATATATCTTTTACGCTCTGTTTAATGTCTTTACCTTTAAGAATAGCTCTTCTAATATCACTGTCGCTTACTGCGCCAGCAAGCTCCTCTTGTCCATTGATAACGTAAACGACCCTTGTGCCGGCATAGTCTATCATGCGCATTGCTTCTTTTATTGATGCGTTCTCTGGCACTAAGTAATTTGAAAGCGACTTTGCTCCCATTATTTCCTCTCCTTAATGACTTTTGCCGGGACTCCTACAGCCGTAACATTGTCGGGAATATTCGAAATAACCGTAGCTCCAGCCCCGATCATGGCATTTTTGCCGATATTGACATTCTGGATTACCGACGCTCCGGTACCAATATAAGAATACTTTCCGACCGTGACCGTTCCGGCTAGGTGCGCACCCGGCCAGATCTGACAAAATTCTTTAAGCTGGCAGTCATGATCAACCGAAGCGCCGGTATTCACAACCACTCCATTCTCCAGCCGGCTGCCGGAATTAATAACTGCCCCAGGCATTACCACAACCCCTTCACCGAGTGATGCAAAGCGCGACACGGTTGCCCGAGGATGGACGGCGGTGATGATTTTAACCCTCTGCTCTTTGGCCTGGCGAAAGACCCGTTCCCTAACAACATTATTGCCGATACCAAGTGCGATGGCTGGATCAGTTATTTTTTTTAGTTGTTCCCACCCGCCGAGGACTTTATAACCAAGGACTATTTGCCCGATCTTCTTTTCATCTTCATCGAGGAAGCCGTTAACCAAAATACCAGATTCCAATAGTATATCTAGCACGACTTTCCCGTGCCCGCCTGAGCCAAAAATCATGACGCTCATTAATAGGTTATCCTTTTTCGCATCAATTTATTATCTAGCTCAACCTTATAAAAAAACTGCTTTATATCCATCCACTCGCTCATTTTTCTTAAAGTGACATTTTTATTTTTATGATCATATTGCATTAATATTTTCTTCAAAGATCGTTCTTGTTCTTTTGGCAGAAAAAATCGGAACTTAAACCCTTCGGGACTATACAAATCTTCCAATCTTTTGTTGTATTTAGATTCTCTCCATTCAATAATATTATATTTGCATATCAAATACTTCTCTTTATTGATTTTATCCCAAGTCCCATTAAAATCAATTATGGAAGCGCTAAGAAAGTTTATAATTTCTCGACAAGTTTCTCCCTTTAAATGAAACGGTGAGGAATAACTTAAGAATGTATTAAAGAGGTGCTCTTCAAATTCCCTTTTACATTCTATGAGTATCTTAAAAATATATTTTCCATTCATTTTTCCACATAATAGCCCTTCTTTCAATAATTTAAAGTTTTCAGATTGGCTATAATGGTTTTGAAGGTTTTCTATTGAATCAAACCACTCGCCTTTGGCTTCTTTAATAAATTCACGAAAGACAATGTTTGCTTTTTGCGGTATATTGTTGTTTTTGTCATCCGTCAATTTCAAGATATAATTCAACGGATTGACCCCTAAACTCTTTACATATTTTAATAAATCATAATAGAATCTGTAGTTCCATAAAAATTGAATTAACCAATGTACAGGCCTAAAAGACAGTAGTTCATCTTGGGTCATGGTATCAGTTGAAAGAATCCCTTCTTCAGCTTCAAATGATAATATATCATTGTACTTCCCGAAAGAACTATCAATCAGTCTAAATTTAGTCTTGCACTTAAATTTACCATTTTCCTTAAAGGATGAGAGTTCCGTCCCATCTAGCACCAAGCCGTTATAACAAACAATATAAGATACATCCCAATCAAACAATTTTTTCAATGTTTCAATATGGCTGTTTCTTGTCTCCCCCGGCATCCCTAAGATAATTTCTGTCCCGGAAATAGCGCCCAAATCATTTACTTTTTTGACAATATCTTTAAAAATGGAAATGCTAATATTTTTTCTTTTAACATTTTGCAAAACAATATCATCTAAGGACTGCAATGAAACTGCCAAATTTATATTTTTTAATATCTTTGCTATTTCAAATATTTTGGGCTGATTTTTTGCTAAATTAGAACTGCACTTTTGTGGATATCCCGTTTTCTCTGACAAATTCGTAATATATTTTGCAATTTCTAAATCTCTTTCAGCAATGCCAAAATTACTATCTGCTAAATTTAACAAATTTGTATGCTTTACATGTTCTGCAATATATTTCAATTCGGCCTTAACTCTTTCCAAACTAAAATAATGCATCTGACGATAAGAAGAAAGCCCCTGCGCACAAAATGTGCATTGATAAGGACAACCCCGATTTGTCTCAACAAGAGGTATCAACTTGGTATCAAAGAACTCATCTAAAATGCCGGTCAAGTAGGGCGAAGGAATGTCGTCTAATTTACTAATTCTCTCTAATCGCTTTCCGATAGCAACTATATTTTGCGCTTCATCATAAAAAAACATGCCATCGATCGGGCCGTTTTTTAGCTCTTTTATATCCCTCCCCGCGTTAATGTATAATCCCAACAAATCAATAAAGGGTTTTTCGCCCTGGAAGGGCAAATAAAAATCAACTGTTTTATGGGTAATAAAAAACCTCTCCACTCCTTTTGTTGTATAATTAATATTTGGGCCCCCAAATATTACCAATGTCCTCTTATAAATAGCTTTGATAAAATCTGCCAACTTACCATTCAAATCTGCATTCCATGTGTAATTACTAAACCCAACTATATCAGGAACAACTTTTTTAAATTGATCAATAAAATCTTGTGGATATTTAAATAACTTAATCTCTGTTTCATTAGGAAAATATTTTTTTGCATAGGCAGCTAAATAAGCAATATTCAGTGGGAACATATAAGATCCTGCCCCCAAATAATTATGCACCATATCACATAAATATATTTTCATTTTCTTTCCCATATTACGGCTATTCCCTTTCTTTAATTCGTTTTAACAACACTTGTTCTGCCAGCCAAAAATCGAATGGATCATCAATTTCCACATTTTGTTCTCGTGAAATAACCATCCTTTCGGCTTTTTCGCCAATAAGTTTTCCTTGTCTGACAAGCTTTGCTGTCAATATAAGCACATTCCCATCATCATAAAAAAAACCTTTTCTCTTCTGTCTGTTCTCGAAATACGTGCCATATTCTTCATACATGCAAATAAATCCAGTTGCTAAACTTTCTGCTCCCTTTTCCTCAAAACGCTTAATACACTCATCGATTAATCCTTCGTCTTTAATTGGGGCATTTGGTTGCAAAATAACTACTACTTTGGCATTAATTACAGCCAAAGCATGCTGAATGACGGAAATGCCACTAGCAGTATCGGTCGCCAGTTCGGGCGGACGGTCAATAACTTCTGCATCGCAGGATCTTGCAAACTCTGCAATTTCTTTGTCTTCGGTTGAGACAACAAAACGATCCAGCAACTTTGACTTCTTTGCCGCTTCAATTGTCCAGGCGATCAGCGGTTTACCCGCAATCATTCTAATATTTTTCCGCGGCACACCTTTGCTTCCTCCACGCGCCGGGATGATCCCAAGATACTTTGTTTTTTTCATACAGTTCCTCTTAATAGATCGTCCAACCGCCATCAATTAAGATATTTTGGCCGGTAATATAATTTGATTTGTCGCTTATCAGAAACCTAACAAGCTCCGCTACTTCGCTCGAAGAAACCATCCGGCCTAAGGGGGTTCGACTGCTGTAAACTTCTGCAAACTTTGATCCACCTTTTTGTGAATCACACAATCCCCCCGGCGAAACAGCATTACATCTGATATTGTACTGTCCATAGCGTGCCGCGATCCATTTGCAAAAGTGAATTATACCAGCCTTGGCTACCGCGTAAACTAAGGGTGAGGTGATTTTTGTTCCTTCGTAAATAGCAAAAGTCGGAGCCACCACTCCTTGAATAGAACCAATATTAATGATACTGCCACGTTTTCTCTTTTTCATGAGTGGAATAACCGCTTTGGTCAATAGAAAGCTACCAAGCAAATTAACTTCCAGCACTCTTTTGAATGTTTCTGATGAGTAGTTTTCAAGCTCTTCGGCAAAACCCGGAGGTTGACAAGAAGCGTTATTAATCAAACCGTAAACCGTCATTCCACGATTTTTAAATAATTTCCCCAATTCTGCCACTTGTTTTTCATCGGTAATATCGCATTGGAAAAATTGGCCGTGGCAATCTTTGCCGGCGGGCTCCTGCTTATCAATCACCACTATCTCGTACCCATCTTCTTCCAGAATCTTAGCGTAACTTTGACCCAACACTCCTACCCCCCCTGAAATCAACACTGTTTCCTTTATGGTCATAAAAGCCTCCTATGATTTTGTCGCATATATAATGAAAAAGGTTCGTATTACACCGTCTAGAAACTGGGGCATGCTGTCAGTAAATTCATCACGACAAACCCGCACCTTGAAACCTCTTTGATTTAAATAACTTAGAACATTTTTAAAAGAATATTGATTGTAATATTTCTTATGTGTCTTTTCATATTGCGATATCGGCGAAGAAATACTATAAATCTCTTCTCTTTCTCCTAGAAATGTCCGCAATAAAATATGGTGTCTAGCGGCATCGGTCAAATGTTTTAATGTGGGCATTAAGCCGGAACAGTGTTCAAGTGTCGCACTACATATCACTATGTCAGCTATCTTCGGAGAAGCTGACATGGCGGTATCATGTTGAATAAAATTTACTTGTGGATTATCTCGAAAATATTCTGAAGCAATTCTAATATATTCTTCTTCTATGTCCAAACCGGTATACGTTATACCGGAATTTTTAAAGCTATTATATGCATATCCTGTTGCACAACCAATATCCAACATACTGCTTCCAGGTTTTAAACGCTCCTGTAAAATTTCCCGGAATTGTTTTAAAAATGCGCGCTCTGGATATTCCCCTTTTAAACGCTTAATCAAATCTTCAGTATAATCTTGCCCGGTTATCTCTTTGAAACCCATAATTACACCTCCCTCTTGAAATCAATACCGTTTCCTTCGTAGTCATAAAAAACCCCCTAAATTGCATCCAGCTTAATCAATCGTCCGGTCCGTGAAGATTGCTTTATAGCTTCAACTACTCTCATACTGTTAAGCGCTGTTTTGATATCTACCCGGGAGTTGCTTTTCCCTTCAATTATTTCCATAAAGTTCTTCAATTCCAATTGGTAAGTGTTATTAAAGTCATAATTCACAGGCAAAGAAAAAACTATCTTCGTGAGACCATCGGTCTTTCCAAAGAGATTAACTTGATTGTCCTCTATTGACCATTCCAGCGTCCCATTTTCAGCAATTATCTGACAACCTCTTAACCTTTTCTGTGAAAGATAATCCAAGTGCAATTCCACCACTGCACCTGACTCGTATTCCAGAATAGCGGAGCAGATGTCGTTAGTAGAAATTTCTAAATCGCTGATTCTGTTGACATAGCCAAAAACCTTAATTGGTAGACCAAAAAACCAAATCAGATAATCAATTTCGTGGATCATTTCAAGGTGCACCCCCCCACCCAATTCCTTATTTGCGCTGGAGGATTGGCGATAATCAACATTTTTCCTCCAGTACGGTAAGTAATGCGCCGCCCATATCTTCGCCGAATACATTTTGCCAAGTTGCGGCAGAAAATCTTTAATAAAACGCAAAACAGGGAAATAACGCATGTTAAAAGCAATGTCATACTTTGTAAACTGATTTTTGTCGAGCAGACACATTAATTGTTGCGTCGCTGGCAAATCTTGCGTTGGCGGTTTTTCCAGCAAGAAAGGAATACTCCTTTCAATCAGCTCGGCCACATCATGCTGATGAAATGCGGTAGGCGAGCAGATGATCGCTCCATCAATTGTTTTTTCATTGGTAAACAGCTCATCAAATGAATAGTACTCAGGAAGCCCCATTTCGTTTTTTTCCGGAGAAGCCCCGTGCCGCAACAACACCACTTGGGAACCTACCGCCAACAAGTTATTGGTATGCCTCTTGCCTATAGATCCAAAGCCGATAACTACAAAACGCATTTATCTTCTCACCCCAAAGGCGCTGATTGGCCGACCTTTTAACTTTTCCTTAAGGTCACCCTTTTCTAAAGACTGCCTCAATAATTTCATGACTTCATCATAGATTGCCAGCGTTTGATCGATCTCTTTTTCTTGGTGGGCAAAACTAGGATGATGATAACCGATAAATAAAAGGCCGCGTTCAGCACACTCCTGCTGCATATAACTCTTGATCTCATTAACAGTCTGGCCGTTTGATTCGGTGATAATAAAATGGGACATAGGCGGGTAGCCAACAATCTTAAGAACGCTGGAAACTCCGTGCTTATTGATCAGGGCAGCTATTCCTTGTTTTAATCTTTCTCCTATCCGCCAGATATGAGCCAGTACTTGATCTCGCTGAATAATTTCCAAAGTCGTTAGCGCTGCTTTTATTGATGCTTTCTCGGTAGCATAAGAGGCGGACAAAAAACAATTCTCATCCTCTAATTGCTGCATTAACTTTTTTGAACCCGCCAACATGCTGAGAGGATAGCCATTGGCAAGAGCTTTGGCATAAACAGCTAGATCGGGAATCACGTTGAAATATTTCTGAGCGCCCCCCACATCAAGACGGAATCCCGTTTTCATTTCATCAAAGATCAATATAATATTATTTTGTTCGGTTAATTCTCTTATTTTTTTTAAGAAGTTTGGCTTGGGCTCATAATTAATCACCGGCTCCATGATCAGCACGGCAATTTCGTCCGCCGATTTTTTGATCGTTGCTTCAATTGAATCAATGTCATTGAATGGATGATTGATTATCCATTCGGCCATGACGCTGGGCACACCTTTGTTTCGAGGTGTTGAAGCAATAAACCAATCGTGAAATCCATGATAACCGTTGACGGTCATCACTTTCAACTTTCCGGTATAATTTCTGGCCAATCTTATTGCCCCTTCGCAAACATCCGAGCCATTTTTTGCAAAGCGAACCATTTCAGCACAAGGAACTAGTTCGATTACTTTACTAGCCAGTTCTGCCTCTTCGGGACAGGCAAGAGTAAAGATTAATCCTTCATCTATTCCCGCCTTAGCCGCACTATCAACTTCAGAATGAGCATATCCTAAGATCACAGGCGCCAGCGCCATACCATAATCAATATATTCGTTCCCGTCCAGATCGGTTAAACGACAGCCCTTTGCCGACTTAATAAATAATGGGCAAGCGCCGATTGTGAATAAATTTGGATTCTTACTAAAGGTCGATGTTCCCATTGGAATAACCTTTAATGCTTCCTCGTAATGTTGTAATGATCTCTTATAATCACGCATTGTTTTACTCTCCCCCGTGCAAAGACCGCACTGTATTTTCAATTTCCTTTAAACCAAAAGGTATCGGGTTCTGTTCAAATGCTGCTTTAAGTTGCATCGAATTATCAATAATTAACCGTAAGTCAGCTTCTGATTGCACTCCAAATCCTTTAAGATTGGTTGGTATCCCTAGCTCGCGGCTTAATGTTTCAATTGCTTCTGCAAATTTAATGGACTTCTCCTGTATTGATAATCCACTATCAGGAAAAGCTAAATCGTAAAGCTGTTCATATTCATTATATCCATTTTGCACATTGAACCTGATAACTTCCGGCAAAAAGACCGATCCCGCCAAGCCATGCGGCACATTAAAATAGACACCTAAAGGATAACTTAGTGCCCCAGCTGGACCAGCTCCGGAATTCATAAGAGCAATTCCGGCAAGGCCGCTCCCAATCAATAAATTAAGCTTCGTTTCTTTTGAACGATCCCCTTCCGAAACTTTTTTTAAATTCAAGAATAATAACTTAAAGGCCTCTCTAGAAAATATTCGGGAGATGTGGGTTGCATTTCTTGCCACAAAGCTTTCGAGGGTATGCGTCATGGCATCCATGCCTGCAGAGGAAAATATTTTCAATGGGCAGCTATCAAGCAATCTCTGGTCATATAATCCCAACCGAGGATAATTATATTCAGTGTTAATGCCGAATTTCCACTTTTCGACTTCATCAATAAAAACTGCAAATGGGGTAACTTCGCTTCCTGTCCCAGCTGTCGATGGAATAGCAACGACTGGCAAAGGTATATTTTTGACCTTATTAAATCCCCTATATTCTAATCCTTTCCCCTTATTTGTCTTTAATACAGCCAATCCTTTACTTAGATCCATGGTGCTGCCGCCGCCTATCGCGACAAAACAATCCAGATCGGCATCTCTAAAAGTTTTTGCAGCTGTATCCAAATATTCATAGGTGGGTTCGGGCATATCATTTAAAAACAATACTACTTCTGCCAAGTTTGATTTTAAATCTTCTAAAATTTTTACAACATATTGATTCTTCTCGAAAAGGCCTTTATCTATGACCAAACCGACCTTACCCCAGGAATTCGCTTTAAGATGTTTCGACAAATCTTTTGTTATCCCGTCGCCAACTAACATTTCCGTCTTCATGACAAACCTGATATTTTCATTACTGAAATCCTTCATATTGTTCTACCTCTCTTTTAAATTATATTCAGGCCGGTTGCTGGAACTCTGTAATTATTGCCATACCCCCCGGATCAAGTGGAATGCCTCTGCCATTGTTACTCCACATGCCCCCGCCCTTACTTTGGCTAACGCCTTGATATTATGCAATGAACGCGGGTGAGGGAAAACCCGCAATTCACTCTTATAGGCTTTCATTGCGTCTGTTTTTTTATCGAATGTCTCGGAAATATCCACAAAATAATTGGGGGAAAAGGTTCCCAGCGGTTCCCCCCATTCCGTTTCGGAAACTGTTTCATAAGTAAGTATCTTTTTAACGGCATGTTCCAGCGGCCTGAGCGCAACTAGAGAAGACTCAAAAACCAGGCGATGGTCACGATTAAGATCTCCGGAATGAGGAATAAAAGCAATATCCGGATGCACCTGCTCGATCACATTCGAGATTGCCCTGTTGAGTTCTTTTTGCGAGATTGTATCAAGTTTGACTGTTGGGAAATCAAGAAAAAAGGTCTTTTTGACACCGAGAATTTTATTGGCTTTCGTGATCTCGTGTGTTCGGCCCTCAATAAACTTTTTTGACCACTCCGGCGTATATGCCTTGGTAACGATACAAAGGTAAACCTGATCCCCCTTTTGAGCATATTTGGCTATTGTTCCGCCGCAGCCTAAAACTTCATCATCTGGATGAGGAGCGACCACCAGTATTTTCATGCGCTTACCCTCCCTGAATTCAATATAATTTCCCGGCTCTTTTCACTGCCCAAATTAAATAACAGATCGATCACCGACATGTTTGGCATAAACGGCTCATGCAGCTGCTTATAGCTCGGGTGTTTAAAATCGGCATAACGGCTCGCAATGCCCTGTGCCTGCATTTTTGCATCATCCACATATATATGCCCGCCGTTGCCCGAAAGATAAGCATCCGCATTCATTTTTTTACACAAATCGATCAAAAGATCGGTCTTTTGCCCGGTAATCCCCAACTCTGAACTTTTTAATACCTTTTTCTCGATTTTTAACTGACCGGCAATATATCTTATTATCGCCTCATTAAGCTCGGCCAGCATTTCCCAGTTTTTTGAATAAAGGTCTTCAAAAAATCCTTTATAAATATCAAAAAAAGGCGCTTTTTTATAATTCAACATGATCGACTGCCAATTTTTTCTCTGCCAGTTTTCATTATTATTGATCCTCACTTCATTGATTGCCTGATGAAAATGTTCCTTGCTGAGCACGGGGACAGTCAATAAAAGCTCGCCCTGCGCCGTCTGGATACGGTTCCTGTTCTGCCAGGTCTTTTTATTGAACTGGACATGATCGACGATCACGAATTCATCGCAGAGCATCATCTTAATAAAAAAACCGATATATGGAAGATATTCAGGTTGATGCCCGGCGATAAGCAATTTTATTGGTACTCCTTTTCCAAAGCTTCAAGCACATAATCAACCTGTTCATCCGTCAAGCCGACAAACATTGGCAGGCACAATTCATGTTTGCTTAAAACTTCTTCGGCGATCGGCAAATCTCCTTCTTTGTACTCGAATATATCACGATAAATCGGCTGAAGATGGATCGGCGTCTGATAAAGGGTTGCGGTCGAGATATCATATTTTTCTTGAAGGATATTCTCCAGTGTTCTGGCATTCATTTTGCCTTCGAGCAGTACTGGATATTTATAATAACAATGGCGGATATTCGAAGGCACTGAGATTGGGCGGATCCCCTTGATGCGCTTTAATCCCTCGCTGTAACGTTGAGCAAGCCGATTCCTTTCTTTTACGAACTCTTCCAGGCGTTTAAGCTGATAAATGCCGATAACAGCGTTAATGTCACTCATCCGCCAGTTATATCCCAATCGGCTGTGCAAAGCGCCGACCCTGCCGTGATGGCGCATACTTCTGGCAAATTCATCCAGTTTATCGTTGTTGGTGGTGACCATTCCGCCTTCGCCAGTGGTCATGACTTTGGTCGGAAAAAACGAAAAAGAACCGGCGTCCCCAAGGCTTCCAGCCTTGTGACTATTAAAGGTCGCGCCCTGAGCCTGGGCCGCATCTTCTATCAAGAACAGATCTTTTTCTTTGCAGATCTTTTTGATCTCGTCCATTTCAGGGGGGATAAGCCCGGCCAGATGTACAACCATTATTCCCTTTGTTTTGGGAGTGATCTTTTTTAAAGCATCCTGCGGATCAATATCCAGTGTTTCGCGCTTGATATCGGCTATCACCGGTCTTCCGCCGGCAAATATGACCGTATTGGCAGAAGCCACAAAACTGTTGGTAGGGACTATGACCTCTTTATCCTTGACATCAAAAAATTTCAGCGGAATCTCCAAAGAGCATGTACCTGAATTTACTGCAATGGCATGCTTTACTCCGATGTATTTGGCGAACGACTCTTCGAATTCCCGGACCTTGGGACCAAAGGTTAATGTTCCGTCTTTAAGGCATTTTTTGATGTCTCTAGCGATATTTTCCATATCTTCTTCAGTAAAGAACGGTTTGGCTGCTACTACTTTCACTTCAACAACTCCTTATTTTTATATCTCAAAACAATTTATACCTTTTCCGCCGCTACATACCAGCGCGAGTCTTTGAGATCCAGACTATTTTCTTTTGATAAATCAATGTATTTTTTGTTTAAACTCGAGGTTTGCAAAAATGCTTTATCCACACCAAAAGAACCTGGGAATCTGCACTCGGATAACTCTACATCAAAAATTTTAAACCCATCAAATAAGTCAACCAGCTCTTCTAGATCAAAATAGTGTTGTATTATTCCTTTTTCGTACCCTTCCTGCAGAATAAAAGAATTTTTATCAACCTTTTCTCCCCGGCCACACTCCGAGTCATCGGTTGAGCGAAGAGATATAAAAACACAACCCTTTGGGGCAAGAACTCTTGATATCTCTTTTATAGCTTTTTTTGCGTCAGAAAACCTAATATGGTCAAGCACCCCGGTGGAAACGACTAAATCAAAGAAACCATTATCAAAATTCAGCTTTTCTGCAACATCAACTTTTAAGTTGACCTTAAAAGAATGTTTTGCTGCCCAAGCTTTGCCGATTTCTATAGCCTCCTCCGAGATGTCTGTTCCATACACATCAAACCCTTGCTCGGCAAAAAACATAACATGCCTGCCAATACCGCAACCAGCATCCAGTATCCTATTTGTTTTCCGCTTTGGCTCATACAATTCTATGCCGACCCTTCTATTTATATGTCTCGCGGCAAATCTTACAATCTCTTCATCAGGATACCACATTCCGTTAAAATGTTTTGAGTAGACATTGTTCCATTTATGAGACGTTTCTTTTTCGGTTTCCATATTCCCCCCTTATTAAATAGTTATTTTTTTCTGAGACAAATATTTATTGATTTTTATATTGCTCAACACCCTTACAATTTGCTCGCTTGCCTCACCCTTTCCGTAAGGATTTTGACAATTTTGGACCTCCCTTCTAAAAACATTATCAAACAGCGCTTTTTTAGTGGCGTAAATGATTAATTGTTTTCTTGCGGCCACAAATATGACATTTTTACCATGTTCTCTGCCCATATTACGCGAACCGATATTGATAACCGGTAATTTAAGCGTCGGAGCTTCTAATATCCCGCTGCTTGAGTTGCCGATCAACACGTCGGCATATCTTAACAAACTAATATATTCCGGGTGACACAGGCTAGGGAAAACCTTAACAAAAGGCAGCTTCTTGTTTTTTTCTATTTCAGCAATAATATCTTTGCTTCCGGGATCATTATTGGGATAAATAATAACCGTCTGCATTTTCAATTCCTTAATGGCGCCCATGATCTCACGCATCTGCCTGCCGGCGTTGTTTTTCTCTAAATGAACCGAATGGAAAAGACACACAATGATCTTTTCTTTCAGGTTTATTCCCAGTTTACGCAATGAATCTTTGCTGGTTTCTGTTTCAATTATGGAATCCAGCCCCAGGGAACCCACCCTGAATATTCTCCATGATTCCTCGCCCATTGCAAGCAATCGAGCGGCATGCCCCTTTGTCGCTGGTATATGGATATTGGCAAATCTAGTAATGGCATGCCTAATGCTTTCATCAATATGACCGCTATCCGTTTTGTCGCCGCCATGAATATGGACAATTGGTATTTGCAAAAGAGCGGCAGCAAGTGTTGCCGCCAATGGCTCCAACCTATCGCCAAAAACAACTAGAAGATGTGGTTTGAGCATGGAAAGCTTATTGGCGAATCCCTTGATCCCCCGCCCTAAAGCGTACCCATAATAACTCATATTATTTTTTGGAGCATTGTCGTACATGTTAATAATTGCATCAATTTTAAAACCATCACGTTTTATTTCATTTATTGTCACCCCATATTTTTTTAACAAATGCAAACCTGTAACCATTAAGCTCAATTCTAGCTTATTGGAATTAATGATTTTTTCCAATAATGGCTTTAATATCCCATATTCAGCTCTTGTCCCCGTTACCACACAAACTTTACGGCGCTTCATTTTTCGGGTGCCTCCGCATTTGTCATTATTTGCTTAATACCGTCTGATAGCGAAACAAGCGGCTTCCATTTCAATAAACGATTAGCTTTATCAATAGAGATCAACCTGTCTGGCCAAATCTTTCCCTCTGGAGCAGGAACCGTTTTTATATTTATTTGATGTCCGAATACTTCCCTGCCTATTTCTGCGGCAGTTTTTGCTATATCCATTATAGAAACCAGTTTACCGCTCCCGATATTAAAAATGTCACTGCCGGCTGACAAATCATTAAGTATTATTTCTATACAATGAAGCACATCGTTAACATTCACATAATCTATTTTTTGCTCACCTTTACCAAAGATCGTGATGTCAGATCCATCATAAGCAGCCTTGATAAAATTTTCAATTGCCCCTCCTTTGCGAATCTCATTAAATCCTTGAACATAACCATACACGTTCGCAAAGCGAAGTGTTGTAAATTTAAGTTGACTGTCGCGAATCTCATGCTCTGCTACCGCCTTTAAAGCACCGTATAAATCGTCCGGCATTAATTCCATATCTTCAGTTAACGGCATTTCCCTGGCCTTAAAAGTTGAGTATGCCGCCTGGCTGGAAGAAAAAATGAAACGCTTGATATTGTATTTCAAGGATTTTTTTAACAATAAATGAGTGCCATGGACATATGATGTAACAGCTAATGCCGGATCTTTCATGCAGGCATTATTACCCCCGCCGCCGGCAAAATGTATTACCACATCTATACCTTTTTGCATAAGATTATCAAGAAGAACCTCGTCCCTAATATCTCCATTTACAAACGTTATCTTGTCTTTTGTTAATGCTTGCAGCTTTGTCTGTCTTGGACCTTGATCCCTATCCAGACTTATAATTTCATACTTATCGTGAAGGCCAATTAAAAGAACGCTACCGATGAACCCCCCACCACCAGTAATTAGAATCTTCATTTTCTTCTCCTTTCCTTCCATTAACCCACCATCTCCCATGTTAAAATCTGATCTTTTTTAATGTTTCTTCTAACGCATTTCCCAAGCAATTGTTTTAAATACCTCGGAGCAATACCTGTCCCAGGTCTTTTTACTGTCAACATTCCCTTCCTCATTCTTTCTCCTTTTTGGATATCAAAGTCTGCCACAACACTCTTTCTGGCGACATTTCTCACCCTGATCTCTGATGCTCTGGGTTTTTTGACCCCATCCCCAAGGGCAGTTTCGATCTCCCTGATGTGTTTGACCATATCCCCAAATTCCTCAATCGAGAGCGATATGTGGTGATCCGGTCCTGGAAGATTATTGTCCAAAGTTAAATGCTTTTCTATTACACAAGCACCCCGCGCTACTGCTGCGATAGCAACTTCTATCCCTTCCGTATGGTCTGAATATCCCACTAGTACGTTAAACTCTCTTGCTATCGTGTCCATAGCCCTTAAATTCACATCTTTAATTTTAGCCGGATAATTAGAAGTACAATGGAGTAAGATTAACTTCTTATTGCCGGTTGAATAAATTACATTAATTGCATCTTTCACCTCTATCAAGGTTGACATACCCGTGGATAAAATCATAGGCTTGCCATATTTAGCGATCCGCAGCAAAAGTGGAATATCGGTTAAATCGCCAGAGCTGACCTTAAAAGCAGGAACGCCAAGTTTACATAGGAACTCAGCGCTTTGCAAATCAAAAGGTGTCGACAAAAACATTATCTTCTTTTTTTTGCAATATTTAAATAGCTCTTTGAAATCGCATTCTGCGAGCTCGAGGTTTTTCAGCATTTCCAGCTGGGATGTGTTGGAGTTGAATCTTTTCTGATAATCAGCTTTGGGCGCGCTGCCTGTTACCATGGCATCGGCTTTGAAAGTTTGGAATTTTACAGCATCTGCACCAGAGGCACTAGCGGCATCAACCATTTTTTTTGCCAAATTTAATTGACCATTATGATTGACCCCGACTTCTGCAATTATAAAAACCGGATTATTTGAGCCAATTACTTTTTTACTAATTCTTATTTTGAAATATTTCTTCATGTTATATTTGTCTTTTCTTTTCTGTTTAGAGCCATATAATCAAACAATATCTTATGGGCAAGATAAGATTGAAATACATCGGGAAGCTTGTTGGTCTTCCTCTTCTCAAGAATATCAGAAACAATCTTGTCTGTCATTTGACTTACATAAAGTATTTCAACTTCATGAATATTAACATTATTTAAAATGTCTGATATAATCATTTTTTGAGATGCTTCGTATATTTTATACTCTTTCCTGCCTGATGATATTTCAATTGAGAAAACCTTTTCTTTGTTTGAGGTAGTAAATGAACACAAATGCGTATCATCCAGCAAAATAACCAAACTGCCGTAAATATCAGAATATCCTTTTCTTTTGGTTTTGAAGACTCCTTCCACGCTTGAATGAATAATCTTGTAGGTTTTTGGGCTCAACAACCAAGTCATGAGTTCAAACATATGAATACCAATACACCCCATCCCGTCGGGGAATACTGCGTTTAGGGATTTATGCTGGGCGTCTTTCATTGTCGTGTGAATATCGCGGTAAAAAGAAAACATATGCCGAGCAAAATTAATATAAACCGGAACATTCCAAGTTTTTGATAGTTTCATTATTGCTTCGTATTCTTCCAGTGTTTGGCAGAGCGGTTTTTCAGCTATTATTGCTAAGGGGGCTTTCCTTATAACATCCTCAAGCAGTTTTCCTCTCCCTTTTGCTGTCGTGGCAATAATAACAACTGTGTTATCTGAAATGCTTTGCAGAAGCACTCCATAATCAGAAGAAAATACAAGGTTGTTTATATTTAGATTATTACTCTTGCAAAATTCAGGTACAGAAGCTAAGGCGTCTTCAGCTGTGTCATAGCACGTGATCCTATCGACAGAACTCAAATTGCTAATTGCCTGCAAATGCCTTTTGCCAATGTTTCCCGTGCCGATTAATATTATATTAGTCTTCATAATTGAATATCCTATTTACTGATTTTGCCAGGTCGATTTGTTGATCGATATCAGGCAAATTGCTGTAATCCTTGTCGATTAAAATACTTTTGACCATTTTATAAAGACCTGGTTTGTGTCTTTGGTCATCATTATCCGGCATGTCGATGTTCACCCATGAAAACTGATCCTTTTTGCAAAATTGCAATTCCTCCAGAGGAGACAACTTATAGCGCCCCGTTTTGGTTGAAATTTCTATGTTCCATCTTCCGCCGCCAGCCCAGGTAGAAAAATAACTAAATAGACATTCTGATGTTTTTCCACATCCAACAAAGACATTCCCGCTTGGATGGCGTTCCCACGTGCCATCTCTCATTACGGTTAACTCCACAGGCAGCCCAACAAGGTAAAAAGCCGTATCTATAACATGCGTCGAATTAGCAAGTCCCCATCGTTTAAGAACCTGGGGCGATTTTGGCGAACTAAAAATGTCTTTCTCGCGGTCAGTAAAATCAAAAAACGCAGCTACTGGCCCGCCATCAGCAGAAATCTTTTCCTTTAGGATCAACACAGAATTATAAAACCTGCGATTATAAGCTATCCGAAAAATCACATCCGCGTTAATTTTCTTTTTTATTTCCTGAAACTCAAAAAGATTAAGGGCGCCCGGCTTTTCCACTAAAATATTTTTGTACCCTTTTTCCAAACACGCACAACTAACCTCTTTAAGCGACTCAACGGCTGAAGCAATAATGACCAGGTCAGCCGCTTTTGGACTAAAGTTCTTCAAAGCCTCGACTCCACCCCCAAAACCGGTCGCGCCATATTTTTCAGCAAGTTTGACTGCTTTCTCCTGGTTGCGTCCGATAACCGAAACCTGGCACCCGAAGGCCCGCAGCACTTTGAGATATTCTTCGGCCATATAGTCAGAGCCGAACAATATGACGTTTTGCTTAGACATCAATAAACCCTCTCAATTTCTCACGAGCTTTCTTTTCGCTTTCAAATATCCGTTTCTGCCCATCTCCAATAATTTGAGACACAACTTTAATTGTCTTGGATAATTTATCCATACCTTGGACTTCAACACTGCTGGCCTGATCCGTTCCCCACATACTATGATCCAGTGTTATATGCCTTTCTACCACCACCACACCCAAGGAAGCCGCCACTGCTGTGGACTCTAAGCCATATTCATGTCCACTGTATCCAACAAGACAATTATATCTTTCCTTAAACTTTGGTATCATCCGAAGATTTAACTCATCATACCTTGCTGGATAAGAAGAATTGCAGTGCAAAAGCACATATTGAGAAGCAAATTCATCTAATATTTCAACTGCCTTGTCAATTTCTTCGATATCACTCATGCCCGTTGAAAGAATAATCGGCAATTTTGAATTACAAGCTTCCTTCAGAAGCTCATGATGTGTCAAATGGGCGGAAGGGATTTTAATAAAAGGCAAATTATAATTCACAGCAAAGCGCAAGCTATCAACATCCCATACCGAAAGTGACCAATCAAGTGGTTTTTCCCTACAGTATTGATCAATATAATCATACTCCTTCTTGCCAAACTCCAATTTGTGTTTATATTCCAAATAAGTCATTTCCCCCCAGGGTGTTTTTCGTATTACACTTTTTTGCTTTTCAGGAACACATATATCTGGATTTCTTTTTTGAAATTTAACGCAATCCCAGGAACAGGCAAAAGTTGCATCTATCAATTGCTTGGCGATCTGCAGATCGCCATTATGATTAATGCCAACTTCAGCTATCAAATAAGGCCTTATTAACTCATTAAAATTTCTCATTTTTTCTACCGCCTTCTTATATTTATTTCACCAAATTTCCGACTAATTTCATATCACACTCATTAGTGCATTTTATATCTGGAGAAAGATCAAAATGGTCATTTCTCAATTTGCGATACTTTTCACCATTCCAGATATTAAAAAGCGATTCCTCCTTAGCGTCACCCAAAATGATTTCGTTATTGAAATCCTCCATGCACATCGCTGCTTCACCATTGGATTTTATAGTCATCGACATCCAGGGATGTTGGCAGTATTCGGACCAGTGCACCGATTTGGTGCCATGATAATCTTCCCTGTACCACTGCTGGTCTTCGCTTTTTAAATAAATATAAACATCCAGACCCTTAAAGGCTTCTTTCAACCTTTCATATTCCACTTTTTGTGTTTCAAGATTAAGATCCAGCATGGTAATAATGACGGTGACCCTATATTTTCTTTCCTTTTTTAGCTCCAGCAATCTCAATATTTTTTTGTAACTATCCGTAAAATTAGAGGCCTGACCCCTTATCTGCTTATGTAGCATGTCATCCACCGTCTCGATCGAATACTTTATATAATCCAAACCGTTTTCGAACATTTGGACGGTCTTATCAATGCTGATGTTGGCCGGATTGCAGCTAAAATATGAAAAGAAACCTTTATTTGAAAGTATCTTTACATATTCCGCCATGTTCTTGTCGAGAAGAGGATCGCCGTAGCCATGCAGTTGTATCACCTTTGGAATAATGTAAAGGAAAAAGTGATTTTCGCTCATGCTATTTTTGAGAATCCCATATTGCTGACCCACAAACGCTTCCCACTTTTGCCACCTTTCCGCAGGGAACGGTTTCAGCTGGTCAACTATGTTTATGAATGTTTCTTTGTCGATAGTTTCGACAGAGCGTGTCATCATCGTGGTGCGGGGACACATCTTACAGCGCATGTTACATGCATTGGTTGTTTCGATATTATAAATGATCGGATCCTGACTGCGTTTTTCCTCTAATTCATTAAAAATGTCTTTTTTATCGAACTTCTCTCCTTTTAATAGCCGTTTTTTCAATTCATGAACCCTCATAAAAAATTCAATATCAAACATCTCTATCCTCCCATAGCAACGTATTTATACAATTGTTATCCCACCATCAACAACTAAAACAGAACCCGTCATATACGATGATTTGTCAGAGCATAAAAGCTCGACTAATCCATTAAGCTCATTTTTTTGCATCATTCTTTTCATGGGGGTAAACTTGCTATATTCTTCAATAAATTCAGCATCTTGCTGATGCTCAATCCCTCCAGGTGCGATACAATTCACCCTCACGCGCGGGCCAAGATGAGCTGCCAAATGCCTGGTAAGTTGTATGACTGCTCCTTTCGAAATTGAATAACCAATGTGTTTTTCTCTGCCTTTATACAAACCTGGCCTAGGTGATACAAGCCCATACATAGAAGATAAGTTGGTTATAGCTTTTGCCGATTTATTCTTGGCGAACTCTCTGCAAACCGAAAACAGAGAAACAACATTTACTAGAAGAAACTTCTCGATGCTGGCAAGACTAACTTCAAATAATGAGTTTTCATGAGTATTACTGCCCTTAACATGATCATTCATGCCAAAACAATTAACTAAATATTCTGCTTGATTATTGGCAAACCATTCCTTCACAAAACTTTCTTGGCTAAAATCGTGGCCAAAACGAAGGGACAACTTAACCACCTCATATGATTTACTTAAAGATGGAACAAGCGAAGAACCAATTAACCCTTCAGAGCCAGTGACTATTATTCTTTCTTTTTTCATCGCGTAACTTCCGATTTCAAAACTAATTTTGTCTTCATTTTTTGATTTTTCAGGTATTTCTCCTGCAAATACTGATTTATTTTGACAATTTTGGGGTTCTTATCAAGAAAATCAATAATATCCCGCAATGTAAACTTCTCGTTTTTTTCTGAAGAAAAGTGCTCAATAATTATCTTGAAAAACTTAAAATCGTCCTGATAATCCATTGTCATTCTAATTTCCGGTCGCTTAAAAACTGCTGGAACATTTTTCAGCTCTTCCGTTTTAAACAATCCGGTAGTGGTAAAGTACACCCACATCATTTCTGTATCCTCAGTATCTTTTATCTCACAGACCTTCTTTAAGGCAGATGTCTTTATTGCATAAGTAAAAGATCCACATATTATATCTTTGCCCTCAATAAAATCGGGCTGATTCTTTTCGTACTGGTCAAATGCAAGATCGACAAGCTCTGGATCGTAGAATATATCGTCACCATCTCCCGTAACAAAAAATTCTACATCAAATATTTTTGTGGCCTCATACCAACGCATTAATTTATCTTCTGCGCTGCCTCTATAAAAAGATATGCTGTTTTTATTAGCAATTTCACAAAGAATATCATCTTCTTTTAATTCCGTTGTGCAAAGGACAATAATGTCTGCTTTTTTAGATCGCTTCATGCGATCTATTAGATACTCTATGGTTGATTTGCCATTTATTTTCAATAAACACTTATTAGGCAAACGAGAAGAGCCCGTACGGACAGTTATAAATATAGCTTTTTTCATGTTCCTCCCCCATCCTTTTTACTGATCGAAGCAATTATTGTGTCACATTTTTCCAATTCAGCCAATTTCTTTTCGTATGCCTTGTTTAAATCAGGATCGTTCATAAAATCCCAAAGCATATGTCCTCCCGGCTTCCCTTGAGAAAGCCAAAAAAGGTGATTGGCCAATGAATATCTTTGAATTTGCCTTATAAAATTGATCTTGAAGCCTGCAGCCCCAAAAAGCCGAGATAGTGTTGAATTATTGTACAAGTAGAGATGCGGCCCCCAAAATGTAAATTCCGAGAAAGCTTTTGATCTATAAAGTGATAACAGCGCATCATCAACATTTGGCACTTCAATAATGATAGAACCAGCGTGATTTAGAAATTTAGATAAAGCACCCAGAACCTCTCTAGGATTTGCTAAATGTTCCAAAACATGAAAAAGAGTAATAACATCATAGGTGTCTTCTATTTCATTCAAGTCAGCATATAATTTAATATTTGTTTTTTGTTGTAAGATTTCCCTGAATCTATTATCCTTCTCAACGCCTTCACATTTGGAAACTAAATCTTTAATGCAAAGCAACATTCCTCCAGCTCCACAGCCAAAATCAAGTACTCTTTTATTTTTGATCACTTCTTTAAGCCACTCAGCCCTTCTGCGATCATCGACTAGACACTTTGACAAAGAATCCTGCCAAACAAGCATAGGATCCGCTGCTGGATTTACGGTTAACATTTTAGAATCCTCATAGAATGAAGAAGAAATATGATCAAATTTCTCAAGAGAAATAAGCCCACAGTTCTTACATCTAAGAATAGCCATCTCTGGAATATCACGAACCTTTCCCTCGACTCGCTCAAATTCCTCGCGCTCGCATAAATAGCATTTAAAATTATTAGCCATTTTCTATGCACCCTAATTTATCTAAAAACTCCCTAATGACCCCATACCCGCCTTTTGTTTTTAATACAATTTTTGATATTTTTTTTATTTCCTCGTGCGCATTAAAAGGCGCTATTGGCCAACCAACTTCCAGCATAACTTCTTTATCATTAATGTCATTTCCAATATAAACAACTCGGTTCTTGTCAATCTTGTTTTGCTGCAGATACTTCTTAACAACGGTTTTTTTATCTTTCTGCGATTGGAGAAACGGAATATTAAGCTTCTTTGCTCTTGCCCCAACTACCGGATTCGTTTCTGTGGAAACAATAATCTGCTTAATACCTAATTTTTTGAGCTCACTTATCGCTAACCCGTCACTTCGATCAACAAAAACGGATTCTTCACCGTTTTCTCCAATAAGAACACGATTATCGGTCATTACTCCGTCAAAATCATAAATAATAAGCTTAATATTTCTCATGTTTGTCTTAACCCCCTAAATAACACATCTTTTTTAGCGTATAATTTTGAAAACCCTTGCACATGTTCTCCTATTTTATGTTTATGGTAATTTTCTATGAGTTTCGTATTTGCATCGAGGAGACACTTATGAAACTCATCATCGGATAACTTTGTAAAATTTACCGAGAGTAAATCTGAATTTATATGTTTATTTTCATAAAAGTCCGCGACACCCTTTAGCAGCCCTTTATCTAAAGCATAATAATAAAGAGGGGACCCGGGATAAGGAGTAACTGGGCGAATGGTTATTAATTCAGAGTGATCATCATATTTAAGTAAGAACTCCACGCCTGCCTCTAATGTCTTGGTATCTTCTCCAATGTTACCAAAAATCACATTGAATCCCGGAGATATTCCCGCGGCAAAGGTTGCTTCGATCCCTTTAATAATCTGATGTACAGTAAGATTTTTATTCATAATTTTTAAAATATTGTCATCCAGACACTCAATGCCATATCCAATAAACACACATCCGGCTTGTTTCATAAATTTTAAAACTTCGGGTGAGGCATAATTTAATCTGCCATTACAACTCCATTTAATATTAAGATTTGCTTTGATAATTGCTTCACATAATTCAATTGTTCTGCGTTGCGAAGACATCAACAGTTCATCCATAAAAGCAATATAAGAAATATTGTAATCCTTTTTCAATATGGCAACTTCCTCAATTATGCTTTCTGGCGATCTGAGACGTATGCCCTTGTCCATTCGATAACAAAAGTTGCAGTTGAATGGGCAGCCTCTCCCACTGATAACTGGAAAACATCTTTCATTATTATTAATATGGGGACGCCTTATTAATGAATAATAATCCATAGGAAATAGGTCCCAGGCAGGATGTGGGATCGAATCAATATTTTTTATAAGCTCCCGCCGTTCTGTCGCAATCAGTTTGCCATTTTGAAGATAAGCAATTCCCTTAACATCAGATAGGCTTCTTCGGCCCTTTAAAGCGTCAAGCAACTCGACAATTGTTTCTTCCCCCTCACCAATTACCACTACATCAGCTCTTGCTTTTTTTAGAAAGTAGTCAGGTTCTGGGGAGGGACCATGTCCCCCTAAAATATAGAACGGCTTATTTTTTGAAGCATTAATGGCCCATGATATACTTAAAAATTCGCGGTATTGATAATATCCGGCAATAATGCCAAGCCCAATCACATCAAATTCATTTTCATTCAAATAATCTGTAAGATGTGATTCGGGATAATGGTATTTATCTTTATTATAGATAGTTACTTCGTTACCGGATCTTCTTAAAACTGCAGCTATATATCCTAAGCCGTGGGGAAACCAGTGGATATAAGAATCATTATCATAAACCACTAAAAGTACTTTCATTTTTGCGCCTTTTCCAAAATCATATCAATTGTTTCCAATAGATTTCTTTTCTTTCCCTGTAGATATTTACGTTGAATAAAAATGCTTGGATCGTAGGAGCCGTCTTCTTCAATCCAATCAATTCCCTCGGATTTTGCGAAAACAAATTGAGGATCTTTGTAAGCGTTTGGTACACTTTTAAACCCAATCACTAAAACATGATTACAACTAGCCCTAGCATCTCTGAGAGAGTTAGAGGAGATTCCAGCGACTGCAAGATAATTACAACAAACTTCCCTAATGGGCCGATTATTATCCACAACAACAGCATTAATCCCACGCTCTACTAAATACTCTTTTAATTGATTAGGCCAGTTACCTTTCGAGTCGGGATGAGCCCTCAAGTGCAGAATATTTGCTCCTGTTTTTGAAAGAACTAGTTTGAAATCGCGATAGAATAAAGGTAATAATATTTCAGGAATCTTGTCCAATCCAAAAAAACCACTTAATGGAGATAAAACAGCTTTGTCCTTTGTTTTGTTCGCCGCAACACAGTGGCAACTTCCAAGCGTAGGATATTCTACTGTATAGATATCTTCCCTCTTAAGGAATAACTTATGAACTTCCGTTTCAAGTTCATCACAAAAAATAATCGCATCTGCCCTCCCCGAATCCAATTGAGTAATATCATCATAAGGCCCTCGGAGAAATACTTTACCAAAAATTAGCCATGACAAAATAACCCTATCATAAAATATACGCCACATCGGAGATAATTTATTCATTAAAATAATATGACCTCGCGTCGCACATGTTATAATTTTCGAAAGCATTCTTCGCAAACTGCTCAAAATAATATGCTTCTTACTTTTTTTGTTGTTAAAAAGGGTCGTCTTTATCTTTGAATCGAAGCCCTGGACAATATCTGTTCCAGCCAATATTTTTTTAGCAAGCTTCTGGTTAAATGCAAATAAATATGTAATTGAAGGCCAAAAAACAATAGTAATACAATGCTTAGAAAGAGCACATTCCAAAATACATCTCTCAAAAACATGCACCACTGAATTTGTCAGCCAAACATCAAAATCATATGCTTTAAGTATTTTAATTTCCTCTCTCATATGCAAATAAAGCCGTGTTTTATCTCGATAAGGCGGGCTTAGCGAAAAACGTTCGATCAGGCCTTCTTTCTTCCAGAACTCCAATTTTTCATGCATTCCGCTAGGAGTAGAGTAATCCAAAAGCAAAACAACTATATAAAAATTCTTTGATAAACCTAGAATGAGCGGCTCAAATAATTCAATAAAAGTCCTTGAAGTCCACCAAATTAACATTTTTTTCTTCATTTTAATTCCTCCGGATCCTTACTTTGCCCATATCATAATATTAATTTTTTATATATCTCAAAAGCTGCCCATCCCGGAAAAATAAATCAGATTCGATAAATCATTTCTTTCCGCAAGAACTTCTTTCCCATCTAAATAATGATCCACAATCTGGTCAAAGTATCCCAGATCAAAATTGTCTGGGCAACAAAACTCTCTATATTTTCGTTGCCCCATATTTTTCTTATACTCTGGAGTAAAAGAAGACCTAAAATGCAATTCTGCCGATGGATTAAAATCAGGATCCCTATCATAGAGATAAGAATGGGGGCCTACTTGAAGATGAAACGGATAATCAACACAATGCTCCAGCATCCATTTTTGAGGGTATTTGGTTGGTTTCATTTCTAGCCCACGGCCAAACGACTCTGGCATAGCAGCCAAAAAATCCTGGATCCTGGAATCCCTATAGGGGAGATTCATATTAAATCCAAATTCATCGGCTGTGGCATCTAATGTAGCAACAGTTCCGCCATTCCAATGAAAGGAGTTATATAAAAATATATACCAGGAATACAAAGTTTCCAATGTTATATTTTGGGCTGCTTCAAGAAGATAATTGCGACTCATCTCATCAGCATACATAAATCTCCCCTTTTCAGTAAAGAGTTTTGAATTTTTTAAGGACATAAACGGGAAGCGCTTGTCTCTAATAAATAAGCTTGCCAATAATTGTTGTGTTTGGCCAACTCGATCATGCGCCGGATCATCAAATATTACATTCCCATATCTTTGTTTCAAAAAATTAAAAACTGAATCATCTCTAAATGTTCCTTCCCAAATGGATCTTAAGAAAGTAGGGCCAAACAAATAAGTTGCCATCTTATCCGAATATTCTCTAAATTCAAGCACTGGATGATCCAACACTGTCATCATTTGAGCAAATCCAAAATTGTGGGCTCCATCGCTTGCTTCTCCGCAAAAGACGGCTTCTCCGTTAAAAGTTTGTGCAACATAAGAAGCAAGCTCCGAATGCAGATAAAGAGCCATGCTCATCAACATCTGCCCTCTCATAAAGGGCTTCAACTTTTCTGTAATTTCCGGCCCTCTACGGTAATAGTCTAAATCCACGATCTCAAGCTTTACTCCGTAATAATCTGATACTGCCTGGGCTCGTTCAATTTCATATGGATTAAAAACCCCTTTTTCGGAAAAATTCATCCTACCGATTATTGCCCTGACCTTTTTGGCTCCATGCAGCTTTACTAAAGAAGCCAGGATCGAGGTGGAATCCCAACCAGAAGAAAGGTAGACAATATTACCAGCAGAGGAAGATCGCAGGTTAATTGCGTCCAATAAAATACCACTATAGTCTTTTAGATCTTCTATATCATATTTTTTAGTTGGAAAAATCCGCGGCGGAAGCTGGCCAAAATTAACTTGCCCCTCATGACAAACAGCAACTTCACCAACCCCAAGCCTTTTTACTTCTTGATAGATTGTTTGTTTCTTTGGTGGACGAAAACCATAAATATAGAGAGAATGCGCAATAGCAGATTGGTCATATTTTATTTTGTCATTCTTAAATGGAAGCAGGTCGAGATCGGTAGCAAAAATAATTCCATTCTCAAGTCTCTGATAGTAAAAATCAATTTGAGAATAACGATCGCAACCGATTTCTAGTTTTCCATTATCGTCAAATTTAATAAGTATAAATCTTCCCTCGATTTTTGGAATAATTTGGTCGACCGAATGCGAGCAGACAAATTCTTTAAAATCATTTGTTCTCTCATTTAAAGGATGCATGCTCCATCCGCTTCCCCTTATTCCCAGCACTCTTCCTAATAATAATGCGCAAATACGGCCCTCTTTTTTTATTTGAAAAACAGCTGAGTCTCCCTGAATAATGCAATGCGGCGAAACATATATGTTTTCCAAATTAGCGTCGTCTTTGTGCTGATATTTTGACACTGAATCTTTTTGAATAATAACCCTAAGTCTTTTCATTGTCTTTTTCCTTCCTTTTTGTTCGTCGTAGCCGAAACAACCGAACCAGATCTCGTCCCGATCTTCATAAACTGGCTCCTGTTTTTAATGACTGCATTTCAACCAGTTTTTTGTAAAGGCCGTTCGCCCCTAAAAGTGATAAATGATCGCCCTGTTCGACAATTGAGCCCCCCTCGATCACAAATATTTTGTCCGCGTCTGATACAGTGGAAAGCCGATGCGCAATAGTGATAACAGTCCTGCCCCGGCCGATCTCATCCAAAGCCTGTTGTACAATGCGTTCAGATTCCGTATCCAGCGAAGATGTTGCTTCATCAAAAACAAGAATTTCCGGCTCGCAAAGAATCGCCCGTGCAATAGCAATCCTCTGTCTTTGGCCGCCGGAAAGCA
Source organism: Candidatus Saganbacteria bacterium (assembly GCA_009772965.1). Lineage (GTDB taxonomy): Bacteria > Margulisbacteria > WOR-1 > XYC2-FULL-46-14 > WPAF01 > WPAF01. Next base: position 71,268 of record WPAF01000001.1, read on the forward strand.
GAATCCCACGCTCGCCAAGGATCGTGTCATAGCCTCGGGGCATTTCAGATATAAAATCATGCGCATGCGCCCGCCTGGCAGCCTGGCCGATCTCTTCTTGCGTTGCACCCGGTTTCGCATAGGCAATATTATTACGCACAGTATCATTAAAAAGAAAAGTTTCTTGTGAAACAACTCCTATATATTTGCGCCAGGAAAGAAGATCAAGATCCTTTAAATCAATGTCATCAATAAGAAGTTGCCCTTTTTCCGGATCATAAAATCTCAACAATAACTCTGTAATTGTGGATTTGCCGGCACCCGACGGGCCTACAATACCGATTTTTTTCCCTTTAGGGATAAAAATAGACATATTTCGTAAAATAACCGATTCATCCACCATATAACTAAAAGTAAGGTCTCTGAATTCAATCCCTTGTTTAAGACCCTGAAAATCAATCGTACCACTCTTAATATACAATTTATCTGACGGATCAATAAATGAAATAACCTTACGGATATAAGGCATATTAGCGGCAAACTCAATGCGCATTTGATTAAGCTGCAGCATATTCGGCACCATGCGCAGCAGTACATAAATAAAAATCAGCAAAGCCTCCAAAGAAACCAAGCCGTTTCTACCCATGAGGAATGATCCGGCAATCATAATCATCGTCAAACCTACCATCGCCACGATTTCCAGCAACGGAGGCATAAGATACCGCAGCCTACACACGATGGAATCGTTATATCGACAACTTTCGGCTATCTGCTCAAACTTTCTTAAGGCATCGCGTTCCCGATTGAACAGATGGGTAACTTTGATACCGGAAAAGCTCTCGATCAGAAAATTATTTAGTTGAATACCACTATTAACAGCAACTTCCGTAGCTTTTTTGGTAAGCGTAACGATCCGGCTTGAAAAGAGCGATGTAGCCAAAAGTAAAACTATGCCGAGCAGGGTTAGCTGCCAGGATAAAATAATCAGCATGCTTAGATAAAGCATGATTGTAAATAGCTGGGGGAAAAAAACAGCTATCTGACAAACCAAACCACCCAGATTAGTTGGAAAAGAGAACACAAAAGACTGAATTTCTCCTGCTTTCCGCCGATTTAGATCTCCCATACCAAGACGCAGGAGTTGTTTAAATGACAAAATGCGATATTCTTTATTTATATCAACCTGCATCAGCATGCCGGCCAAGTTATTGATATATTTAAATAGCCCTTTTAACGCCACAACCACAAGCATTAACAGCGCAACGACACGAATACGTTGGCCGATGTCAACCCCATTGAACAAAGATGATAAAATACTAATCGGAAAAGGCACTACGCTCGTTGTCTGCCCTTTTAATCCTTCAAGGATCGGCACAAGGAGAGCAATGGTAACCCCCTCAAAGACAGATACTAAAACCGAGGAGATAAGTACAATCAAAACTGATAAGCGGTGCTTATATATCAAACGGAAGAACGGCTTCATCTCCTTTTTTAGCAATCCGGTTGATAATATGTAGTTTTTAATTTTATTGAACATTGTTTTTCTCCCCCAAAGTTATTGTACGGTAAACCGGCATAAAATCAGCATAATATTTGGACCTTGGGTTTAACAAAGCTGAAAGCGAGAGATCGTCAACTGCTCCGAGCCGCAAATCCTTAATAAAACGCCAAAATTGTCTAGTCCCAGGCAATGACCTAATTATTTGCTTAAAGTTGAGGCGGTTTTTAGAAATAGTATTTTGTATTGGATAAGGATAAATACCAGCTATATTTTTTATTGTATCATTAATCGCTCTCCTTAAATAGAAAAGAAATGATTTTTGAACAAAATCTTTCGCCTCTTGTTCCGTCAGCTGTTCCCGCCTGAGTAAATCATCAACTAAATATTTTATAAAAAGGTTATACGCTTTTGACCAGCCCTGGCTTGCAAGCCACGAATAAGTAGGAGCCAACCTATAGCGCCGATTATGTACGTGACGGACAAGGTAGAGACAGTCAATGGCTTTTGCTTTACCGCAAATCACCGTACGGCTGCAAGGCACCATTTCTCCGGCAAAACCAGGATCCTCAATTGAATCCATCCCTTGCCAAATATGTTTCCATACTTCAACACGATAAACACAATACATTGTTACTGAATAATTGGCTAGATGATGGTGCAAGCGCTTTGAGGCTGAATCGTGCTCAATGGCAGGCAAGGGCATGTATTCACCAAGTGTTATAATGTTTCCCCAAGGGCCTTCTCGGTCCAATTCAAAAAGAACGCCCTTACCATGAGCAATCGAATATTGATGATTATTAACCAGAAAATCAACACATCGATCAATCGCGCTTGGGACTAAAAATCCTCCATCGGTCACACAAGCGACAAAAGGCGTTGTGATTTTATCGAGCAACTTTAGATGGCATCCAACAACATTCATATTGGGCATTTCACAAAAATCAATATCTAGGATATTCTTATATTGGCTTAAAATAATCTTTAATTGATTTAAGTCTTTTTCATCGCTTGAATCACCAATCAGTATTTTGCCCCTAAAATTCACGGAAGCATAATAAAAAAACAACCTTTCTAAAAAATCCGCCCTGTTTTTTGTCGCTATCACTATGGTAATCATTATATCCCTTTCATTATTTACTATTATTTTTGACATAATTAGAAATAAATCTTTCAAATATCATTATAATATAATCACATTCTTTCAATCCAATATCCTGATGGATGCCTATATGCAATCCCTGTTGTCCAATATATTCCGCGTTTGGGAATCGCCCCAACATATACCCCAAGAAACTAAATCCCGGACATTGGGTTGGCATTGATAAAAACATATTCCGTGAATCAATCCCATTATTACTTAGATACTTAGACAATTGATCCCTGCTAAATTCAGATCCTTTTCTTACAATTATCGGAAACGCATGAGGCCCGATTGTTTCATGTTTTTCTTCGTGAATTGTCAACAAATGAGAAGAAAATTTTTTAAATTGTTCGGAAAGATAAAGAAAATTTTCTCTTCGTCGAGCCAAATATGTTGGCCAAACTTTGATATTACCCAATCCTATCGCGGCTTCCAATTCGTTCATTTTTGAGGAATAGCCAATCCTTTGGAAAATAAATCTTATATCATTTCCATTTTTAAATCTTTTTGCACAGGTCGCTTCTCCCTTATTTATTACACAACTTTTACAATTGCATGAACGGCCGTGGGATCGCAAGGATCGCAATATTTCAGCATATTCCTGATTATCTGTTGTAACGACCCCTCCTTCAATTGTTGAGATCATATGCGCTACATATAAGCTGTAGGCCGCCATGTCCCCGATAGTACCCACATTCCTTCCTTTATAAATGCTCCCATGTGCTTCCGCGGCATCTTCAATTACAAAAAGTTTATGTTTTATAGCAATAGCCATTATTTTATCCATTTCCGCCGGCTTCCCCATAAGATGGACGGGCATTATTGCCCTGGTCTTTTCTGTTATAACTTCCTCAATTTTGTTTGGATTAATATTTAATGTTTCCAATTCAACATCAACAAATACCGGTTTAAACCCTGCATGCAACACAGCATTGCCGGTAGCGACAAAAGAAAGAGCAGGAATAATAACTTCATCTCCACGTTTCGCCCCATAATCGTAAAGAACCGCAAGCGCCAAAATATCGGCATCAGTCCCACTACTTAAAGCAACTGCTTCTTTTGTCCCTATAAGCTGGGCATATTCTTCTTCAAACCGTCTCACATACTTTCCAGACGATAGTCGACCAGACTCCAGAAGCTCAGCAACTAGCTTTTTCGCATCTTCTGTAACAGACATGGTTCCAAAAGGGACACTTATATTTTTTGTCATTTTTTCCTCTCCATAAACCTAAATATTTCTACTTGGGGCATAATAGACAATTTGGCTGCCCAGGTTTTCAAATCTAAACGGAACATGCAATAATTTGCCCAGTTTTTCTTTTACCGCCAATTGCAATTCCGGTTTTACAAAAAATAAAATAAATCCTCCCCCGCCCGCACCAAGTAATTTTCCCCCGCTCGCCCCAGCTCGAATTGCAACATCATATATTTCATCAATTTTTGAATTCGAAATTTGTGAAGTTAACCCTCGTTTTATCTTCCAAGTTTCATTTAATAATCTCCCAAATTCATCTAGATCGCAATTGCTGTTTAAAATACCAATGGCCTGATCAACCATTGAATACATTTTTCTTAATTCCGTTTCTTTTGCAAGGGTAATTCCGACCTGCTCTTTGGCAATATCAGAAGCAATTCTTGAAAACCCGGTAAAAAACAACATTAAATGAGATTGGAAATGATCTAACCTTGCAGGGTCAATAGTAACCGGTTGGACTATAATATTATGGTTTCTGCCAAAACTTATTTTGTTAAAACCACCAAAAGCGGCAACCGTTTGGTCTTGTGATCCGACATATTCTTTAATTCTTTCCTGTTCAACTTGCAATGCTTCTAATACCAATTGTTTTTTGGTAACCATATTCCCTTTCAATGCATGAAGGGCATTAAGCAAGCCGACTGTAAAAGAAGAACTAGATCCCAATCCGGTTCTAGCGGGCAAATCCCCATCGTGGTGTATTTCAATCCCTTTTTCAAGTCCCATAAAAGACAAACATTCCCTTACCGATGGGTGAGCAATCTCGTGAAGATGATTTACTTCTTCGCGCTGTGAATAAACAATGCGATATTTATAGTTAAAAAATGGAGGAAAATATCTGCAGGTTATATAGCAATATTTATCAATAGAAGCCGATAATACAGCTCCTTCATTATCGTTATACCAAATAGGATAATCCGTTCCTCCACCAAAAAATGATATTCGAAAAGGCGTTCTGCTTATTATCATACTAAAACCTCATCCTTTATATTGGTTTTATACCATTCCATGGTCATTTTAATCCCTTCGTCTAAGGAAACATTAGGGGACCAACCAAATAGCTCTTTTGCTTTATTGATATCCAGGCATAGTTTTGTTTTAATATTCGGTTTATTTTTATCGTATACAACATTAATGTTTTTCCCTGAATAATTAATGATCTTTTGGACCAATTCCCGCACTGAAATAATTGTTCCCGAACCAACGTTTACAAGCTCAAAATCAGCTGCCTGCTTCTCCATAACCAATCCTACACAATCTACTAAATCTTTAACGTATAAAAGATCTCGAGCCTCGTCACCTGCCCCCCATACAACAATTTTCCCGTCTTTATTTGTCAATACTTTTGTCATAGTTGCCCCAAAAACATGAGATTTTTCAAGATCATATTTATCGTGGGGTCCATAGATATTTGAGTGCCTTAAAACCGTATATTTTGTCCCGCCTAATCTGGAATAAAATTCACACATTTTCTCAATATATATTTTCGTCCATCCAATACCAAAGTAATTCTCATAGATCTCTTCATTAAGATCCAAATCTATTTCTTTTACAGGGATATCGCTTGACTGGTATATAACAGTGCAACTAAAAAAGACAACATGAGATACCTTATGCTCAAAAGCAGCTCTAAATATCAGAGAATTAATAATAGCATTGTCGGTAACATGGTAATACGGCCTATTTACAATATCTTTTGCTCCAGAAGTCACTGCTGCAGCTTGAATTATTATATCCATACCAACAACAATACGGTTAACATCGTCTTGATTCGTTAGGTCGGCTTTCAACATCTTAATTCTAGGATTAGATAAAGGTTTTGCCCTAAAATATGTGCCAAAAAGTTCGACATCAGGTTTAGCGACAAAATATTCAGCAATATTATTGCCTATAAAACCAGTAGCCCCACAGATTAATATCTTTTTCTTTTTCATAAATTTAATAGGTTTTATTCTGCTCCCTCAAATATCTTTGCATAATACGGGTATTTTCTGCCAATTTTTCGCGAGAGAAAGTTTTTCCCCATTTATTACTCAACTCATATTCAAACGGCAATCCAACTTCTTCATAATCAGAAAAGCGGAACATAAGATGCGCATGTTTTTCCCAATCCTGATCAATATATTTAATACCATACTCTTTATAATTATTATAAATATCCGATCCTGGAATAGGATCTAAGCCTGAAAGAGACACATAATCCGGATTTGTCTCTTCCACAAAAGCCTTGGTCAGATTTACAATATTTTCCGGTTCTCCCGGCAGACCAAAGACAAGACACATTTTTATCCGAATGTCATATTTTCTAGCCAGGTTTATAAATCCCCTAACTTGATCCAGGGTAATGCCTTTATTAATAATATCCAAAACTTGCTGGGAAGCGCTCTCGACACCGATAGCCAATTCCACACATCCTGTTTTTTTGGCTAAAGCCATTTTCTCTTCGGTGATCCCTAAAACCGTTGTCTGTCCTCTCCATGAAACCTTGCCCCTCCCTATGGCTTCCATATATTCCACAGCAATTGTCCGTGAAACAGGTATACATATTTCATCTTTTAAATTGATAGCATCAATATGATATTCACTTTTTAAATATTGGATTTCCTCAAGCATGGATTTTGGTGAACGCATTTGCACCATTGAGGGGACGTTATAAACACAGAATTTACATCGAAAAGCGCACCCCCTAGAAAACAAAACACAGGTGCTGCGGATATTTTTCCCATATTTTTCAAACAATAAGCTATTCACGATCGCTGTTTCAGGCAAAAAATGGCGGCGCATGAAAGAAAAATCGCCAAAAGGAAAGTCCTTATAATCTGACCGATATAGCTTCTGAAGTGTATTTTGTTGCGCATCTTTTATTAGGGAAAGCAATGACCCTTCTCCCGGCCCAACCATCACGGCATCAAAATCTTTCATGCTTTCATCAGGGAAAATGTCAATATGAGTGCCTCCAGCCGCATGCTTTGCCATAGGATACGATTGTTTCAGTTCGGCGACCAATTTTCTGGTCCATGTATAATCACCAGTTTTTGGTATCCAATATATATAAAGATCTTTTTTAGGTATATGAAAAAGCCGCTGATCCTGGCGCAAGCCTCTCGTATCAACAATAGAGACCTCAACTTCTTCAGCTAATTTTTCTTCAATCAGCGTTGCGAAATATAATTCATACAATGGCTGTATCCTGCTGGGATTAGCCCAATAATGCCAACCGGGCACAACTAAGCATACTTTATACATTTACTATCTCCTGTTCTTTATACCAGGCAAGGACTTTTGATAGCCCTTCTCTAATGGAGACTCGAGGAGAAAACCCTAAAATATCTTTTGCTTTTTTCATGTTCACCTGTATTGATTGAGCAGGTTTGGCATCTCCTCCGCGATAGACAATCTGGGCATTAAAGTAATGATCGATCTCTATTAAAAGAGCTGATAATTCTTTAATACTAATGGCTTCTCCCGACCCTAAATTAAACACGTCATGTCCTTCGATACGATTGATCGCCAACAAGCACGCAGCAGCAACATCGCCAGCATAAATAAAATCTCTTAGAGTATCTCCTGACCCCCAAATTTCTAAAGGATTTTGACGCTTCGCCACCTTACAAACCAAGGCAGGCAAAACATGACAGGTCGCTGGATTAAAATCTCCATATTCCCCATAAACAGCGGTAGGCCGAAAGACAATTGTAGACATTTTTCGTTCAAGTTTAGTAGCATACATTTTGCACATTATTTCAAGATATCTATTCATCCATCCTACTGCAAAATTAGAATTACAAGGATCACCCAAAAACATCTCTTCTTCTTTTGCCGGTCGATCTAAAGGAGGATACCCTGTAGCACTACTCAACCAAACTATTTTTTTAACTCCCGCTTCATAAGCGGCTTCCATCATCTGAAAATTCATCGTAAGATTAGCTATTGCAAAAGAGAGATTTTTGGGCCGGCGATCAATTTTAGCTGCAAACATTATTGCAAAATCAATCTCTTTGACCACTTCTTTGCACTGCTCCATCCGGCTTAAATCTGCAGAAACAAAAGAAATATTTTTTCCTCTGATCCGAAGCTCTTTTCCAAAATCTACAGCTCTAACCAAATAATCATCTTGATTGGTTAATCTCAAAAGAATATGCGAACCAATCAATCCGGCAGCACCAGTTATTAATATGCGTTTAGCGCACATTAAAACGCTTTCCCTTCGCCGCCATCCACCGTAATGGTAGCGCCGTTAACCAAACTCGCCTTTTCAGAACAAATAAAAGCCACTACATGGGCAACTTCTTCTGGTGTACCCGGCCGACCCAAAGGGAACTGTTTGTCAGCTAACCTTTTAAACCCTTCAGGATCTTTTTTTCGCGCCTCATCCCACCCCGTATCTGGGATCATTATGGTTCCGGGCACGATAGTATTAAAAGTTATCCCATCTCTTGCCAATTCGGGCTTTGACGACAAAGTTTTCATGATAGCAATCTCTGAGGATTTGGCCGCAGAATACCAAGGGCGGCCACCTGTCTCTCGTCCGCATAAAGAACTTATAGTTACAACTCGTCCCCATTTTTGCTTTCGCATATAGGGAAGCGCTTTAACCGTAAAACGGGCAGCAGCTAAAGCATTTTTGCTAAACACCTCTTGCCAAACTTTATCATCAGTTTCTTCAATGCTCTCTTTCCCCCATCGCCCACCACCACCGACATTGTTAATTAAAATGTGAATAGTCCCCAATTGCCGTATAAAATGTTCCATAATATTTTCTATATCCGCAAGCACCATGGCATCACCAATAAGACCCAAAGCTTTTACCCCTTTGGCTTCAATTTCTTTCTTAACCGCATTTACTAATTCCGGTCTGCGTGCACATATTCCGACATTGCATCCTTCTTCTGCCAGTGCCAGGGCAATAGCTCTCCCAATGCCATGACTTCCGCCAGTCACTAATGCATTTTTCCCCTTCAGCGCAAGCTCCATATAATCTCCTTAGTTTTTCATTCCAACAAACACTTTACCGCAAAAAAGTGGTTTATTAAACTTTTTAAAATGGTCCTTTAAATCTATTTTCATGGCTATAGAAAGACTCTCCAGTCAAATCCATTGGTTCAAGACCAAGTTTTTTTTCAACCGACCTTATTATAGTTACAGCATTAGGATAGAAACAATTTTCTAAATGTCTTGCTGTCGGACAAGGTGTATGCGCAAATCCAATCCGCTCAATAGGAGATTTTAGAACGCCAAAACACTTTTCGTAAATTTTGGTTGCAATTTCCGCGCTCACACCGAAATCCACCCAATCATTATCTGCTATTATACAATGACCTGTTTTTTTGACGGATTTAATAATAATCTCATCATTTAAAGGAGCGATAGTCCTAGGATCAACAACTTCTACGCTTATACCAATTTTTTCCAAAACATCAGCAGCCTTAACAGCTTCAACATTCATCCATGAAGTGGCAACAATGGTTATATCTTTTCCTTTCTTCAAAATATTCGCTTCGCCAATTGGTATGCTGTAAGGTTCCTCAGGAACATCTCCAACTTGCCAATATAACCATCTATGCTCAATAAGAATAACTGGATTATCATCACGAATTGCTGCAATAAGCAGTCCTTTTGCATCTTTAGGAGTAGTGGGAAGAACCACCTTCAAACCTGGGATATGGGCAAAGGTTGAAAACATGCTTTTGCTGTGTTGAAATGATTGTCCCCACCCCCTGCCAACCACAGCTCTAATAACCAAGGGCACTTTTAATGTTCCTCCAGTCCCGTATCTATAGCAAGAAATCATGTTTGCAAGTTGATTTATTGCCAAAAGCAAAAAGTCAACGCGAATATGAACATGTATTGGCCTCATTTTATTAATTGCAGCACCCAATCCAAAGCCAGTCATAGCATCTTCAGAAATAGGCGTGTCAAAGCATCTTTCTTTCCCAAACTTCTTTAATAGCCCAACCGTACTTCCAAACACACCCACATGGTCAGGAACACCTATCCCATAAACAAAAATATTCGAATCTCGCTCCATTTCCTGCAACATTGCTTCATTCAGTGCTTCACAATAAGTAATATTCCTCATATAACAGCCTCATTGTCACTAAATATATCTTTATACAATTCAGATTCGTCTGCAAAAGGGGCTTTCTTGGCTAAAAATATGCTCTTCTCGATTTTTTTATCAATTTGAAGCTCAATTATTTCCAATTCTTTTCCATATCCTAATGCTAGCAATTTACTTTTTTGTAATTTTATAGGATCTCTTTTAGCCCAATCTATATATTCATTTTTTGAACGGTAACCAATATTAAAATCCTCATTAATCCCCACATGCTCAAGATACCTATAATATTTCAAATGAAGAAAACAAGGCATTTGATTTTCTTCATTCAATTTAATTGCTTTTAAAACTAACTTATAAATTGTTTCAGCATCAGTTGATTCCTCTTTTAAAACATTGCACTTAAACTTACCAACAATGTCTGTTATTGAATCATATCCATGCCTTTCAGATTCTGAAGTGTGAACAGCAAGCCCATTATCTTCACAAACAAACAAAACTGGTATTTTCATAAGGCAAGCAAGGTTTAAGCTTTCCCAAAAAGTACCTTCTTCAATAGCGCCATCGCCAAAAAACACGGCAACCATTTTTTTGTTTTTCAGTCTTAAATTTGCAAAAGCAGCTCCAACAGCAACTGAAATATGACTAGCCACAATTGCAGATGCTCCCATAAAACCTCTATTAGGATCACATAAATGCATTGATCCGCTTTTTCCTTTTTGCATCGAAGACACTTTCCCACACATTTCAGCAAAGAAATTATCAGTGTTTTCAGTTTTTGCCAAATATAAGGCATGAGATCGATAAGTACCAAAAACCTGATCATCATGACTTAAGGCATGACAAACCCCAACTACAATAGCTTCTTCTCCCATAGACATATGCATAGGAGTTTTCATCTCATTTTCAGGATATAATCTACGAATTTCTTCTTCCGATTTTCTTATAAGATATAGCTTTCTATAAATATCCATACTTAAATTTGACATTATCTACTCTTCCTTAGGAATTATCCATTTTGCTCTGTTTCGTTTTCAATTTTAGGCTCACTGTTTGATTCCAAACATTCATTCAAATAAGCTCCCTTTTTTGTCCCATACCAGACAACTTCCCGGCACCATTCTTCCCATGTTTTCCGCTTGTTTTTGTCCCTATCGATCTGGTATTGGCATTTTCTCTTTTCCAAATGAATTTTTTCTCCATTTAGAGTTTTACGGTAAATATCATAAATGTTGTAATCAAGGGTTATTTCTTCTTTCTCATTCGTAAAAGGCAATTTAATAAGCGCATTATTCAGCCGAATAGAATCGCCCAATAATCCATCCGGCAATTCTATTCGCTTGTTTTTTATGTATTCTTCGATGGCATCACTAGCTTCGTCATAGAACTGTTGCAAACCATTCTCATAACAAAGTTTTATAAAAACGTATTCATCAACCGGCCACCAAATATTAAGCCACTCTTCGGAAGCAATATATTCATTGCTGCCCTGCTGGATTTCTTTCGCTTTTTTGATAAATGTTTCGTTTATTTCTGCTATCCTTTTTCGCTCACTGGTGTTTTTCATAAATATTTCAATCAACTCGCGATAGCTCACTTCTGCAACTTGATTCATTATAACAAAAACAAGCTGCATCAATTTATTAAAATGCAACAAAGATGTCACCCAGCAAAACACTCTGGCTTTTACCCATTCTTTTGCAGGCATCGTTTTCGTCCCCACAACAAGATATTGTTTTTCAGATATTTCCGAATGAACACTAATGCTTGTATGGTGCGGCGTATTAATAGATTCCACAATTTGCATGCCGTATTTAGATTGGTAGTCGGGATGGGACATCTCCGTGTTATTTAAAATCGATAAATTAATAAACTGAATTCGATTATGCTGTCCGCTGCCAATCACACTTGCCACGCCTTCCGTAAAACTTTCATAGCTCTCGTTAGGCAACGCCAAAATCATGTCGCTGAAAGTAGATATATTATTTTTTGCAAACATTTTTTGCAGGTCTGCGTACGTCTTATTGTTTATGTTGCTACGATTGATGCTCTCTAATGTTTCTTGGTTCACAGATTGAAGCGCTAGGTTCACTCCTTTCTGTAGTCCGGAATCATTCAATATTTTTTGTATTTCAAAAATGCTTGCAGTAGAATTCTTGGTGTTTTGCACCGAAAAAGCCTCGGGATAACCATACTTTTCCTTGTTTTCCGCAACTTTTTTCGCTATTGCCATATCCCTTTTTAAAATTCCAAAATTAGCATCACAGCAGAAAACAAATTGAATTTTATTTTTGCTTATCCAATCAATTTCACAAAAAACCCGGTCTTGCGGAAATTGGAGAACTTTATTCCTTGTTTTATCTCCCCAGTAACAGTAGGAACAAGAAAAAGGGCATCCACGATTTGTTTCAATCAAAGCCGACCATTTTACATTGGGATTAGCAGCCAATAAAGGATCAAAAGTCCCTTCCAAGTAGGGAGACGGGATCTCATTCAAGTCCTCTATTCTCTCCGAGGCACCATTAAAACAAAAAAGACCTTCTTTGCCAAGAAAACCTATGGAAGGCACATTGTCCCATGAACGCTGCCTCGCACTCTCCAGAATTTTTAAAAATATTATTTCGCCTTCACCGTAACAACCAATATCAATATATCTATGCTTCTTTAGAAATGTTTCCATTTCTTCCTTATTTTCAGGCACCTCGGGTCCCCCAAAAACAATTCTGCACTTCGGCGCATTTAACTTGACTCTCTTTGCAATCTCAAGACTATTTTGATAATTCCAATTATAAACGCTAAAAAATATTATATCTGCAGATAAAAGATCTTTTACTTCCCTATCTATATCATCCTTTTTATAAATTGGCAGGAGAAAACAATAGTTTTCAGGGTTTTTCAGTTTCTTTTGGGCGTAGGATTGCAAAAGACCTATCGAATACGGCAGATAATACTGATCTCCGAATTTGTCGCCAATCTGAACCAATCCTACTGTTGTTTTACTGCTATTTTTATTCATATTTTTGCAACAAAATAACTCTTTTTATTCTTATATTCCTTGGGATTTTGAATAAACCATTCCCAAGTTTTTTTTAACCCTTCCTTAAGAGTTGTTTTTGGGCGATAATTTATGCTTTTCTCAGCTAAAGATATATCCATTATTCTTTTATTTGCTCCTGTTGGCATACTTGCATCAAAAATATACTTAAAATCAATAATTGAAGCCAACGTTTCCATTAGCTCTTTAATTGAAATAGGTTTACCGCTTCCGAGGTTTACAAAGCCGGAAGGAGTTCCATAGTATAATGCTTGTATAATACCTTCAGCCACATCACGGCTATAAACAAAATCTCTAATTGCACTCCCATTACCCCAGACAACCAGCGGCTGTTCCTTGTGCAGTATGCGATAAAGCAAAGAAGGGATAACCAAGGAATTCGCGGGATCAAAATTGTCTCCCGGCCCATAGACGTTGGATGGCCTGACGATCGCAAAATTATCCAGACCGTGCTCCTCTCCATATGCAAAGATCTGCGCCTCCGCCATTCTTTTTGCCCAGCCCGCAAAATCCATTGGATTGCTGTCGATCCGATATTCAGATTCCTTAAATATTTCCGCAGGAGCATAAGCGCCAACCGAACTCGTGTATACTATTTTTTTGACTTTATTGAGCCGACAGGCCTCCAGGACATTGCTGTTCATCATCAGCATCGGCACAAAATGGCTGGCGGCTTTTTCCTTAGCAGCTTTAACCGACGCCCCGATCCCGGCAATATGGAAAACAAAGTCCATGTCTTCGGTCAGCTTTTTACAAAGGTCGAAGGAAGTCAGATCTCCGATTATATATTCAGCTTTTTTATTCAGCCTGAGGCTATCCAAGGAAACAATCTTCAGGTGGGCCCCGGTGTCTGCCAAAATATCCGCGACTTGCCTACCGATCAATCCGGTTCCACCAGTGACTAAAATATCTTTTTTATTAAAACTCTCTAAAATATCTTTACTTATCACCATGTCAAAACGGCCCCTTGAACTCTTTATATAGCGTCTTCTTATATTCTTCATCCGGCAATGATTGATTATGTTTTTCCTTGCCAGAACAAAGCTGATAAATATTATCTACAATATCTCCCATATCAGCATAAAAATGTTTTTCTAACGCCTTTGTCGTCGGACAGGGAGATTTGGCCATCGAAATTTCCTTTAATGGGACTTTTAAACTGTCAGGTGCATTAACAGCAATTATTCTCGCCACTTCCGCGCAAACCCCAAAAGAAGCCCAGCTTGTATCAGCCACAATCACTTTTCCAGTTTTTTTAACACTTTCCAATATCATGTCGACATCGGGATGCGTCAGGCAATTAATATCTATGATCTCGACTTCTATCCCGGCTTTTTCTTTTACGTATTTTGCCGCCCGCTGTGCTTCTTGCACCATAACGGAAACAGCAACGATCGTTACGTCGCTTCCTTTTCTGATAAGATATGAGGTAAAAGGATTTTGGTCATCTCTCCGCTCTTTTACTTCAAAACTATAATCGTATTGCAATCGATGTTCGAAGGATATCACCGGAGATTTATATTCATTTACAGCATATCGGTAACAATCCATAATGCTCTGCGCCGCCGACGGCATAATGACTGTCAATCCGGGAACATGAGAAAAAAGAGATTGCAGGCTTTGTGAATGCTGCGCCCCTTGCCCCCAACTTCGCCCGATCACTCCGCGAACCAGCATCGGCACGGTAAAACAGCCACCGTACATATATTTGTACTTGGCGGCAGAATTAACCAGCTGGTTCATCGCTAACAGCATGAAATCATTCCTGATATGCGTGTGGATGGGATAATAACCGCTCAGAGCCAGCCCAATGCCTAAACCAGTCATGGCATCCTCGGAGATCGGCGTATCGAAGACTCGCTCTTTGCCAAATTCTTTTTCCAGCCCAAGCGTCGTACCGAATATCCCCGTATGGTCAGTTACGCCAAGTCCGTAAAGCACGGTTTTAGGATTATCTCTTAGTGCCTCACGCATTGCTTTTGCCAGCGCTTGCCTGTAAGTCATTGTTGCCATTAATAAACGTCCTTCAGAAGCTCTTCCCGCGGCGGAAAACCACTTTTTTCCGCAAAATTTACCGCTTCTGCTATTTCATTTTCGATCCTTCCCCTGTATTTTTCAATCAGCGCCCTGTTCCCGACCAGTGGATCCCGGCGCATCCATTCTTCCAGTTCTTTTCTCCCTCTGTAACCTTTATCATAATCCTCAGCAACACCAACATGTCCTTTATACCTATAAGTCATAATCTCAAGAAGGAAGGGTCGTTTAGTGTTTACAATTCCTTCCCTTATCTTTATTGTTTTTTCAAAAATATTTTCCATATCAAAGCCATCTTCTGCTAAAAAATAATCAATGCCATACGATCCAGCTAATGCTCCAAGTGTGTATGACTGCCTGATGCAGAGCGGCGCATGGATCGCCAAGCCATTATTCTCAATTACATAAAGTATTGGCAGATTCTTCAAAGAAGAAAAATTCAGGCATTCGTGAAAAGCCCCCTCTTCAGTCGCGCCATCGCCCGCCAAGGCAACTGCAATCTTAGATTCTTTCTTTAATTTTGCCGCGTAGGCAACGCCCATTGCGTGAGAAAAAATCGAACCAACTATCGCGGATGATCCCATCGAACCGTTAGCAGGAGAACAAAGATGCATTGATCCGGCTTTGCCCTTTGCCATGCCGGAATGTTTACCATACAATTCGGCAAACATTGCTTTCAAGTCTCCTCCCTTGGCAAGATAAGGCGCATGGCTTCGGTAGGTTGCAAAGACCATGTCATCCTTTTTCAGCGCTGCACAGATGGCAACAACATGATGCTCCTGGCCAATGGAGAGATGAACAGGGCTCTGGATCTTATCAGAAGGGTAGATTTCCACGATCTTTTCTTCAATCATTCTTATCCTGAGAGCCTGATAAAATAATTTTTCGAATGTATCCATTTAAACTGTTTCCCTGGCGACAGCTTCACGGCAATGGTCTAAGAGATATTGAACGCTTTCTTCAAAAGAATATTTCGGCTGCCAGCCAGTCTCTTTTTTGAATTTACTCACGTCCGGAACCTGCAGCGTCACATCCGCAGGGCGCAAAAGTTTCGGATCGACTTCACTTTTGATCGGCACCCGCGCAAGTTTTTTTAATAACTCCATGAATTCACCTACTTTTATCGTAGTCGGACCGCCGATATTGTAAACTTCTCCATAACGGCATTTGAGCAACGCTACCCAGTATGATTCCATAGCATCGCGAACATCAATAATGGTCCGTATCGAATCCAGGTTTCCGTGAAGCAGTATTTTTTGCTGCCCAGCTTCGATCCTGGCGACTTGCATCGTAAAAGAGGTCGCAAAAAGATCTTGCCTCCTTGGATTCAGGTATGCAAACATCCTGGTTCGTATGATCTTCATCTTATAACTGAGGTAATAGGTATAACCCAGCAGATCCTGCGCTACTTTTGAGACGGCGTAAGGGCTGGAGGGATTGATCGGGCAATCTTCTTTGATCGGAACATTCTTCGGGTCAACCTGGCCGTAAACCTCCGAAGTGCTGCAAAGCTGGACAACAGGGTCGAGCTCTGCGATCCTGATCCCTTCCAGCAGATTTGCTGTCCCCATAATATTGTTGTTCAAGACCGAAAGCGGAGTGATAAAAGAGGCGCGCACATTGGCATGGGAGGCAAGATGGAATATCCCGTCAGGTTTTACCTGTTTCAAGGTGGAAAGAACAGAACTCAGATCGTTCAGGTCGCATTCATGCACCGTCACATTGTCCCTGATATTACGCAGATTTTCGTTGGCTGCGGTGCTGTGCCATCTCGATATCCCGTGCACCTCAATTTCGGGGTGATGATTAACTACGTATTCAGCCAGATAGCTTCCGCCTGAACCGGACATCCCCGTAATGATCACTTTTCTTATTTTTCTTTCGCTCATAGGTTAAATATTGGCGTACTGGTTCCGTTTTATGATCCGGAACGCCTTAATCAGTTCCGCGATCCCTTCCTGCAGGGAAACCTGCGGCTTAAATCCCGTTCTTTCTATCTTTTCATTGCTTACGATATAATCCCTCTTATCCGGATCTTCACCTACTTCGGCTTCCACAAAATAAAAATCTGGGATCAATTTTTTTATCTCCTGGCATAATTCCAGCTTACTAAGATTTGCGTCGCTAAGCCCAACATTATACGGCTCATTTTTCATTTTCTCAAAATTATCCAGCGAATGGATGAAAGCTCGAGCAATATCGCGCACGTGGATATAATTACGGTTAAAATGCGCTTCGAACAGCACAATGAATCGGTCATAGAAGGCGCGGTAGGTAAAATCATTCACCAAGAGGTCAAGGCGCATCCTCGGGCTGACACCAAATGCGGTGGCAAGCCTTAATGTGATCGCGTTGCCGGCCGCCAACAGCAAATTCTCAGCTTCTACTTTGATCTTTCCGTAAATTGAGATCGGATTCAAGGGAGTGGCTTCAGTGCAATGCTTACCTTTTTGCCCGATCCCATATCCACTGTTAGTGGTCGGATATATAATGACCTGATCTTTGCAACGCAATGACAGAATCATTTTGATGGCATCGACGATTACCGTGTGAGCCGCGATCGGATCCTTATTGCAGAGCGGGGCACCGGTAAGGCAGGCCAGCGGAAAAATGGCATCCATGTCCTTCATATGCTTCCTGACTAGCTCTTTATCCCGAGTATCACCTCTGATGATCTCAAGTTTTTTATCGTAGCAACATTCCAGCAGCGAGGTTTGGCCATACATAAAATTGTCAAGGACTGCTACTGCGTGCCCCTGTTTCAACAATTCAGGCACCATGACTGAGCCGAGATAACCGGCGCCGCCTGTAACCAATATTTTCATTTTTTTTCTTCCAACTCCCGTATAACTTTCTTATAAACTTTTTTGACTTTTCCCGGAAGATTTGGATTCAATAAAATTAGAATGTTCTTGCCTAAAACCCTGTATTGTCCGCCGATCTTAGCGGCATTTAGGAAACCGCTTCTGATCAAACGCCGAAAGGTGGAATCAGAGATCTTTAAAATGGTCGTTACCTCTTGAGGGGTATAGACCTCATTTTCGTCAACTATCATAGTTGAAAAATTATAGCACCTAGGCTAATTTTGTCAAGATGCAATATATCTTGTCAATTCTTGTCAATTCTTACGGTTAAGCGTGCATGGTAGTGGGCGGATACCGACATGGAATTATGTTTGAAAATATGATAATATAGATTTTATATGAAAACATTTTTTGTATCATTAAGTCGTTTTCCCCTTAGAATTGTCTATACCATAATCGGAGTTATATTTCGTGCAGATAAACGCATAGCGGAGAGGCTACCAAGATACTTTCCAACATACCGCGCATTTGCCGGAGAGACCATAAACCAACTTTTCAAGTGTGTTAAGTCATCAAGATCGTTCTTGCCACAGGGGATCATCCTAGAGCCAACTAATATCTGTAATCTTAGATGCGCACATTGTGTTCCTCAATCCTTGAACGAAAAAAGAGGCATGATGGAATATGATTTTTATGTATCCATTCTCGATTCCAATCCTCAACTGACCAGTATGATCTTAAGCAGAAATGGAGAACCCTTTTTGCATCCAAATATATTTGATATGATATCTTATGCGAAGAGAAAAGGAATCTACATGGCTGTGTATACAAATGGGATGTTGCTTAAGTCGGACAGGTGTAGTGACATTATCTCGTCGGGATTAGATGAGATAAATTTTTCTTTAGAGGCCGTTGGCGATGCGTACGAGAAAAACAGAGGAGTTCCTTATAGCTTTTTTTCCGAGGCTTTATCCAGTCTTTTATCTAAACGTGCTATATCCGGATCGCGCCTTAGGGTGGGATTGAATATAGCAAAAATAGGTGCATGTGAAACCGCGCTCCGAAATATCTATGAAGAATGGGCTGGCAAAGTTGACGTTATTGATGTTGAGCCGATAATGGGTGGCAAGTCATCCAGAAGGCGTCTACCTTGCAGGACATTATGGCGCAATGTGGTTGTGCGCTGGGATGGAATTGTCCTGCCGTGTTGTATCGATATGAAGAGCAGTCTGGTTATGGGAGATGCTAAAACGGCATCCCTTAAAGAAATATTTAATAGCCCGCAGGCAAGGGCGCTGAGATTGAAGCATATAAAAGGTGAATATCCTCCTGTGTGCGAATATTGTGATAGTCTTTTTGGTTAACAAGACAATGGTTGAATGAGAAAAAATAATTTCAGCCGTTTGAGAGTGCTGCTTCCATTTGTTGCAAGAAATCCTTTTTTGCTACCGGATAAGCTAATGCTTCTTTGAACCTTTTAATCGGTTCTTTCCTATCCTCAATAAAACCAGGCAAATCATTAACCACCCTATTAAAAGAATTAATTCCGGATTTAACGTCATAAAAAACCATTCCGCATTTCACCAACTCCCGATTAATTTTTTTCCCTTCATCTGAAGAAATACAATTAAACTCATATTTCGACTGAAACACTAGAGTTGGGACGCCAGTTTGTATTGATTCCGCAAAGCCAGTACTAATCGAATCCCACAAAACAAAATCCACTTTATCATAAAGTGACATTGGCAAAACATTAATATCGAGCACTTTAATTGAACCATCATTACAACTCTTTACAAGATCATTTTGAATTGGATCATAGCAGGAATCTGTTCCCGGGAACGGCTTATAAAGAATTTTAAGGTTATGATATAGTGTTTTAATTTCTTTGAGCAAACAAAGCATATTCAACCTGTGCTGATAAAACTTTTCGGGAGATAAAGAGTCAAGATCGCGCATAAATTCCGTAAGCGGCTGTGCAGGGTATAAAACAACAATATCTTCAGAATTATTATCTCGCCCTCTCCACTTCTTAAGCTTTAGAGAAGATAAGAGATAATACAAGAAAGGTGTGCCATAATTTATTATTTTTACATTTACGTGCGGCCTTTTGCTTTTAATCCAATCGCTATTGGCTTTGCCCCATGTAAAGAAATAATCAATAAAACGCAATTCATTATCGGCATGCGCGAAGAAGGGCTGATAATTTACTACACCATGATCATGGCAAACAAGCAGCGCCCCTTTACGTTTGGCCAAAAAAGCGAATATCTTAAAGTTTTCATTCAAAGAATACCCCGTAAAGGAATGAACCTGTTTTATGTCCCATTGATTAAGACGGCTTTTATAATAAGCGTATTTTTCTTCGAACCCCTCAACAATTGATAAGGGCAATGCGCAATCCATAAACTCAGCATAAGCTTTTGAAACTTTCTTCGCCTGAATTTCATCCATTGCACCGACAAACTTGTTGGCATATTTAAAAAATATATTTTCGTAACATCCCTTTATTTGGCTTCGAATGTCATAGTTTATTTCACGAGCACTTCCCAAGAAATCGAAATGAAATAAATCACGAGAAGAGAGGGTGCTTTTCATCCAACCCGAATATTCCCCAATCACTTTAGGTTTTATCAATTTGACATAAAAACTGTTTATGCTCGCCAATATTTTCCTAGCTTGCTTTTTCAAATTAAAACCATCTTCTCTCTTAAGCAATGATTCCTGCGGTTTCGGAAGATTTTTTATCGTTTGCATATGGAGAAATTCATTATGATTAAAAATGCATTGTATTTTATGTAAAATGGCATGGTTAATTGCATAATCATGGTAATAGCTTAAAACAACTTCGCGGGTATTATTAAAATAATGCAGCTCATAATCGATTTTTGGATAAGCAACTCCCGACTTAGTTTCTATTTGGAAGGAAACCCTTAGCAATCTCTCAATGAACATATATGTAACAGAATTTATCGGGAAACGGAGCAGCAATAAAAGCTCCTTGGAACTAAGAGTTTTATATATTGATAATTTTTTATTATAAATTTCAAGAATAACATCATCTGCAAGTTTGTTGGCATATTCGACCATTGTTTTCTGGTCATAAAGATCTGTCCAATCCATTCCGTTTTTTATCTCCATATTAATTAACCCTTTTTAGACGTTCAAATGCTTCGGCATATTTATATTTCTGTGCCTTTCCCCTCTTTTGTGCCAGTTCTTCTACTGCTTGAGGGGAAAAGGGATGTGGATAATCCTGCAATTCACTTTCGTATGCTTTTAAAGCCTTTAATTTAACTTCAATAAAATCTGACACATTCTCCACATATTCAGCTTTAAATGTATTTGCTGACTTAGGCGGCAAAATATCCATATTGCCAGGGATCTCAAAACAAAAAATAGTAGCGTTTTTAACAATTTGCCTGCCAGGTCGAAACGCAGTTAGAGTCGCCTCACAAACCACCCTATGATCTTTGTTTAAATCCCCCCAATGGTGCGTATAAACAATATCGGGAGCATTTTTTTCGGTAAGTTTCTCTACTCTTTTTACTATGTCCAATAAAGGCAGCGCATCCAAACGTTGATCCGGAAGAACAAAATAGCTGCAATTTTCTTTTTTTACTCCCAACAGATTTATAGCCTTAAAGAATTCATTTTTGCGCATACCTACGGATTTTTTATCTTGTTTTTTGAGCCTATTCGGAAAATAGTGACGAGAAGTTACTCCATCGCCAAAAACAATAATACGTACCTCATCCCCTACCTGGATATGTTTGGCGATGGTTCCACCACAACCCAAGATTTCGTCATCAGGATGAGCTACTACAACCAATACTCTTTTCATATTATTTTCTCACGCTTTTATTGCCTTTGATATAATTCACTTTTGGCCTCATATTAATTACATCTGCGTCAATTTTCATATCCTTTAACTGATCCACTATTTCTTTGTCATACATAGAAGCGACAATTATCAGATCTACAGGATCAGAAATCAATTGCTCGGGAGGATAAACCTTTAAATTATTATTAACAAAACACATATCCCATTTTCTTTGATCAATATCTACAATATAGGAAATACGAGTAGCATCCAACCCATAAATCGGGAATAAATACCCGCCGAACCCACCCGCTCCCCAAATGGCGATCTTTTTATCCTTTTTTATAAAAGGGTCAGTATGCTTTTTGAATTTTTTATGATTTCTCCCATATTCAAGAACAAAATTCTTTCCCAATCTATTTCCCGTATCTATTTTCACATCATGCGCTTTGCCCGTTTCAGCCGCAATAATAATCAGATTTTCGGGGGTCTTTTTATATTCAATCAATTTCAAACCGGATCTTCTCAAAACCTCACAAACAGAAGAGATCGAAAACCCGTGAATATGTTGAAAATTAAATGATTCAAAAGAACCATTTTCTAAAAAATATTCAATATTCGGTGTCTCAAAAACGACCAGCCCTTTCTTTGTTAATACTTTTTTGACGTCCTTCAACAATTCAACAGGATATTCAACATGCTCAATAAAATGCCTAAAAATTACAACGTCGAAATATGAATTATGGGCAATAAAATCCTGGCTTTTAAAATATCGCTTATACACTTTTATGCCGATTTCTTTTGCGATATCCGCCCCTTTGCTTGGATCACAGCCGCATACAAGAAAGTCTCTTTTAGATAGTTCCCTTAAAACATATCCGTCATAACAAGCAATTTCCAAAATATTTTTTAATTTGCCCTCAGCACAGATGGGGCTAACACTTTTATTAAACATGTCCAAGAACATATTTTCCCTTTTTTGGATAAACCCAGAAATAACGGCCGATGGATAATTATAAAACTCGCTATAAATTGAATCCATTAACTTATCATTCGGCTTCATTGATTGAAACACATGGCCGCAATTAGTGCATTTTTTTACTTTTAAAGGCGCGTTAAGTTCCTTGATAGAATACCGTCTTAATATTTCTATTTTTTCTTCTTTTGAAACAGCAAAACCGATATAAGGGAATCGATCGGTTTGAAACAGCAAAGCTGATTTTTCGTTTTCACACACAGGGCATTTCATAAATTCCATTTCGACTCTCCTTAAATTAATTTTTTCCCCAAAACATGAGCAATATCACCCAAATTATTAATTTGAAACATTTCATCAATTTCAAATTTAATAGAAAATTCTTTTTCTAAAGCCATAATTAAGCTTAAATGCCCCATTGAATCCCAAGCGGGAATATCAGCTGACGTCCATCGCATATCTATTTTTCCATTATCAAATTTAAATGTCTCTCTAATAACTTTTTCTATACGCCTATCCACACGCCTTCTCCTTCCTGATATTAATCATGGTTATCCGCCCTTTCTTTTAACATGCCTAATTCCTCATAAACTTTTAATCGAAAATCAATAATATCTTGTTTCTCTAATTTATACGGTTTAATGAAAGGCGTGTCGTTGGCATAATAAAAAGAGCCCGTATTATGCAAATTTGCCTGGTCAATTATCAATAAATTATTGGCGACGCATTCATCGTAAAGCTTTGTCCCTGGGAAAGGGGTGGCAAAACTAATAACCGCACGTTTCAGCTCTAATTGTTTTATCAATTCATAGGTTTCCTGCAATGTTTCGTGTGTTTCATTGGGAAATCCAACTATAAAAAATACGTTATAAGCCAATTTCGGATATTTTTTTATATTATTAAAGGCAGCAATTATATTCTCCTGCGTTAACCTTTTATTTATTGACATCCTAATTTCCGGCGAACCGCTTTCAACCGCCAAACACGTCCTAACAAGCCCGGCATTTATAAGCGCTTCAATTACTTCTTCATCAATAGTATTAAGATCAAGCCCATTTGGAGTGTCAAATTGAATATTTAGACCTTTACTAATAATTAAATTACACATTTCAATGGTTCGATTTTTATTTAATGTTAGATTGTCATCCATAAAAGAAAAATAATGATGGTTTAGATGAAAATACAAATATTCCAACTCGTCAACCACATTAGAAGCTGAACGCATCCGATGCTTTCGTCCGTGTGCCAGGAACATGCTACAATAAGTACATTGTCGAGGACAACTTCGGCTGGAAAGGACGTAAAGGCTAAGATTGATCGGCAGCTTTCTAGGGTTGATCCATTTTGAAGTATTAAAATAATAATCTTTAATATTAACCAAGCTATAATCAGGGAAAGGGATGCCATCTATATCTTCAATGTATTTTTCTTTCTTATTTACCGATACCTCCCCATTGATCCGATAGGCCAGCCCATCTATACGGTTAAAACCGTTTATCTTATTTTCGATTGCATTGACCAATTCGATCAGGCTTGATTCGCTTTCCCCCTGCAAGATAAAATCGACACAGTCATATTCAGCAAGGATTTGCCGCGAAAATATAGTGGGATGAATCCCCCCAAAAACTATCGGAATAAGCGGATAGTCCACTTTTATTGATTTACCAATTGCGATCGCCGGGGAAAAACGGACAGAACAATGGATCGAGATACCGATTAAATCCGGCTTAAAATCCGAAATAATTTTTTGCATCTTTGATTTATAGTATTCCTCAAAATTAAATTTCGTTTTTTCAGATACAGCCGTGATTTGATCATTGCTGACATCAATAAATAAGACCTCATGGCCATTTTTTTTCAAAGAAGATGAAAGATATAATATTCCCAAGGGAATATGCCTTTCTTCTGAGAAGATAAAATCGGGATTGTGAGGATTTATTAAAAGGATCTTAGCCAACTTTTTTCTCCATTCTACCCTCCAATTTTGCTCTCATTTTGGGCAATACTGTGCCATATATCATAAGGGTTTCTTCGATAACTCTATCTGTATGCGCATAAGAAATCATATGCCATCCCGCGCTTAATATGCCATGTGCAGCAACTAGCTCAATCCAATACAAAAGGTCATCAGTGGGATCATAATTCAAATTATTTTTGTCAATAAAATTAATACCGAACCTGCAATCAAATCCTAATATTTCCATTCTGTCAGACAGATTGTATTTAACAATTAAACTTTTGATCCCTTCTCTAAGTTTCGCTCCTGATCTGGCTAACTGAGCAGGAACATCTGCTTGATCATAAAATGCAAGCACTGCTTTGGCGGCTGCCAGAGACAAAGTCTCTCCAGCATTAGTTAACGAAAAATAAACATCATTAAATTTAGACATAATTCCAGCCTTTCCTACTATAGCTGACAAAGGCATGCCATTGGCGATTGCCTTACTAAAACACGATAAATCCGGGACAATATTAAACAATGCTTGCGCTCCACCCTTATGGAAGCGGAATCCTGTTACTACTTCATCAAAAATTAATACAACATTATTATTTGTGGCTATTTCCCTTACTTTTTCAAGAAAATTATCCCTGGGCCATTCTTTAGCAGGAATTGGCTCCAAGATAATACAAGCAATATTATCTTTATAATCTTTCAATAATTTCATCAGAAAATTAATATCATTAAAAACAAAACGATGCGATAATTCTCCTATGCATTTCGGTATGCCTCCATTTTTTGAAGTTTGACAAACATACCAATCCTGCCAGCCATGATAGCCGCAAAACAATATATGGTCTCTCCCAGTATAATAACGGGCCAGCCTCACCGCAGCAGAGGTAGCATCATTGCCATTTTTACCAAATTTCACTTTTTCCGCGCTGGGAATTCTTTCAATTAACATCTCGGCAACCTGAATTTCTAATGGTGTTGGCAGAGAAAAAGAGATGCCTTTTTTTAATTGCTCGCTAATTGCCTTATTAACCACAGGATGATTATGCCCGAGAGTCATAGTCCCCAATCCAATAATATAATCAATATACTTATTACCATCTACGTCCCAAGTATAGGCGCCATCACCTCTTACCAAACAAAAAGGCGTTCTGCCATTCCCAAACAATTGAACCTTGTTAAATGTTGAAGCGCTGGCTAAGGATTCCTGACTTCTTGCTAAATATTCATTACTGCTGGCCAAATTAGTATTCCCCATTTATTATCATACCCCTTGATTTATCTCATAATAAGTCTTGTCGGTTATCTTTTCTAATAAAAATATATCCTTTGGTGAAATTATCTCCGTTAGAATCCAATTGATAATCAAGGCTTTTAAAATTGGATAAATCAATTCTGGCATTCTCATTAAATTTTTCCAGCATAATAAAACCTATGCTTTTCACAAATTCGATCAATTCCTCTTCATTAAAAATAATAACGGGCAACCCTTTATTGCCCTCCATGCAAAGAAGTGTTTTATATTCTTTATTCTGACCGGCAGTGACCCCGCAAAAATAAAGAACTTTGGGCTGAAAGGAATTGATTGTTTCTTTTAATGCCTCTTGATAATTTTCGAAAAATTGGAGAGCTTGACGAAAAAATAGAATATCTATTTTATTAATTTTTTTAACATCAGTATAAAAAGACAGGGTTGAATTGCTTTTATATTTTTCCTTTGCAATACTAACGAGTTCTGCAACATCCAAAACGTTCCATTTTACATTGTTGGGCGAGGATAAATATTTTTCAACCCCCCAAAAAACCTGGCCAACAGAACCGCCATAATCTAACACTTCAATTTTGCTCATGGATGAGAGCAAATTTATCAAAACAATCAATTTTGCAATGCTTATATCTTGGAAAGTTTCTTTGGAATATAATTCGGCCCTTCTGAAAAAATATTCCGCATATTTATCAGATGCATAACCATTTATAATTAATTCACTGGGAACATCAGAAAATTCCGCATATACCATGCCGTTAAATTGATTATGACGCTTCAGTCCTTTTTTATTCAGCTTTTTGTACACTATTTTAACTTTTTCTCTTAATCTATCAAAAATTGGCATTTTTCAACTTCCTATTTTTAGCAATTAAAATCGCATAGTCTATCGCATCCAACAAGCTTTTCTCGTCGGCAAGACCTTTCCCCGCTTTTCCAAAGGCAGTTCCGTGATCCACAGATGTTCTTATGATAGGCAATCCCATCGTAATGTTTACCCCCCCCACCGATTTCCACTTTTCCCCATCCCAGTCAAACCCATAAAACTTCAACGGGATATGCCCCTGATCATGATACATTGCAACGATAATATCGTATGTGCCGCTTTTACCTTTAGGGAAAATAGTATCCGGCGGTATTGGTCCCTCAACTAACAAACCTTCAGATTTTGCCCTTTGGATAGCGGGAATAATTTCTTTGATTTCCTCATCCCCCATAATACCTCCATCCCCCGAATGCGGATTCAAACCGGCAACTGCTATTTTAGGCGAAGAGATCCCCAATTGTTGGCAAGCATCAAAAGCTATTTTTATGGTTTCATAGACTCTATCCGCTTTAATAAGATATACCGCTTTTCTAAGAGGAACATGAGTAGTAACATGTATCACTCGAAGATTATCATGTGCTAGAAGCATGGCATAATGTTTGGTTCCGGTTAATGCGGCCAGCATTTCGGTATGGCCTCGATATTTTTTTCCGTATCCAGCAAGATCAAATGATTCTTTATGGATCGGAGCAGTAACAATTGCATCCACTTCTTTCTTTAAAGCTAATTCAATGGCCTTTTCTATATATTGACCAGCAGCTCTGCCGCACGCCTCGTTCACTTTCCCATATTTAAGGCTACTGACATCAACATTATTTAGGTCACAAACATCAATGACCCCGGGTTTAAATCCGGCATCCGCAACAGCTTCAACACTATTTACTTTCAGGTCAAGATTGCTAAATTTTATAGCCTCAAGCATAGCACTTCTATCTCCTATCACCAGAGGACTGCATTTTGAATATGTCTCCCTATTATGCAAAGCCTTAGAAATAATTTCAGAACCGATCCCCGCCGGATCCCCCATAGTTATACAAATAATTGGTTTCATAGTTTTTCTCCTTTAAAAATTGCCAATAATTCGCCATGTATTTTACTGTTTGATGCAACAACCTGTTTGGAATTCATACCACAGGGATGTCCGGAGAAGTCAGTTAATTCGCCGCCTGCCTCTGTTAAAATTACTATACCGGCTGCTATATCGCAAATCTTGGTTGCATTCCATACTCTTCCATCAATTTTGCCTGAAGCAATAAAGCATAGATCTCTGGTAGCTACCCCAAGGATCCTAGTGGTAAAAGCTCTCTCCGTCAATGTTTTATAATACTTAAAGGAATTTTCAGATAAATGAAACTGGTTATCATAGTTGACGATAGCCTTGGAAAGAACTCCATTGTCTGATACGGAAATCGGTTCTCCATTACAAAAAGCTCCTTGCCCCCGCACTGCATAATATAATTCATTCTCCATAGGGAAATAGATAACTCCTAAATCAAATCTATCCCCTTCCATTAGAGCTATAGAGATGCCACTAAAAGGAAGACCTGCAATATAATTATGTGTGCCATCAATAGGATCGATGATCCAATTTTTGTCTCCCTTTACATTCGAAAATCTTTTTTCTTCTGTAATAATTCCGCAAGAGGGGAAACCCCTACCCAATATTGCACATATCACTTCTTGAGATTTCATATCTACTTCTGAAACCATTTCCTTTGGAGATTTACGAATAATCCGATAATCTTTTTTAAAATTTGCTTTTAATATCTCACCCGCTGTCTTGGCCGCGTTAATAGCAATATCTAGGGCTTGATTGTCATCTTTCATTTATTATCACCTTGGACTTTTCTCTTAGATCTTTTTTCAGCAGCTTTCCCGAATGGGTTTGAGGAATGCTTGCAACTATTTCAATCACTTTGGGGAGTTTAAGCGCGGATAAATACTTTTTGCAGTGTTCCAATATTTCTTCCGATTCTATTAAACAATTATCTCTTAAGACAATAAAGCTCTTTATTTCCTCGCCAAAGAGGTCGTCGGGCATTCCTATTGTGGCCGCTTCTTTCACAGCTGGATTCAACAATAAAACCTCATCAATTTCGCCTGGCATTACATTGGATCCGCCTTTGATTATTAAATCTTTTTTCCTGTCAACAAAATAGTAAATCCCCTGCTCGTTTTTATAGCCCAAGTCGCCCGTATGGAAAAAGCCGTTCCTCATAACTTCTTTATATAATTTTTCATTCTTGTAATATCCCACAAAGACATTTGCTCCCTTAACTACAATTTCCCCAATTTCATTTGGAGACAACTCCCGATCATTCTCATCAACAATTTTTACTTCGTTCACATCCAATGGGACGCCAATTCTGCCAGGCTCCCAATCGGGTTTTCGTGGATCATCGATATGAGTGGGCCCTGTTTCAGATAAACCATAAAGGTTTGCCGTTTTTAACCCGAATTTCTTCTCAAATTCAATTTGGATGCTTTTCTGTAGAGGTGCTGACCCGCAGCCAACAAACTTCATAGAGGAGACATCACAACCTTTTGTATCTTGGTAGATATTCAAAATTGAATATAAAACCGTGGGTACCACCTCCATATAGTTAACGCGTTCTTTTTGAATCAGCTCCCAGATCCTGTTCCTTATCTGCCAAAATGATTCTGCTAAAATCATTTTTCCGCCAGCATACATGCAGGGTAAAAAAGAGTAGTTTGTGGAAGCGGTATGTCCTAAAGGAAGAAATACAAGATGTACTTCATTATCATTCATAAAATCAAAGCCGCGGCAAACGGAACTAATATCAGCGATCATATTCTTATGAGAGAACAATACCCCTTTAGGGTCGCCGGTGGTCCCGGAAGAATAATACAAACATGCGGGACAATTTTCGTCGATTTCCACCCTTGCCCGCAAACTATCCGCATGGACTTCTAAACTTTTTTCAAACAACCTTTCTTCCCCAACCGGGACTTCCACAAAACTCGCCCGTTCCCCCGCAAACTCATTAAATCTTCTAGCATCCACCAACACAATGCTTGGGCCAACATAGCTGATATTTTTTTTCACTTCTTCCTTATGAGAAGTAAACGGCATAGGATTAAATATCGCGCCAATTCTTAGCGCGGCAAAATATAAAAAACAATACTCGGGCGAGTTTTCAATGAGCGCGGTAATTCTATCCCCTCTTTCTATCCCTTTTGAAAGCAAATAATTCGAGGCTTTTTCAACAATTAGATTGAATTCTTTAAAGTAGTAACATCTTCCAGAACGCACATCAGATATAAAAACCTTATCAGGATTTATTCTACTTTGATAATAAAGAACTTCGGAAAAATTCTTACAATCTTTAAGTTCCATTATTTTTATTTCTTCTCCTTTTCAACAAGTTCAACTAGTTCTTTTTCAGATGTATAAAGCCAAACTGTTAATTGATCCTTGTGTCCTTTACCAGGAACAGGCTCCCCAAATATAAGAGAGCCCTTTGCCCTTAAGGTTTTAATTGCTTCATGTATATCATCAACCTCAAAACAAAGATGATGCAACCCTCCACCCTGTGACAGAAACTTACTCACAGGAGAATCTTCACTAACCGGTTTTATTAGCTCTATGGTTAAATCCCGCCCAAGGCCCATTTCCACAAAACAAACCTCCACCTTTTGGATTGGATCTATGACCGGCTCATCCAATTTTGAAAAGCCAAAAGTGCTTTTGTAGTATTCAACCGCTTCTTCTAAATTACTTACGACCTTACCAATATGATGCAATCTCATTTAAAATATCTCCGTCGAATCACCCATGGTAAAATACCAACTTTTTTTATCTTTAACTTCACCCGCATATTTAAATTCTTTGTTTAAACGAATAACAAGAGGAATTCTCGTAGCTTCCTTAATAAATCCTTTGCCTTCTAAGACCTGCTCGATGAGCCGACTGCCCCATAGCCAACAGGTAACCTCATCAACCTTTTGTTCGCTAAAAAAGCTTAAAGAACCATTAATAATCTTGGTTATGGTATCTTCATCATGAAGATCAGCAAAAATATCTATTATATGTCCCCTTAAAAGCTTATCCTCTCTATACAGCTTCAAAACCGAATAACCCTTAAGCTCACCATTAGCATAAACTCCAAATGGATAATACTTCCAATCTGGCCTTTCCAAATATCGCCAATTTAAATAAGCTTTATTTCTAACAACTACAATCTTATACTTTTCGGAACATAAATCCCAAAGCCGATCAAAATCATCATCAAATTCCTTGACCGGACGGAAAGAAGCTGAATCAGTAATATTTAACGTGCTTTTATCTATGGCCGGTCTTGTTATTTTCCAGGTATCAAACTCAATCAGATCCTCATATCCCATATGAGTTCTATGCACACGATAAGCTTTTTCATTTGGGAAACCATATGTAAAAGGAATATTATTTTGTGCTGCCTCTTCGAATAATTTATCACCAACAAATTTCAACAGTCCCCTATTCTGATATTTTGGTTCGACCATAGCACCTATTGAATGTGAAGCGACCAATTCCTCATCAAAAACTTGCAGTCGATAAGGAACAACAGCAAAATGGGCAACAATATTATTTCCTTCTTCCATAACCCAAATAAATGATTTTCCTGCCGGATTCTGATCGGAATACTTCCAGTACCAATTACTTAATTCCCTTCTATTCCAGGGATGTACTTCTAATCTTCGATCTAATTCCCAAAGTTTTATTTCGTCGCCTTCTTTATAGAGCCGTATTTTCATCATTTATTCCAACATGCCTTCTTGAATTACATCTTCTTTATCAATATCTACTTTTACTTTTCTGCCAACAATCAAGCCCAGATTCTTTGGTTCAATTCCGGTTCCAGGCCTGGTCATTTTTAGTTTCTCCCGACTCAACTGCTCACCTTTATTGATCCTGCATCTGGCTACAATACTTCTTCTTATTATCTTTCTGGCATCCAATTCCGCTTGAGACAAATTTCTTTGATAAGAGCCTAACGATTTTTCAACTTCTCTCACTGCTCTCACAAGTTCCTGCATGCCACTTGGTTCAAGTGCAAAAGGATGATCTGGACCTTCCATCTTTCGATCAAGAGTTATATGTTTTTCAATAATGCAGGCTCCCAAAGCTATGGAAGCCATTGCCATATAGTTATCAGGGCTGTGGTCAGAAAACCCTACCGGTAATCCAAAAGTCTTAATCAAGGTTACGATGTTCTTAAGATTTACCACTTCGGGATTGGGAGGATAACAAGATACGCAATGAAGCAGAGCAATTTGATCGTTTCCGTTCCTTAATATGGTTTCTACCGCTTCTTCTATTTCCCGTAAATAAGACATGCCGGTAGACAAAATAATAGGCTTTTTAAATTTAGCCAGCTCGCCTAAAAAATCCAAATAAGCAACATCTATAGAAGCAATCTTAAAAACCGGAGGATCGAACTGCATGATAAACTCAGCATCCTTAATTGAGTGGACAGTAGAGAAAACATCCAATTCTTTATCCCTTGCATATTCAAACATTTCCTTAAACCATTCCCGCGGCATCAAAATCCGGTCTCTGGCAACCTCCCACCATGGCTGGTAGCCATAGTCCTTTTCATAGGCAACGTCACGGGTTGTAATTTTGCCGCTGAATACTTCTAATGGTTCATAAGTTTGGAACTTTATAGCATCAAAACCTGCATCCGATGCAGTATCAATCATCTTTCTGACAATTGTCTTGTCTAAATTATGATTAGAGCCTATCTCTGCAATAATATAGGTTGGATATTCTGGCTCGATTATTTTTTTATTGATCATTATTTTTTTCATTTATTACTCCTACTCATTTCAATACTTCTTCTACTGCTTTTTTAATGTCTACGACTTGCGGCAAAACTGCATCTTCTAAAATTTTAGTATTTGCTATCGGCACATTTTTGGCGGCTACTCTTTTAACTGGTGATTCCAATAATTCAAAACCATCATTTATTACTTGGGCTGCCATCTCAGCGCCCCATCCATTAAACAATGTCCCTTCTTCAACAATAACAAGTCTTCCTGTCTTTTCGACTGATTCCAATATTTCTGGCATAGATGCTTTATTAATATAACTGGGAACAATTATTTCCGAAGTGACCTCATCTTCCAATAGCAATTCATTCAACGCAACCGTCACCCAAGGTAACATACCACCATAGGTCAAAACTGTCACTTGATGTTCTTTAAAATCATTATTCGACAAAATAATGGTCTCATATTCATCTTTACTTTTTCTGGCAGAATAATCAAAAATATGTCCGTTCTCTAATTCATCAATTTCCCGGGTGTACAAAACCTTGTTTTCAATAAAAAGAACCGGATCATTATCTTCAATCGCCTTGATTAGCTGCTCACCAGGATCATGAAAGTGACTGGGCGCAATAATCTTTAATCCTGGAATGCCTAAAAACAACTTTTCCAGAGTTTGACTGTGGGTGGGGCCATAGCCTCTACGCCCCCCCATGGGAGTCCTGATAACCATGGGAACTGTTACTTTCCCTTTATACATCCAACCAAATTTTGTTGCATGATTAATAAGTTGATCGGCACATAATGTCAAAAAATCCCCAAACATTATCTCAAGTATCGGTCTTATTCCCCTCATTGCTAAGCCAGCAGCTAAGCCAGTCAATGCCCATTCGCTCATGGGAGTATTTATAACTTGATCGGGATATTTCGTTGACAAACCTTTTGTTATTTTAAAAGCTCCTCCATAAGGGTCACAGACATCTTCCCCAAGGAGGATAACATTCTTGTCTTTCTTTAATTTATAATCTAATGCCTGACTAATTGATTGTGCATAGGTAATCATTTAATTTCCTCTCCAGACAAATCTCAACTTCATTCGCTGAGTATTTATATCCCTCTTTCCCCAACGAAGTTAAAAAATCCTCGTGTTTTCTTTTAAGACGATAAGCAGGTTCCTTTGAGGGATGTTTCAAATATTTATTAATAATTTCCATTCTCGGGTTAATAAGCAAGGAGCCCTGATAAAAAAGAAGTTTTTGTTCTCTATACATCGAAGAACCTAAAATTTTATTTTCATTTATGCAGATATCTGATATACCCTTTTTACTCAAACCATCAATATTTAAATCCCTAAGCCCTTGAACTATTAATTCATTTATCTGATTGAAATATAATTGATTGCCAAAATCACTCTCTACGAATTTAGCAATAGAAATTATCAATACCCCTTCAGTTAGAACCACCGCACCACCACCACCCAACCTCCTTAATATCTTAATGTTGTCTTTTTTGGCTCTGCTAACAAAAACCTCAATTTCCGGTTTGTTTGCCCTACCTAGAACGATAACAGTATCGAGTGCTGCCCAAATCCTAATCCTGTATTTCCCATCTTTCTTAACCAGTCCTATCATATCTTTCATATCTTTGTTAAAATTCATTGAAATAACCCCTCATAGATGCTATCAATTTTTGGAAAATCAGCTTTACTAGCTTTTTCTACAGCTGATTCTATTCTACTTGCACACTTTTCACGTATTGAATTTTTTACATCTTTATCCAAACGAGCCCCTAAAATGGTCAGAGGGTCTTTATCTTTCCATCCTATTTCTTCTTCCCTGGTTCTATAATTACAATCATCGCTTTTACTGTGTCCACACTGTCGATAAGTATTTATAACTAAAAAATGCGGCCTTGACTGCTTTCTAACACCATCGGCAATCTTTTCAAAAGAGGAATAAATTACTTCAACATCGTTTGTATTCAATTCTTGTGCTTCTATGCCAAAAGCTTTTGCCCGATCAATCATGCTCCCTGCCACTCCACAGGAAATATGCGTGCTCATTGCATAATAATTATTTTCTAAAACATACACTATAGGCAGTTTCCAAAGTGAAGCCATATTTAAAGATTCATAAAGCACTCCTTCGCCTAAAGCTCCGTCACCAAAAAAAGATATTACAATTCTCTCGCTTTTCTTCAATTTTTCAGCCAATGCCATTCCGGTCGCAACTGCGGTCATACCGCCGGTAATTCCGTTGGCATAAAAATCCCCTTTGCATAAATGCTGACTCCCGCTGCGTCCCGCACATATCCCCGTAGCTTTTCCCATAAGTTCAGCCATTAATCCATCAACATCATCTGTAGAAGCAATAAAATGACCATGCCCCCTATGATTACTGGTAATAATATCGCCTTCGTTCATTGCCTGAGTTATGCCAACAGCAACAGCTTCTTGGCCGATACAAGCATGGGTGGTTCCAAAAAGTATCCCTTGAGTAAAAAGTTCTTCTATCTTTTCTTCAAAAAGTCTGATTAAAAGCATTTGCTCAAAGAATTTTTTTCTCATTTACGTTTCCCTATAATTTTCCCAGGGACTCCTTCCACAACAGAATTATCCGGAATATCTCTTGTCACACTACTTCCGACACCGATAATTACCTTGCTGCCAATTTTAACTTTCGTTGAAATACAGGCACCAATACCAACAATAGTTTGATTCCTAATTTCAATATTACTGCCCAGAGAAACTCCCGGAGCCAAGTGACAGCCTTCTTCGATTATGTTGTCGTGCGCTATCATTACTCCGTTATCAATAATACAGCAGTCTCCGATAATAGTGTTTGTCTCAATAATTGCCCCCGCTTTAATAAAAACCCCCTCGCCCAAAGTTACCGAAGGCGCAATAAAAGCTTTAGGATGTACAACATTAATATACTTTAATCCAAAATTTTTCAGTTTTCCCCTTAGATTTAATCTGAATTCTGAATTTGCGATCTCTGAAGCTACTCCGACAACTCCATTCTTCTTTATTTCTTCTAACCGATCGCCACTTAAACATTGAATCCCTTCCACCTCAGAACCAATGTTGGGGTTGTCATCAATAAAATAGCCCACTTCGTATCCCCCCATTAGTTCTACGCATTCCTTAATCGTTAATCCCCCACGACCTGCGCCATAAATTGCAATGCGTTGCTTGTGATTAGTTTTCTTCTTCTCAATAAAAGCTTTTATGTCTTTCTCTCTTATAATTCCGATTTTTTCTACGCTAGAAATATTTATTCCCAATGAATCAGCCAAAGCCCTTGCTTTATTTGTTATCTTTTTTTTCGCAACAAAAACATTTTTTGTTGTGTCTGCAACCTTTTCATTGTTCTCTTGAACAGAAACAGGGATTTCATAATCGCAAGAATCGGAGATATAACCAATGGTATCTCTGATTCTAATTTGCTCTCCAGCCATGGCCTTCATAAAAATAAACCCAGATTCTTCTGCTGTTAATTCTGTTGCGACTTTAGTTGTTTCAATAATACATATTGGGTCACCTTTACTCACTTTTGCTCTGTCGCTAACAAGCCATTCAACAAGCATAGCAAAATCATCATTAACCCCCAGTTGAGGAATTTTAATTTCGTAAACAGCATGCATTATATTACCTTCCAATTTATCTGCTCCTCATAATTATTAGTTGCATGTTGTTTTGTCGAATTTTTCTAAGATTTGAGTAGCAACTCTGCTGCTTCCTATTCCATCTACATATTTTTTCCCAATCTCACTTGCTTCTTTTCTTATTTGCTGACTCCTCAATTCATCAAAACAATTTTTTACATTTTCAAGAAAGCGGGAGTCGTTATACCACCCTGCATATTTCATAAAACCAACTTCAGACCATCCCTTAAGATTCATCTCTTGATTATCAGCCACACAAATGCCAATTGCTGGCGTGCCAGTAACTGCCAGCTCAAAAGTGGTTTGTCCGCCCGCAGAAATTGCAATGTCACAGCTAAGCATTAAATCCCGCATTGCTTCGGCGCCAGGCTTAAAAATAAATCTTACCTTTTTGTTATTTTTATATTCATCCATATAATCAGTATTTATAAAACCCCAACCAATAACTACATTTAAGGTACAATCAAAATTATTTAAAAGTAGTTCCATTATACGTGGGGTCGAGTTATTTGCATCATCCCCCCCAAAAGTTATAAGGACATTATTTATGTCTTTTTTTATAATTCGATCATATGGCTTACAAAATTCTCTTCTTAAAAACGCATATTCAGAACCCAAAAGATAGATTATGTCCTCTTTTTCGGGATAACTAAACTTTCTAGCACAAACCGATCCGTTGAGCACAATGCCAGACGGATAGTTAATTCGGTTAAAATCATCCAAACATACTAAAAGCTTAACCATTTTAGAAAGCCCTATATATTCCTCTGCTTTCATCTTATATGAATCTATTACTAACACATCTATCCCTTTTACCAGTTCGCTGGTACGCTCATAAGCATTTTGCCAATCAAAAGTAAAATGTTTAATTACATTCTTAAACTGCCCCAAGACACTTTCATCAGAATTAACAATAAAAAATGGTTTTGCCCCTCTTTTTTCAAGCTCATAATACAAAGAAAGACAACGCATAATATGCCCAAAACCAATACCCTTTCCACCCTCAGTGCGGATTGCAATCTTCATTTTTGTGCCTCCGGAATCAGTTTTCTATTTAAAACATATTCTAATAAATAGAAATCTTCTTCATGATCAACTTCTAATATATAAGGGAAATCATGGATAAACGGCATTATTCTTCCCATGTAAAAATGCCCGTCTATTTGAGGTATGGATTCATCCATCAAGACTTTTGTTTTAATCGCCTGCACTGATCCATCATGCATATACGTCTTTGGCATTTCCTGCGTTCTAAAACGCAATACCATGGGTTTTTCTCTGAATTCTAAGAGATCTCCTCGAATAATTTTCATTGATTCCGGATGTTGATCTGCTTCGAAAACAGTAGACACGGTATCTGTTTTTTCAAAATTATCGATCAATTTTTTAATGACCCGATCAACCAATCCCTTTTCCCTAAAAGGAACATTGGGCTGCAACCAAACCACGATATCGGGAAGCCAACCTTCTGATCTTTCAATTTCTTTAACCGCATGCCTTAGAGCAAAATAAATGGGGGCTTCATCAGTGGCATACTCAATCGGGCGCATAATACACTTAACCCCTTCT
Organism: Candidatus Saganbacteria bacterium; assembly: GCA_009772965.1. Lineage (GTDB taxonomy): Bacteria > Margulisbacteria > WOR-1 > XYC2-FULL-46-14 > WPAF01 > WPAF01. Next base: position 108,939 of record WPAF01000001.1, read on the forward strand.
TTTAGAGCTATCACAGCAATTTTTTCATCATCGGTAGAGACTACGCTTATAGCAACACTTTGTGCTTCTTGCGCATCCCTTATTGTATAAGCAATCAATGGGATGCCATTCAAAAGTCGAATATTCTTATTTTTTACGCGTTTACTTCCGCCCCGTGCAGGAATAACACATAAAGTTTTCATGCAATTTTCTCCATTTTTGTATGTCTTTTTGTATTCCAGGCCTTTAATTCTTTTATCATATCTTCTCTAATTTCAAACAACTCCTCATTTGACCAATGGGTAAAATTGACCAATATTTGCTCTCCCTGCTCCCACAATTTACAAATATACTCAAATTCATTTTGGATCAGCCCTTTTTTTAACGCATAATCATATAATTCCGTCCCTGGGTAGGCTGTTGCAAAGAATATGGCTTCAGGGATAAAATCAATATCTTTACAAAACCCAACTGTCTCTCGGATTGTTTCTTTGGTTTCCCCTGGTAATCCAAGGACAAATGTCCCCCCCACCTCGCCAAACACTTCCCGCGTAAGTTTAATGGCATTCTTGGTTTGCTCAACCGTAACATTTTTTTTCATCAGATCAAGCATCTTCTGGCTGCCGGACTCAATCCCATAACCAACCATATTACAACCCACTTCTTTCAAGTTTTGCAAAACTTCTTTATCTACCAAATTAACCCTGCCCGCAAAACAAAATTGAAACCCCGGCTTTTCCTTTCTCATTAAGCCGCAAAAATCATCAATAAACCTTCGGTTGATCATTGATTCATCATCTGCCCAAATAAAATAAGTAACGCCATAATGCTCATTTAAAAAGCGCATCTCTTTTAAAACATATTCCGGCGAATGATGCCGATACCCTGCTCCCATAAAATCGTGATAGCAAAAAATACACTTATACGGGCATCCCCGAGTAACATTAATATTTGTTGACTTAGGCACGCCCGATTCAACCTGCTTCCCGTCTGCCCACTTATTCTTATTAATATGTCCAACCGGATTGTTAACATAGATATCCATGGGGAATAGGTCATAAGCGGGCAAGGGGATAGCATCTAAATCGGCAATTGGTTTTCTCGCTGGTTTTTTTATAATTTTGCCGTCTTCACCTTTATAGTAGATCCCGGCCACGTTACCTAAATTGTCATTTTTGCTTATTGCATTTACAATTTCAACAATTGTAATTTCTCCCTCACCGATACAAGCAATATCAGCTTGAGTGTTAGCTAAAATAAGTTCCGGAATAGAAGTGGAAACTCCTCCTCCTAAAATAATCTTCGCAGCGGGGCGATATTTTTTTATGGCTGCCACTAGCCATGTAATATATTTGGCGGTGGTCACAATTCCACCCGTACCTACAATATCATATTGCAGGCTCTGCAATTTATCCTCAACCTGTTCTTTTGTGTAACGAAAAGCATTGATATCTAATACTCCAACTTCATGTCCCGCTTCCCGCAAAACACTTGCCAGATAAGCCAACCCCAGGGGAACGCAATTTGGCGCAGCCCATTCCCTAATGGGTGGATTGATCAACAAAACCTTCATTTTGACCTCTTTAAAACATTAATATTCCGACATTTAAACTTGCGAATCTCACCATTATTTGAATCAACAACAATAAGCTGGGAGAAACCCATTTGTTTGACTTTCACGCAAAGAACGGCAGGATTTTTATCAGCAGAAGATTGCGGCCTTTCTCTTGGTTGATAAAATGGATAATACCCCTTTAAGAAATATATTTCATGTGCTTTATCTCCAAATGGAGGCAACCCGTCAATCAGCGCAATTTCCGTTAGAGCCGGCATTATAAACGGAACATGTCCTCTTTTTTTCGAAGAATACCAACACGACTCAACATTTGAAGCAAATAACAATGTTTTATTCTTTTCATAATGCGGTAATTCGCCTAAAACTGAAACAGATTTCATCAATTTATATCTTGCGTTCTTTTTTAATCCGTTGCTAATAGAATCTTTGTTGTATAACGGACGGATCAATGCCAATGTTTTTCCTATGTTTTTTTCTCTTCTGAACTGTTTTTCAATATCAGAAAAAGAAATTGGCTGATCACGCTTGTTTATAATCGCGATTCGATAATCTATATTCTGCTCCAAAGTGTGATGGAACTTTGCTTTGGCATAAAACACCATGGCAACGACAAAAAATGAAAATATTAAAAACAAAAAAACATCAATCATTTTCCTGGAAATACAAATATTCCCTTTAAAGAATTTGATGCTATTTTTATCCGGTAAAAACCTCGGCAAATATGCCAGCAAAAACAACATTGCAATTATTCCTTGATAGTCCGCAAAATAGCCTTCTCCTCCAGAATTGATAAACAAAAATACTCCGGGCAAAAAGCCAAACAAAGCTAGAATAACTACCGTTTCAATGTCAACAAACTCATTTCTTCGCACCGCTTCATAAAACATACCTAGTGTTCTGACTTTTGTTTTATATATTCGCAAACCAATAAAGGTAATGGCAAGAAAATAATATAATAAAAAATAAACAGGAAGCAGGATGTGCGGAATGATACGAACAATATTACGCATCAAACTAGAATTGATTATTGTTAAAGGCGTATCTCCAGCCCCGCTATGAACTGAATGAGAGCCAAGGTTAAGAACTAAATATGGGTGAAATGCCACAATATATGAGGCGATTGATAAAATACACATCAAAATAAAACTTATTGCAAATATTGGCCTCCTATATAATCTCATACGTAAAAAGAAATACCATCCCAACACCATTATTAAATAACCGATAGAAGCCTTAGCTAAAACGATAAAACCCACAATAATTGGGACAATAACCAATAAAAAAAGACTATTGCCCGGAGTAAATCCTTCTTCTTTATTTGTGGACCAAAATCGGGCAAAAAGAGATAATAGCAAAAGTGAAATAATGATCGAGAAAGCGTACGATTCACTAATATACCGATCATATCTAATGGCATAGTCAAATAGATTATAAAAACCAAAATTCAAAACACCGATCTGCATTATTATCAAAAGGATCCAAAATTTTATATCTGTTCCAATATTGAATTTCATATCCGGCAGCACAAGGCGCCTTATTTCAAAAACAAACGACAGCATTACATTTATAAAAAGCGGGATAATAATAACCGGAAATCCCAGCTGATAAAATGTTATTGTTTTAATCTTTAACAAGCTGGAAAGATGCGCAAAAATCAAATGACTTCCAAAATGATATCCAGTAAAGGGCACACCATTTAATCCGGTAGAAACTATCCCATATGTTTTAAGCATGCCCGCAATAGAACTATGATACAGCGTATCTACATGTCCAAATCCGTAAAACACTCCTTCATAAAAGAGCGGATTAAGATACCCAGAACCCCAAACCAATCCCATTAACCACAAAGAATATAAAATTATAAGCAATCCTGCTGGAATAAGAACAAGCGGTTTTACTTGCCTTAAACAATCAAATGCGCACCAAGCAAATAATGTCACCCCTATTACGACAAATAATAAACTGATATTCATTCCAGTAAACGCTACCAAAATCCCTGCGCTAATGACAAAGAATAAAGCTAAAAGCAAAATCATTGCATCGCAAACCAACCAGGATTCTTTTTCTTTAATATTAAATCGCTGTTGAATATGCCTAATTCCAGATGGGAGCAAAATGATAAACCAACTGGTAGCCAACACAGTGAACACAGAAAATAACGATGTATCCCCTGAATTATCAAAACCTATTCTAAAGAAACAAAAAAAGGCCGCTAATACTAAAGCCACAACAGCAGAAAAAAAGGCGCCTATATTTTTTACCTGTGAATATGCCATTTACATTTCCTTTCCTTTATCCGTTATTAACCAAAGTGTTTTTTGCCATGGCTTCCATGCATTTTTCCAACTCTATTATACGATCATATCTATTTTTATTTTGAATCCTTATCGTCTGGCCAGCAATTCCTTTCTTGCCAACCACATCTTGCGAACTCTTTGACAAGAAATCATAAAAATAATGTTTGAGCGTCCTCACGATCAATTCAACGTACTCCCTCAAAGTATGCTTAAAATAAAATATTTTTCTCCCGTATGTTGTGATCGCAAAAAAGTAATGAGTAAAAAAGAATAGTTTATTCGATTTCCAATAGATCAAGTGGTTAATGATAAGATTTCTCAAGGCCGGAAATTTCACCGCCACGATCGCCAGTTGGCAAAGATTGTACTGCGCATTCTTCTCCTTTTCCGGGAAGCAATCGAGCGGGCTGGCATTCCTCATGCCGTAATTGATATCCTCTTTATCCGCATAATAAATACCGGCCTGTTTACAATAATCGCCGAGATCCGTTCCCGGATAAGGCATGAAAATAGAAAAATTCGGCATGTCAGGCTGCACCTTGATGGCAAAATCCACGGAAGCGATGTCCTGATCAAGAGTTGAGAACGGCAGCGCAAGCATTGTGTTCGCATAAACATTTATCTTGTGCTTTTTAAATATTTTGAAAGCTTCTTCCAGTTTTTCTTTGCTGATCCTGCGGCGCAACATGCGGTTTCGCAACATATCATCCCCTGCTTCGATAGACATACAAATAGAAAAACAGCCAGCTTTTTTCAAGTAATATGCCATTTCATCGCTTATTGTTTCCGAACGCAATAAACAATAAAAGGGTATTTTAATTTCTTCTGCCCATCGCTTAGCAAATTCCTTTAACCAATCATCAACTTTATGAACAAAAACATCATCCTGCATTCTTACAAAAGCAACCCTATAATTTTTAACGAGTTCTTTGGTTTCCCTTATTATGGAATCAACACTTCGCCGGCGGACAATCTTGCCCTTTCCTTTATACAAAGCGTTGAATCTGTTATTGAAACAATAAGGGCAAGGATACGGGCATCCCCTGCTTGCCCAGATACCTTTGATGCCGAATTTCGCCATTTCAGGGTACTGATAAACGAGATCCCTGTCCATAAATGGAAGAGCATCAAGGTCTTCGATAAAATCCATCAACTCCAGCTTTGAATCGCTGGAAACCATGATGTTCGGTATGCCTTCCAAGCTCTTGCCCTTTTCCAGATTATTTACCACTTCAAGGATCGCTTTATCTCCCTCCCCGACACAAATCGCATCAATATTGGGATCATCGATACAACTTCTATCAAGGGTAGCGTGCGGCCCGCCAAGCAGAGTAAAAACCTTTTTCCTCATCCTCAAATTGTCATTAAACTTCTTCATATCAGCCATATCAACCGACATCATGCTGTACGCGATCATATCAGGCTTCCATGAATCTATTTTCGCCTCGACGTTTTCCTGCTGGAGGACGCCCAACGTCGTCTGATGCCCTTTTTGTTTGACGATTGCGGAAAGCATCATCGGCCCGAACGGCTCATTCACGCCCAGATCATTGATAATAAACATTATTTTCATCAGTTGTTATTCCACTCGCTTCTTTCCTGCTTTAATGACCAGGCAGGTGTACGGCACATAATACATGTTATTTAATACATACTCTTCGGTGATGGAATAATCTCGGCCGACTAATCCCTCATATTCACTCTTTGTCCTGACGTTTTGCCCGCGGTCTTTAGACATGATGTATCTGGCCAGCCACGACTGATTTTCTATTTTAATTATGTCAATCGTCGACAGATAGCCGTCGTCTTTTAAGCATGCAAAAGCAATTTTAAAAACTCTTTTTGCGTCATCATTATTGAGATGATGGACGATATCATTGATCATCACAATATCAAAGGCACTCCCTCCTTTTACTTTCAACGAAGCAGCATCCTGGCAATAAAATTGCCCTCTTCCTCGAAATTTTTTCGAAGCGTAATCAATATATTCAGGTTGAAGATCGTAACCGTGATAATCAATACCTTCCGGCAAGTGTTCAAGAATATCCGCTGTGCCGCAACCGATATCCAGGATTCTCATTCCGCTGCGAGGATTCATGATAGAAACATAGCGCGCTTTGCAACGACTTAAACCTAGAAGTTTTTGAAATTTATCAAAAATAAATGGATTAGAAAGGATTGATCGAAATCCCCTTCGTACATGCGCATCTTCTTTTTTTAATCCCAACTTAACACCCCCAATAAAACATTATGCTTTTAAAGTCACGAATTCTTTTATCTTTTCGGCAATATATCGTATTCCATCATCTTCAATTTCCGGGTAGAGGGGCAAAGAAAGTATCGTTTCGGCGCTTCCCTCGGTTATCGAAAATTCATCGCATTTATAACCAAGATCCTGATAGCTTTCTTGCAGATGCACAGGAACAGGATAATGTATCAGAGTTTCAATGCCATTATTCATCAGAAAATTTTGCAATTCATTCCTCTTTTTATGTCTAATGACAAACAAGTGATATACATGCTTTGCATAAGACATCTCGATCGGCATGATAACATCCGGGAATTCATTTAGAAGCTTAAAATATAATCCTGCCTTTTCAGTTCTGATCCGATTCCAGGCATTAAGATGTTTGAGCTTTATTCTCAATATTGCCGCCTGCATCTCATCTAAGCGGCTGTTAAATCCTTTTATTTTATGGTGATAGCGTTTCTCCTGACCATAGTTTCTTAACATCCGAAGTCTGTTCGCTAGTTCCTTGTTGTTAGTAACCACCATCCCTCCGTCACCAAAAGCTCCCAGGTTTTTACTCGGATAAAAGCTGAAGCAAGCTAGGTCGCCAAGAGAACCCGCCCTTTGACCTTTGTATAAAGCACCATGGGCTTGGCAAGCATCTTCAATCACGGTCAACTTGTATTTTCGAGCAACATTAATAATCGGGTTCATATCGGCACACTGGCCGTACAAATGGACTGGTATTATCGCTTTTGTTTTGTTGGTAATCACCGCCTCAACCTTACCCGGATCCATGGTGTAAGTGTCAGGATCAATATCAACCAGCACTGGAACCGCTCCGGCAAAAGAGATGGCGGAAATTGTCGGAATTGCGGTGTTGGGAACGGTAATTACTTCATCTCCTGTTTTTACCCCTGCCGCTACCAAAGCAAGATGTAATGCCTCGGTCCCGGAACCGACTCCAACTCCATAACTAACACCGCAATAACGGGAAAATTCATCTTCAAACGCTTCCCCTTCCTCACCCAAAATGTACCAACCGGCGCTGAGAACACGCCAAATAGCATCATCAATCTCATTTTTAACCTGCTGATAATGCATTTTTAAATTGCCAAAGGGTATCTTCATTAGCTTATTTCCAATAATATTGCGTCCCATACTTTTTATAATATTCTATCGTTCTCGCTAGGCCTTCTTTGGGCAGAACCTTTGGTGCCCACCCTAATATTTTTTTGGCTTTTTTAAAGTCGGAATAATAATGCCCGATATCGATTTTTTTTAGTTCTCTCGGGAAAGGGATTAGTCGATACTTGCCTGATCCATTTACCCTAATCATCGTTTTAACTATTTCTTCCAAGGAAAGATAGACAGAATCGCCCAAATTCATTATTTGGCCTTCCGCTTTCTTTTCCGCCCCACAGAGAAGCAACGCTTCGACTACATCATCAATATAATTCAGATCCCTTAATTGCTTCCCATCACCAAAGATATTAATCTCTTTCCCCTCCAGCAAAAGCCTGATGAACCAGCCAAGGAAACCCTGGCGATTATGTTTGACCAGCAAACGCGGGCCATAAGTGTTGGTCAAGCGCAATACGACGCTTTTTATCCCATAGACATTATGGTAGAGAATATGGTATTGCTCGCCGGCTATTTTATTGATCCCATTCACATCGGTCGGCTGCAACGGATGTTTCTCGTCAACCGGCAAATATTGCGGTTTGCCATATATTTGCCTCGTGCTGGCAAAAACGATTTTTATTCCGGGATTATTGTGGCGACAAGCCTCCAGTATTGAAAGCTGACTCTGGGTATTGATTGCCAAGTCGGTATAGGGATCCTCCATGCTGTCAATATGGCTGACTTGTCCGGCCATGTTAAACATTATATCCTGGCTCCTGACAAGATAATTCATGCCATGGCTATCCCGAACATCGGCTACATTAATTGCAACCAAATCTTTGACGGGCTCAATATTAAACATATTCCCGCCATAAGCTGGTATCAGCGAATCAACAAGTGTAACTTTGGCACCCAGCTCAACCAATTTGATAGCGAGATTGCTTCCGATAAAACCTAAACCGCCGGTAATCAGGACACTCTTATTCCTAAAATATTTTTCAAGATTTGATATTGTCATTAAAGCCTCTCTGTTCCTGAATGATAAATTGGGGGGTTTGGTTGCTGGACAAAAACAAACGTCCCAAGTATTCGCCGATGACACCCAGAATAATAAGTTGAATCCCGGAAAACATAAAAATCGAAATTACTATTGTAGCCCAACCTGTGGGAGCTGTTGGATGAAAAATTTTATCTATTAGAAATATAATTGCCAAAATAAAACCTACTAAGGCGAAAAACAAACCTATGAGCATTGAAATTCTCAAGGGCAGAACAGAAAAATTGGTAAACATGTTCAACCAGAGGGAAACCAGTTTCCTGAATGTGTAACCGGATTCTCCCCTGAGACGCCTCCTATGCTCAACTTGAACCGTCCCAATATTCATGGTGCTCCTAAAAATCAGACCGTCAATATAAGGATATGGACCGCGATATTTTATAATCTCATTGATTAAAACCCGGCTAAAGATTTTAAAACTGCATAAATAGAGTCCCCTGGGTTTTTTCAATAGTATGGTCGCAACTCGATCGTTAAAAGCGCTGCCGAGATTCCGAAAAAAGCTGTGCTTCTTGACTTTATAATTTGCAAAGACTACATCATAGCCCTTGTTGATCTCATCGATCAGTTTGGGTATTTCCTCCGGTGGATTTTGGCCATCGTCATCCATCACAATGGCAAAATCGCCCCGGACATATTTTAATCCTGCAATAACCGCATTATGTTCGCTAAAATTACGCGTGAGTTTTAAGATTTTAATTTTAGGATCAGCCGCATTGAGTTTTTTCATCACTTGCCATGAGTTATCCCGACTCCCGTCATTCACCAGGATAATTTCATAAGCCAGCCGCAATTTATTAAAAACCGCATTTACACTCAAGCAAACATCTTCCAGCATCTGTTCACTATTATAAACCGGCATGACTATTGAATATTTCGGTGCTTCAATCACATTTCTCACATCCACTTTCGATCCGTTCGCAAACATCACGAAGCTTAGCTATAACGTAATCCTGCTGCTCATCGGTCATTTTCGGATACATCGGTATTGACAAGCATTTTCTATAATATTTTTCCGCATTTGGACATAGCCCGCGCTCGTAACCGAGGCTCTGATAATACGGCTGTAAATAAACCGGTAAATAATGCACATTCACCAAAACACCAAAACTTCGCATAAAATCAAATACTTTCCTTCTGTTTTCAACCGAAACAACATAAAGATGATAAGAGGACAATACTTCTTGAGTTTCTTCAAATATATTAATTTCAGAAGAATCTTTAAAAGCATTAGTATATTTCTTGGCTATTTTCCTTCTCCTTTCAACAAATTTATCGAGTTTTTTTAGCTGACTCATACCCAGCGCGCACTGAAAATCTGTCATCCGATAGTTCAACCCTAATTCGTGCATCTCATAATACCAATCGCCTCCATTTTGATTTTTCATTATTTTTGGATCTCTCGTAATTCCATGCGTTCTAAACATCAAAAGCTTCTCATAATAGACTTCGTTATTTGTCAGGAGCATTCCACCCTCGCCCGTTGTTATATTTTTTACTGCATGAAAGCTTAAAACCGTCATATCCGAATACTTGCAGACCCCGATTTTTGATCCTTTGTATTCGGCGCCAAGAGCATGGCTGGCATCTTCAATTATCAACAGATCATTTTTTTCGGCAATTGCTTTTATCTCTTCAAGATCACAAGGTTGGCCAGCAAAATGGACTGGGATAATTGCTTTGGTTTTATTGGTTATTTTCTTCTTAATATTTTTTGGATCAATATTAATAGTGTCTTCTTGGATATCAGCAAATACCGGTCTGCCCCCGCAATACAAAATACAATTAGCCGAAGCGACAAAAGTAATAGGGGAAGTAATTACTTCATCTCCGGTTTTTATTCCGGCGGCAAAACAAGCCGCATGCAATGCAGCGGTTCCGGAACTAACTGCTACCGCATATTTAACTCCGCAATATTTTGCAACCTTTTTCTCAAACTCGGCTATTCTGGAGCCTTGTGTTAGGTAATCCGAACGTAGCGCCCCAATCACCGCCTTGACATCTGTGCCATCAATCCATTGCATCGCGTAGGGAATTTGCTTCAAAGATTTACTCCTTCAACATTTCTTGTAATTGTGGAACAGTTAACCATTGATTATTTGTGTTACTGCTGTAATAAAAATCTTCGGAAACCGATTTTCCCTCCGCATGGTTTTCATTACTCCACCACTGAAACGCTGGTTGAATTACATAACAATCATCCAGCTCCTTTGTTTTTTTAGCATCGTCAGATGAAATCATAACCTCATGAACCTTTTCTCCTGGTCTTATTCCAATGGTCTTGGTTTTAGTACCAGGAGCAATCGCTTTTGCCAAATCTATCACTTTCATGCTTGGAATTTTTGGTACAAATATTTCCCCACCTCTCATGCGTTCAAAACTTTTTATAACGAATCTAACCCCCTGTTCAAGGGTTATCCAGAATCTTGTCATGCGCGGATCAGTGATCGGCAACTCGCCTCCCTGTTTCGCCCTCTCCTTAAAGAATGGAACCACGCTCCCTCGGCTGCCAAAGACATTTCCATATCTGACAACAGAAAACCTTGTTTCGGCGTCTCCCGAATAAGAATTTGCTGCAACAAATAATTTATCCGAGCATAATTTTGTAGCACCATAAAGGTTTACAGGGTTACAAGCTTTATCGGTGCTTAAAGCTATGATCGCTTTTACCTTGCTACTAATCGCCGCATCAATAATATTCATAGCCCCTATGATATTAGTTTTAACCGCCTCGGATGGGTTATATTCCATTGCCGGAACTTGTTTTAATGCCGCCGCATGAACAACATAATCAACCTTATGAAATGCCCGGTTCAATCTTTCCCTGTCCCTTACATCACCGATAAAAAATCGCAGAATTTCTTCATGTGCCGCGAACTGTTGAGCCATTTCAAATTGCTTAAGCTCATCCCGGCTAAAAATGATGATTTTTTTGGGTTTGAACTCCTTCAGAACAATCGCCACAAATTTTTTACCAAAAGAGCCCGTCCCTCCCGTTACCAAAATCGTTTTATTATTAAACACGTTAATTCTCCCTTATCCCGCAATAATTTTTGCACCAGTTAATAAATTTTTCTATTCCAATTATGATGTTTGTTTTAGGACAAAAATTAAATTTTTGATAGGCAGTATTAATCATTTAGGTTGTCTATTCCATTTACTTCGTCGCCCGCATTAAGCAAGACCCTTGCAACATGAAAACCAATAAATCCGGCGGAACCAGTAACTAGTGTTTTCATTTTTTTATAAAATCTTGCGTAGCATAAACTTCGCCTTCATCAACAACCATAATTCCATAGATTATACCGATTACAGCAGAACCTGTCAAGGAGTGTGTATTTTTGTCAAAGATATTCATTTGTATTCAGATGTTATCGAAATTTATTAGTACGATTTTATTCTTATATTTTCAAAATACTCCAGAAAAAAAGCCAATAATACTCCAATAAATAAACCCATTAAAGCTCCAACAAAAATATTTGTTTTGATGTCTTTATTAGCAGGGGTTTGTGGCGGAACAGCTTCATCTAATACTTGCAAATTTATACCAATAGCTTTCTGATTTAAAAATGCAATCAACCCTTTAGCATAAGCATTCGCAACTATTGCCGCAATTTCTGGATCTGTTGAAACCGCTACAATTTTTTTATCATCACCTGATTCAAGCCCAGACTTCAGCGCTGACGAAACATCATCAAGTGTTGGTTCCTCTCCAATCCAAAGATTATTCTTACTATCCCACTTGTTTTTAAATATGATTTTTTTTAAATCGTTGTTTTGCGCAATTAATTTTGCCATAGCGCGGCTTTTTAAAATTTCTTCTATCGATGTCCCACCCACTGCTCCACCTCCACCAAAAGACGAAGCCGCAAAAGCTGCTAGGCCTCCCGCACTAGAGCCCATGGAAAGAAAAGAAACTTCGGCTTTATACATTTTGGGCACACGTATAACTTGAATATAAGAAAAAACAACAGAAAAAATAATAAAGCAAGATATCAACAGTTTTCTTTTGCTAATAATTTTTATATAATCTACTAAGTTTATCTCATCATCCATATGTTTTCCTCATTATCTTAATACTTTTGCCAATACAGTAACTGATACGATCGCCTCAAAAAGCCAACGCGAAAAATCTTGGACATTACTCCAAAAGTTTCTCGTATCAATTTTTTCAGGAACTATTATTGTGTCGCCCGGATAAAGTTTAGATGAATAAAGATTTATTTCCTGCCTCCTGCTTATCACTGACCCATTTGCCCTAATTACATAAGTTTCTAAATCGTTTGCAGTGGGAGTAGTTCCTCCAGCTATGTTCATGTAATCCTTTGTTTTCCTACTAGGATCATAAGCTATTGCAGTTGGATTATAAACTTGTCCGAGGACTATTACACTTTTGGGAGTTTTGGGAATATTTAAAACATCGCCATCTTCAACCTCAATATCATTTTTACTATTCTTCAACTTTGCAATTTCATCCAAACTAATAACAACTCGGCCTTTTAAGGTTGAAGAAAATACCTTCATATAATCAACTACACCCTTTGTCTGTCCTATTGACGCCTGACGAAATCCAATGTCCTCTTTTGCAACAAAATCCGAGGATACATCCCTTTCTTTGCGCAAAAGATCTAATTCCATGTTATTTATCATCCTGCTATAGTTTTCCTGCTGCACTTCCAGCACATTCTTTCTTGTTAGTATAGAACCATATAAATATGCCAAATTTGTATATCCCCCTGCCCTCTCAATTACTGAACTTATCCTTTCCCCATCCCTGATAACATATTCTCCTGGCCATTTCACTTCTCCTTTAATTGCAACTCTTTCTATTTTATCGCTTGAGGCAGATACATTGATTTCATCTTTAGAATATAAATTGATATTTATGGAATTATCTTTTTCTACAAATAATTTTTCATAGTCAATTGGGTAAACATTAATCGTTGAATTTGAATCTTCACTAACCCGGGATACTTCAATGTGGGGAAATTGGTTATTATAAAATGGCAGGAAATCGTCTTCTTTTAAAACATCAAGTAGCCTAATCCCTTTTTTATATTCATATGTTCCCGGATATTTAACCTCGCCTTTAACAGTAATTCCATTGCTGATTTTTGAGTATATAGGGAAGATTTTGATTAAATCCATATCTTGGATAGGTATGTCTAAATTACTTTTTGTTTTAGCTAATAAAATTTCTTTATCAATCACAACATTTTTTTCGTGCGCGATAGTCCTTTCAATTTGAATACGATTTAAATAAGTTGAAGGATTTATTCCGCCAGCCAAAGAGAGCACATCCGCAAGATCTGCAGATCCTCTAATTTCATAAATTGCTGGGCGATTAACATTCCCCGCCACAGCAACAACGCTACTAATTAATGGGACAAAAACTGTATCCCCTGCCATTAAAGCCCGGTCTTGGCTATTATCCCCTTTTAATAAAAAACTATAAAGATCCAAATGCGCGACAACTTTCCCGTTGCGTAAAATTCTTACATCCCGCAAAGAACCTTTTTTGGTTGGACCGCCGGCATAAAACAAAGCATTATATGCTGTTGAAAGCGAGCTCAACGGATAGTTGCCAGGGTTCTGCACTTCTCCAACAATATATATTTGAATCGTTTTAATATTATCAAATGTTATCCCGATATTAATTCCTTCATAAAACCTATTAAGCTGGGTTTCAACAAAAGGCTTTAACTGAGAATAAGTTAGCCCCGCAACAGAAATCAAACCAACCTTGGGCAAAGTTATTTCCCCATTTTGGTTGACGGCTACCTTAAAATTGCCTTCGCTTACTCCCCACATGGTTACGCTAAAGCTGTCTCCGGGGCCGATAACATAATTTTCACCAACAGGAGTATTTTTTTGAGGGGAAATAAAGCTAGAATTAGACTGTTTGAAGATATCATAGCCAAATTGCTTTATTTTTTTAAAACCCTCTAAGGAAACAGAATTAGAAAATATTCTTTCAATTTCTGAAGGTTTTTCTTTTTTCACCTCAATTATTCCATCTACACTTCCCCCATCGCTATTCTGAATATTTTGTTCTTGCCCATTTTTAATTTTTGAGTTTTTATTAAGAACATTAGCAGTATTGTTGTTTAATTTTTCGTTAAATGAATCCTGTTGATTCAACAGCGCTGAAGGATCCAATGCAGCATCAAGCATTTGCGTTTGAGCAAAAAGCGGGTTAAATGAAACAAACAAAAGAAAAACCACAAGACACTTCATGGTAATTTTATTTTTCAACACTTATATTACGCCCCTTTACAATTAACATTCGTCATTTTATCATATAATTTACTAAGCCACAAACATAATCCCCCACCGCCAAACACGAAGTTAACCCCGGGGATTCTATCCCAATTAAATTGATAAAATTAGAAAGCCCATTGTTGCTTTCTTCCTTAATAATAAAATCCCTGAACCCATCATTTGGTTCCTGCAGTTTTGGCCGCATGCCGGAGGTGTCTGGAGCAAGCATATCTTCTTTTAGCCAAGGCAGGTATTTTTTTGCCGAGTTAAAAAATTCATTTCCTTTATTTTCGTCAACCTCATAATCAATCGTATCAACGTAATTCGCATCTGGGCCTAAGCGAATATTTCCATCCAAAGCCAGTGTAGTATGCACTCCAAGCCCATATCCTTTTTCATGCGGCGGCGGATAAATCAAATGCTTCAGTTTATTTTGTGATTGCGTGATGGAAAAATAATCTCCCTTGCAATAGTAGAGTTTATATTTTAACGCTTCAATATCAAATCCTGCCATCCCTGCAACTTTATCAGAATCCAGTCCTGCACAGTTTATTACAATCCCAGAATGAATTTCTTCTCCACTTTTACTTCTTAAAATATATCTTTCTGCTTCTTTTTCAATGCCTACAACTTCGTTATTAAAAGAAAACAGAACACTTTGCTGTTTTGCGGTTTGATATAAATAATTCATCAACCCATGAGAATCAATTATTCCTGTGGAGCCGGAAAACACGGCATTTAAAGCAAAAACATCTGGTTCGAGTTTTGATATTGCATCCTTGCCCAAAAGTTCAAGTATTGGGACACCATTATTTCTTGCGTTTTGATATATCGCTTCGATCTGAGATATTTCACCTTTATTGGTAGAAACTATTAATTTGCCGCATTTTTTGTATTTTATACCCTTTGCTTCGCATAGTTCATACAGCATTTTATTGCCGGAAAGACAAAGCTTACTCTTTAATGAATCTTTTGGATAATATATTCCAGCATGAATTACTTCACTGTTGCGGCTGCTTGTTTCCTGGCCATATTTCTCGTTTTTCTCTAAAACAATGATATCTCTATTTGCATATTTCCGAGAAAGACTTTCAGCTATTGCCAAGCCAATTACTCCCGCCCCAATTATGGTTATGTCAACTTTTTCCATTTAACTTTATTGCTTCCTTTGCAATTTTTACATCATCAAACTCAACTTTTTTCCCATTAAAATCCTGACGCTTTTCATGCCCCCGGCCAGCCAAAACCACAACATCACCTTTTTGAGCAATGCTAATAGCTCTTTTGATGGCTTCTTTTCGATCCACGTAATTCGAAACTCGTAAAGCGTAACGCGGGTCGATTCCAGTTAATATTTCATCGATTATTTGTTGTGGATTTTCGGAATGCGGATCGTCTGTTGTAACAATCATCTGATCAGCCAAGTCCGCAGCAATCTTTCCCATAATTGGCCTTTTTTCTTTATCCCTATCTCCGGGACAGCCAAAAACAAGAATTATTTTCCCTTTAATTAAAGGTTTAATTGTTCCAAGAAGCTTTTGCAAACCATCAGGAGTATGGGCAAAATCTATAATAACAAAAAGATCCTGCCCGACATCAATCCTTTCAAACCTGCCGGGGATTACTGCTTTTTCGATTCCCGCTTTAATCTTTTTCTTCTCTATATTTAAAACCAAACCGCATTGAAAAGCGGCAAGAAGATTGTAGATATTATAAATTCCAATATAAGCAGTCCTGATTTCTGTCGTATCAATCCTAACTCTCATCAATTCAAACTTAATATCATATTCTTTTAGGCGAACATCAAAGTTGCTCGTCTTTGTGCTCCTTAGCTCATGTTTGATATCTTTCATGCCGTAAAACACCACTTCTCCATCAATTGATTCAATAATCTTTTTACTGCTCGGGTCATCGACATTTATCACTGCTGTTCCATTGTGCTTTAACATTTTAAATATTTTTAACTTGGCTGATAAGTATTCATCCATTGTTTTATGAAAATCAAGATGTTCATGCGTTAAGTTTGTAAAAATTACTTCATCGAATTGAAGCCCATACACCCTATCCTGGGCAAGCGCATGGGAAGAGACTTCCATAACCACATGGGTTATGCCTTCCTTAACCATTTGGCTCAATATTTCTTGAAGCTCGAGCGATTCCGGAGTGGTAAACGAAGAAGGCATTGATTTATTATTTATTTTTGTTTCAACTGTGCTGATTAACCCGACTTTATAACCCGCTTCTTTTAAAATTGATTCAATAAAATACGCAATTGTTGTCTTTCCATTGGTTCCAGTAATTCCAATAATTTTTAACTTGGAGGCAGGATAACCATAATACTTTGCAGAAAGTTCCGCTAGCGCCTGACGGGCATTAGCAACTTTAATTAATTTAACATTATCCGGGACAGCAGTTTCCGTTTCACATATTATAACCGATGCCCCATTTTCTATCGCTTGCGGAATGAAGCTCGCTCCGTCAAATTTTAATCCGGGTATAGCAACAAAGACATCGCCTTTTTTTATTTTACGGGAATCGTAAGCAATGCCCTTGATTTCAAAATTGTATAAATTTATTGTTTGAGCTTCGGACATTTATTTTTTATCTCAACGCTTTAAATACCAAGTGCTGTAGAATTCCTTGAATTCCTTCTGTTTATCTTTAATTTTTTTCCACCATTTTGAATTGTTTATATACCATTCAACAGTTTTTTCAAGGGCTTCTTTAAAATCATGTTTTGGCGCCCAGCCGAGCTCTTTTTTTATTTTACTACAGTCAAGCGAATACCTGCGGTCATGGCCGGGACGATCTTTTACATATTCAAGTACATCTTCAGAAATATCCAATTTTTTTAGGATCAATTTAACTATTTCAATATTTTGCTTTTCATTTTCCCCGCCAATATTGTAAACCTCGCCATCCTTGCCCTTTCTCAATACAATATCAATTGCCTCGCAATTATCTTCAACAAATATCCAATCCCGGATATTTTTACCATCACCGTAAAGGGGCAGCTTTTCTTTGGATAAGGCATTGGTTATAAAAAGCGGAATAAACTTTTCCGGATATTGGAACGAGCCAAAATTGTTTGACGACCGGGTAATAATTACCGGCAAATTATAAGTTTTCCTGTAAGCTTTAACAATCAAATCCCCTCCCGCCTTACTCGCGGCATAAGGGCTATTGGGATTTGTCGGGCTTTGCTCTTTAAAGGATCCCGCTTCAATACTGCCGTATATTTCATCGGTTGAAATTTGGATAAATCTTTTAATATTGTGTGTTTTTACTGCCTCTAAAAGAATATATGTGCCATATACATCTGTGTTGATAAATGATCCGGCTGAAACAATCGAGCGGTCTACATGAGTTTCTGCAGCAAAGTTAATAATTGCATCCACGCCGCAAACCGCCTTTTCAACCGCTTTCGCATCGCAAATATCTCCCTTGATGAAACTATATCTTTTATCATTTTCAACATCTTTAAGATTCTCAGGGTTTCCGGCATAAGTCAACTTATCAAAGTTGACAATTTCGCAGTCATCATATTTAGATAAAATATACTTAATAAAATTACTGCCAATAAATCCACAGCCGCCGGTAATCAGCAATTTCATAATGTAATTTTTCCTTCTTTAAGCAAAGTCGCCCTTTCAAGCGATTCAAAAGTACCCGCGTCAGACCACCAGCCGCTTAAATTGTCGTATTCAAGCTCGCCTTTTTTAAGGAAAGCATTATTAACATCGGATATTTCAAGCTCTCCGCGGCTTGATGGCTTAAGGTTTTTAATGACCTCAAAAACACTATCATCATAAAAATATATCCCGGTTACGGCAAATTTACTTTTTGGTTTTTTAGGTTTTTCCTCAATTTTGGTTATTTTTCCGTCAATTATTTCAACAACTCCAAAACGATGGGGATCGGAAACCTCTTTAAGCAATACCATGGCGCCATTCTTTTGGTTTTTAAACTTCTTTAAAAATGGCGAAAGGTTATCCTCAAAAATATTATCGCCAAGAATCACTATCATATTATCCGTTCCAACAAACTCCTGGGCAAGAAACAAGGCCTGTGCGATGCCGCCTGCTTCATCCTGCACCTTATAAGTAAATTTGCAGTTAAAAGATTTTCCCGATCCCAAAAGAGTAACAATATCTCCCATATGCTCAACGCCGGTAACAATGAGAATTTCTTCAATGCCAATTTCTATCAGCTTGTTTATTGGATGATAAATCATGGGGAGCCTGCCCACCGGCAGAAGATGCTTGTTTGTCACTTTTGTTAACGGAAATAAACGCGACCCCGTTCCGCCGGCTAAAATTACCCCTTTCATTTTCTTCATTTTTTTAACACCTTCTTTTGCTCTTTTACGAGTTTATCAATCCCTTGCTGGGCATATTCCACCAATTCAATTAAATCGTTTTTTGAAAATGGTGCGCCCTCCGCCGTGCCCTGGATCTCAACCAATTTCCCTGATTCCGTCATAACCACATTCATATCAACCTCGGCATTTGAATCTTCAATGTAGCACAAATCAACAACTTTACTGTTTTCTATAATGCCTACGGAAACCGCCGCCAAAAATTCCTTAATCGGGTTGTTTTCAATCTTTTTGGATTTTAACAATCCAAAGACCGCATCCTGCATGGCTAAAAAACAACCAGTGATCGCGGCAGTTCTTGTCCCTCCGTCAGCTTGAATTACATCAGCATCTAAAATGATGGTTCTTTCGCCCAGGATTTTAAAATCAATTACTGCCCTTAATGACCTTCCAATTAATCTTTGTATTTCATGGGTTCGTCCGCGAGTTTTAAATGTTTCGCGGGTGGTTCTTTGATGGGTGGCTCGAGGAAGCATCGCGTATTCGGCAGTAACCCAGCCTAATCCCGTGTTTTTCCTGTGGTAAGGGACATTTTCTTCAACTGTGGCGGAACAAATAACCTTTGTCTCTCCCAGCTCAATTAAAACAGAACCTTCCGCGTGTTTTAAATAATTTCTGGTCATCTTAACCGGACGGATTTGGTCGTCCCTGCGGCCGTCAGGCCTCGACATTTTCAGTTTTCCCTTGAACGTTTTTATTCAATCTTTCCCGCCCAGCCTTAATCGTTCGAAGTATTCTGGTAGTTGAAAGTTCAATATTAGATAAAACCTCATCGGCATATTTATCCGCGCCCTCTCTTATTTCTTTTGCCAGCAAATAAGCCTGTTTAACCATGTCCTCAGCTTTAACATCGCCGGATGGATTGGCGTTTGTCACAATTACTGTTTCAGTAATTTGCATTTCTGCTGTTTTATTTTCCTTATCAATGATTGATTTTTTCGCGAAATTATCGCCGCTTTGCAAAACCAGCCGCATTTTATCAATAATTTTCAATATCTGTTCTTCGTTTAGTAGCACCTTTTTAGTCAGGGGGATTTTAAAACCTTCAAGTATCATAGACTCGAGCGTATCAAGCAACCCTAGTATCTCCATATTATCCTCCCTTTAACTCTTTTTCAACATTGTGCGGAACCATTCCAGAAACCGAACCGCCAAGCTTTGAAATTTGCCGAACCATGCTTGAACTCAGATAAGCATACTTATAATCAGTCATGAAGAAAATTGTTTCAATATCGGGACACATTTTCCTATTCGTTAAAGCCATCTGGAATTCATATTCAAAATCAGAAACCGCCCTCAATCCTCTTATTATAGCAGATGCGTTTTTCTTTTTCGCATAATCAACCAATAAGCCGTCAAAAATCTCAACCACTACATTTTTTAAGTACTTTACGGCGCCTTTTATCATTTTTTGCCTGGTTTTAAAATCAAAATTTTCTTTTTTATCAGGATTTTTTATAACCGCGACATACACTTTCCCAAAAATACTTGCCGCCCTCTCAACTATATCCACATGCCCATAAGTTACAGGGTCAAAACTTCCCGGATAGACAGCAATTTTCATTTACTGCTCCTTGTAAAAGCTAAAAACCGTATCGCCATATCTCTCTGACCTTATTTTTTTCAGTTTGCCAAATTCTTCGGCCAAATCCTGTTTATGCCTGTGTTCAGCGATAATAACGCCCGAATCCTTTAATAAAGAATATTCCCCCAGATAAATAAGCGTTTCTTCCAACCCTTTAAAGCCGTAAGGCGCTCCTGCAAATATTATATCAAACTTCACCCCTTTTTTATTAAATATTATTAATGCCCTGTTTACCGGAAGGGAATATACTTCCGCGTTATCGGCAAATCCGCATAATTTGAGATTTTCCCAAATAACAGGAATGCTTTTCCTGTCAATTTCAACAAAAAAAGCAATTCTTGCCCCGCGCGACAGGGCTTCTATTCCAACAGCGCCGCTTCCCGCGAAAAGATCCAAAAAATCACATTCAGGCGTTTTGGCCGCGAAAATATTAAACAAAGCTTCCTTGGCCTGTGAAGTAAGCGGACGGATATTCCCTTTAGGAACTTTTAATTGCCTTCCTTTGGCTTTCCCAGAGATCACTCGCATTTTTAAAATCCTCCAAAATAAATTGTTCCGCTGCTGAGCGGGCATATCTCAGTATTTTCTCATCTTTTATAATATCTGCTAACTTAAATTCAGGCAATCCCGATTGCTTAGTGCCAAAAAAATCACCCGGCCCCCTTAATTTTAAATCAATTTCCGCGATTTTAAAACCGTCAATATGATCAATCATCGCTTTTATCCTGGCTTTTGCTTCTTTTGTTTTTGGCTCAGACATTAAAAAGCAATATGATTCGCTGTCCCCCCTCCCAACCCTACCCCTTAATTGGTGCAGCTGTGACAAGCCAAACCTCTCCGCATGTTCAATAACCATAATTGAAGCATTCGGGATATCAATTCCAACTTCTATGACAGTGGTTGATACTAATAATTGGATGATATTGTTTTTAAATTCTTCCATAACCTTTTCTTTTTCCTGGGATTTCATTCTCCCGTGGATCAGGCCGACTTTATATTCAGAAAAAATATTTTGAAGCAGTTTGGCCTCATCAATAGCCGCCTTTAAATCAAGAACCTCTGATTCTTCAACCAACGGGCATACCACAAATATTTGCCTGCCTTCTTTTATTTTTTTCTTCATAAACTCATAGGAGCTTTTTCTTTTCGCTTCAGAAACAAAGCAGGTTTTAATTGGTATCCTGCCTACAGGCATTTCATCAATTTCTGAACGCTCTAAATCTCCGTAAAGTATTAGGGCGAGAGATCTGGGTATTGGAGTCGCAGACATGTATAAAATATTAGGACGATATCCTTTTTCTGAAAGTTTTGCCCTTTGGTCAACCCCAAACCGGTGCTGTTCATCAATTATTACAAGCCCCAACTTTTTGATTTTGATCTTCTCCTCTATCAGCGCGTGGGTGCCAATTAATAAATCAGCGCCAGCGACTGGCAGGCAGGACTGTTTTAATGATGCCGACGTGATCAACCTGATTTTATAGCCAGGCAGTAATTTAGACATTTTTTCAAAATGCTGGTTAGCCAGTATTTCTGTTGGAGCCATTACCGCCGCTTGATACCCATTGTTAATTGCAATTAAAGCCGAAAGCACCGCGATAATTGTTTTGCCTGAACCAACGTCTCCCTGCAGCAGGCGGTTCATGGAATAATCATTTGCCAAATCAATTTTTATTTCGTCAAAAACCTTTTTTTGAGAAGTTGTTAGGGAAAATGGCAGGTTTGCCATAAAACTTGAAACCAATTTTTCAGGTATCTTTAAGGCAATCCCTTTTTCTGCCGCGGTTATTTTTTTGTTTAAATTAAGCCCCATTTGAAAGATAAAAAATTCCTCAAAGACAATTCGATAGCGGGCTTTTTCAATTTGCGTAAAATTCTCCGGAAAATGAAGGCTTTTCACCGCAGGCGCTTTACTAATCAAATCATGTTTAGATTTTAAAGAATCGGGAAAATTATCAATTATCAAATCAGAATAATTTTCAAGCGCGAAAAACATTAAATTTCTAATTTTTTTTGGATAAAGGCCGTCGGTCAGCGAGTAAACCGGAATAATTGAAAGCGTTGTTTCAAAATCCCAATCTTTCGCGATGATTTGCATTCCTCCCTCGTAAAGATCAACTTCTGGCCTGCCGGACAGCAGAATCTTCATGCCCGGCCTAAAAACATTCATTAAAAACGGCTGGTTAAAAAATACGGCTTTTATTTGCCCTGAATTGTCTGACATAATAATTTTAATGATTGACAGCCGATTCCTGGTTTGTTTAAGCTCAATATGATCAATTTGCCCTATAATTAAAACCTTATCAAGCCCGATAGAAATTTGTCTTATTGGCATTATTTTACTGCGGTCTTCATATTCGCGGGGAAAATAATACAGCAGGTCTTCAACAGTAAAAACATCTATTTTTGCAAATATTTTGGCAAGCTTGGGGCCAACTCCTTTTAAGTACTGGATGGGCATTTTCTTTGACATTTTCACCATTTTATCATATAATATTTACATTATGAGTAGAAAGTGTTACGTTTGCGGCAAGGTGCCGGTTGTTGGCAATTGCGTAAGCCACAGCAACAAAAAAACAAAAAGGCGCTGGCTTCCAAATCTTCAAAAAATCCACATTTTAGTTGGCGGCAAAAAGCTTCGCGAGTATGTTTGCACAAAGTGCATAAAAGCCGGCAAAATAAAAAAGACTATTTAACCCTTGCTTTCTGGTGTTCCTTCAAGGTTTTTGAAAATATATGGCTACCATCTTTTTGCGCGGCAAAGTAAAGGAAGCTTGTTTTGGCAGGGAAAATCGCGGCTTTAATTGAGTCTAACCCAGGATTGCAAATCGGCCCCGGCGGCAAACCCCTTAAAAGATACGTATTATAGGGGGATTTTACTTTTAACTGGTTAAAATAAACTATTTTGCTTGGTCTCTCAAGGGCATATTTTACGGTTGAACAGGATTCAAGCGCCATATTTATTGTTAAACGGTTATGAAAAACTGATGAAATCACGGCTCTTTCTTGGCTTGACGCCGCTTCTTTCTCAATTACTGATGCCAATGTTATAACTTCATGCAGGCTAAGCTTTGTAAAATTTTTATTGCTTTCCCAGTAAGGAAGCACAACTTCGGCAAATCTATTTAGCATAAGCCTGGCCAAGGCCTCAGCTGTAATATTTTTATTGATTCTATAGGTATCCGGAAAAAGATATCCTTCAAGAGATCTGGTGGAAATGGTTTTAAGGAAAATATATTCTGAGCTGTTTCTTCTTTTAAAATCCGAATCGGTTAACTTCCTAAATTCGTAAAATGATGGAATGCCGTTTGCTTCAAGGATTGTCCCGATTTTATATATTGAAGAGCCCTCTGGGATAATTAATTTGACCGGTTTTTCTTGTGATATTTCGCCCGTTTTCAGCTTTAATACAACTTGATAAAGCTTGGAATTGGGGTAAAAAAGATATTTGCCGGCTTGAATTTTTTCCGTCAGCCCAAGCGTTTTTGCTACAATCGAAAAATCCCGCTTTCTTCTTATGACCTTGCTTTCTAAAAGCAGTCCTGCAATTTTATTCGCAGAAAAGCCTTTTTTTATTTCAATCTCTATGGGCTGGCTGTTTTTTCCTGTTTGAAAAAACATTGAGATGAAAGCAAATGACAACAAAACCGTTAAAACAATAGTAATGATAAAAGCTATTTTAGGTATTATTTTCATGTTTTTTATAATCTAAGTAACTTTGTAGAATATTGGCAGCGGCCGATTTATCAACCACTTTCCTGATTTTTCTGCTATTTAGGCCTGCGTCTTTTAGCGCCCTTTCAGCTTCTTTTGTGGACAATCTTTCATCCCAGGTATATATTGGAACCCGAAGCTTTTCCTTTATATAATCAACAAACCTTAAAACCTTTTCCGCCTGAATCCCAAGTTCTCCCGACATTTTTTTAGGCAAGCCCACAACTATCCCATTAACCCCATCGAATTTTTTAATGACCTGGTTTATTTCTGCTAAATCCTTATCAAATGTATTTCCCTTGCCTACTACCGCCACACCCAAAGCAAATGATCCCAGCGGATCGCTTATCGCTATGCCAATTCTTTTATCTCCATAATCAATCCCCAATAATCTCATAATGTTTCAAGCGCTTTTGATAATGCTTGTTCAAGCATTGCCGGATTTCCCCCGCCAGCTTCCGCCCTTTGTTTTTTACCCCCGCCCTTTGAACCAATTATTTCAGAAATTACTTTAATAAAATCCGTCGCGCTGTATTTCCCTGTTAAATCATTGCTGACAGAGGCAAAGATGGAAATTTTTCCATTGATGTTCGCGGCTAATATTATTACCCCAATCCCTTGATTTTTCAGCAAATCGCCAATTATCCTTAAATTCGACATCGAAACATTTGTTAATTCTTCGGCTATTACTTTTATTCCTTTGATTTCCTTGGCTTTTTTTGCTATTTCTTCTATATCCTTTATCGCATTTTTCTCAATTATCTTTTCAATTTCTTTCTCAAGTTTTTTATTTCTTTCAATAAGCCAATCAACTCGGCCTTTTAAATGGCTCATGAACTTATTTACGCTTATTATATCTTTGGCATCCACTGAGCGGCCAATCCTGATTAATTCTTCCTGGTCAATTTCAAAGATTCTCGTTTCAAGTTTTGCTAGGCCGCCAAGCTTTTCATATCCTGCGCTCAATTCGCTGTTAGTTTTCATCAGCTTAATAATTTCATCCTTTATTTTTTTACCCTGGTATACAACATATATTTTGGCAAAAGACCCGGCAATTGCTTCGATCCTTCTTACTCCTGACTGAAGAGCTTCCTCTTTTGTAATTTTGAAGAATTGGATATCTTTTGTGTTTTTAACGTGGCAGCCGCCGCAAAGCTCGCTGCTTACCCCGTTAATTTTAACTACCCTGACTTTTTTACCATATTTATCGCCAAAGAGCGCAATTACTCCCATTTTCATGGCCGATTCAATTGAAGTTTCAGCCGTTTCAACTTTTATTTCTTTGATAATATTGTCATTTACAAATTTTTCTATCTTTTCAATTTCCTCAGTTGTTAATGGCTTATGCCAGCTGAAATCAAATCTTAAATGGTTTGGCCCGACAAATGAACCGGACTGCTTTGCGTCAACGCTTAAGATATTCCTCAAGCCGGCGTGCAGCAAATGGGTTGCGGTATGGTGCATTGCCGTGTTTTCTCGTCTGCTGGAATTTATTTTAACATTTACGCTTTGTTTTACCGAAAATCCTTCCGTGCTTATAACTTTATGAAGTAATACCCCATTTATCTCCCCTAAAGTGTCAATAACAAGCATCTCTTTATCATTTACATAAATTATCCCGGTATCTCCAACTTGTCCGCCGCTTTCAGGATAAAATGGGGATTTTTCCAGAATAATCATATCCTCTTCAATCCCTATTATCTTGGCAGAACATTCATTTTTATCATAACCGATAAATTTTGTCGGCTGGTAATTATCATATTTTTTACTGGTTTCAATAGTTTTAATGCTTCTGGAGCGGCTGCGCTGGGTCTCCATTGCGGCGTTAAAACCAGCTTCATCAATTCTTATTCCCTTCGCGATTTCCTTTGTCAATTCAATAGGAAAGCCATAAGTATCATGCAGCTTAAAAGCTTCTTCTCCAGAAATGGCCTTTTTTTTAAGCAACTGATTCAGCATTTTCATCCCGGATTCGAGAGTCAGCAAAAAGTTTTCCTGCTCATTTTTCAAAATATCATGTATTTTTTTTGAATTATTTGAAATTTCAGGATAGGTGTTTTTTCCAAGCTCTATCGCAGTTTCCGCAATTTTAGGCAGGAATATCCCTTTTATTTTTTGGCCATGCAAAACCATCCGCCGAATTATCCTCTTTAAAACATATCCCCGCCCCTCATTGCCCGGAATAACCCCATCAGCAATTAAATATACGGCAGCCCTAATATGGTCGGCAATAATTCTCCTTGATATTTCATTCCCTTCAGGCATCATGCCCAATATCGGCATAAAAAGATCTGTGCCAAAATTGCTGTCCGCATTTTGTAAAACCCTTGCAATGCGTTCAAGCCCCATGCCGGTATCAATATTTTTTGCAGGAAGTGTATTTAATTTCCCGTTTGCGTCCCTGTTAAACTCAATAAAGACCAAGTTCCATATTTCAAGGAACCTCTCACACTCACAACCCGGTGAGCAGTTTGGCCTGCCGCAGCCTTTTTCTCTGCCAAAATCATAATAAATCTCAGAACACGGCCCGCATGGGCCAACAGGCCCCGCCGCCCAGAAATTATTTTCCTCGTCCAGGCGAAAAATATTTTCTTTTCCCACATTAAAGCTTTGGTTCCATATATTAAACGCCTCGTCATCTTTTTCGTATACAGCAATTTTTAATTTATCCTGCGGGATATCAAAGACTTTTGTCAGGAGTTTCCATGCGAAATCAATTGCTTCTTTTTTAAAATAGTCGCCAAAAGAAAAGTTTCCAAGCATTTCAAAAAAAGTATGGTGCCGGCTGGTTTGCCCCACATTTTCAATATCATTCATGCGGATGCATTTCTGGATTGTCGCGGCACGCTTATATTTTGGCTTAACATCCCCTAAAAAGATCGGCTTAAACGGCAGCATGCCGGCCAAGGTTAAAAGAACGGTTGGATCTTCAGGCACCAAGGAAGCGGACGGCAAAATCTTATGGTTTTGTTTTTCAAAATAATCAAGGAACGTTTTTCTTATTTGGCCGCTTTTCATATTTTTAAAAATCCCCTGATTTCACGCTGCACTTCATCTATACTCCTGTATGTGTCAATTACTTTAATCCTTTGCGGATTTTTTGACGCGATATCCATATACTTTTCTTTTACCCTTTCATGGAATGCCATTATCTCTTTTTCAAACCTATTCATAACCCCCCTCTCAACCGTCCGCTGCAAACCTTCTTCGATTTTTATATCCAATAGAAAGGTAATATC
Organism: Candidatus Saganbacteria bacterium; assembly: GCA_009772965.1. Classification (GTDB taxonomy): domain Bacteria; phylum Margulisbacteria; class WOR-1; order XYC2-FULL-46-14; family WPAF01; genus WPAF01. The sequence goes on from WPAF01000001.1 coordinate 136,377, forward strand.
AGGCAATAGCCCCCTTGAAGAAATCCAATTAATGTATCTTACCATGTCTTCAGGAAGACCCCTGCCGCCCAGCTGATAGGCAATTGTTGAATCTATATAGCGGTCGGATATTACAATTTTCCCCGCCGACAAAGCCGGTTTGATTATTTTTTCAACATGCTCCACCCTATCCGCGGCAAAGAGGAAGATTTCAGACAGCGCTTCCAATGATTGGTCGTTATCAAGCAATATCTTCCTTAAATTGTTTTTAAAACCGCCGGGTTCTTTTGTTAAAACAACTTCCTTTTGAAAAAGCTCAAAATAATCCTTAAGCATTTTCGCGTGAGTTGACTTGCCGCAGCCCTCCCCGCCCTCAAATGTAATAAACATTGCTCCTCCTTATTTTAAACTAAATCCCAAGACAAATTCCTGCCGCATAACTTTATATGTTAAATCCACATCAAAGCAATGAAAAGATAATCCCGCGGTATAATCAATTTCCTGCGGAATAAAATCCGAAACCGAATATTCGCAATTAAAAGCGAAATTGCTGAAAAAAGATTTTTTCTTCAGCATTAATCCGACTTTGTCTTTTGAAACAAACCGGTATTTTTCATAATTAAACGGGCTTTGCCCTAAATTAGAAAAGAAGTGCGAAAATTTAAGCTCGCCATTAAGTGTTTCATCAAAAGATTTTCTATATGCCAGGATTCCAATAGTTTTCAACCAATGGGTGCTGTTTCCATAAAAAGAAAGGTCGGCATCAAGCGAGGGGTAAAAGTCATCATAAAAGACATATGCAAGCTTGCCCAAAAAATTAAATCTATAATGCGTATTTTTTGTGGTTTCTTCATCAATATTTCCCAGCTCTAAACTTCCTTCCATGGCGCCAATTTTTTTACCCGATATTTTAATGTTTGGAAGCATGCTGACTCTTTCGAAGTTTATTCTTTCCCTGCTTGAGATTTTCACATCAAGCTCATATTTTTTTTGTTTTGGGACATCAAAATATACCGTCTTTTGGTCGATTTCCTGGCCAAAATAGTTTCTGTATTCAAGCCATCCTCTTAGGGATTCATAATTACTGATAAATATTTCTCCGCAATATTCCTTATTATTATCTAGTCTGTAAAGAATATTAAACATTCCTCCTGTGCCTTTTCTAACAGCATGGTTTATCCCATATTTCCCATTAATATCGGGGCGAAGATACCAAGACATGCTTTCCGATATCCACAAACCATCCTCGTCGTTAACGCCGATTTCTGGATAAGGCATAACATTTTTTTTGCCTAATAGGTCAGCCCTAAAGTCATAAACATATACCGGCACCGGCAGGGACGGCAGGGATCCAAGCCAAAAAACACCCCAATATGCGGCAAACCAGCCCTGCTTTTGATAAAGATCCAAACCCAACGCGGCTAAATGATAATGCGGCGGGGCAAGCCCGCAAGCGTCAAAAACGGCTCCTTTGATTTTAATCTCATTGCTGTTGAATTTAATCTCATCGCCCGTAATATTCGCTTTTTCATATTTTATTTTTACTGACTTTCCGCTTCCGGTTTCCTCGTTTATGTTATAGTTCAATTCTTTCCCGATAAAGTTAACGCCGTTAAATTGGAAATCAAAGCCTGAATCAAGAAATACTTCACGGCTTATAGAATTATAAATTAAGTGCTCGCCCAAGATTGTGATGTTTTTATACTTTGCCTCAACCGAGCCAAAGGCTTCAATTATGCCCTTTTCCTGGTTGTAGTCCATTTTGGAGGCATTTATAACAAGATCTTTTTCCTGCGCTAACGCGATGCTTGAAAAAATAAAAATTGCTAAAAAGTACTTTTTCATTATCCAACTTCTTCGTAGCGGGTTTCCTTGCTGCAGAATTTTACTAGATCTTTTCTAAAAACAAGTTCAACCATGCCCACCGGGCCATTTCTCTGTTTCGCTATAATAATTTCCGCGACATTGCCTTTTTCTGACTGGGGATTATAATAATCTTCCCTGTGGATAAACATAACTACATCCGCCGTCTGCTCAATTTCTCCGGATTCCCTTAAGTCAGAAAGGCGGGGAATGCGATCAGTCCGCTGTTCAACGGCTCTTGAAAGCTGGGATAAAGCAATAACCGGAATTTCCAATTCTCTCGCCATTGTTTTTAAAGACCTGGCAATCTCTGAAATTTCCTGCACCCTATTTTCTATCCTGCCTTTGCTTGACATAAGCTGCAAATAATCAATAAAAACCGCGCCAATCCCCTTTTCCAATTTCATCCTGCGGCATTTAGCCCTTATTTCCATTGAAGTAATGGATGCGGAATCATCAATATATATTTTTGCTTCAGAAAGCTTAGCTAAAGCCCGTGTCAATTTTTTCCAGCCGGTATCCGGTAATGATGCGGTCCTTAGCCTTAACGCGTCAATTTCGGCTTCAGAGCATAACATGCGCTGCGCCAGCTGTTCCTTGCTCATTTCCAAAGAAAATACTGCGACCGGGATATTATGTTTAATTGCCATATTTTGGGCAATATTCATGGCTAATGCAGTTTTACCAACCGATGGGCGGGCCGCAATAATTATAAAATCAGAAGATTGAAAACCGGCTGTCATATTGTCTAAATCCGTAAAACCGGTTGGAATGCCAGTAATATGCTCCTTCTTGCCATATAACCTGTCTATTTTATCCAGGACATTTTTTAATACTTCATCAATCCTGTGAAATCCTTCATGAACTCTTTTTAAAGCGATTCCAAAAATTGATTTTTCCGCTTCATCTAAAATGTGATCGACATTATCAGGCTCTTCAAAGGCCTTCTGGACAATTCTTGTCCCGGCATCAATCAGCCTTCGAAGGGTTGCTTTTTCTTCAACGATTTTCGAATAGAATTCCATATTTCCGGCAGTAGGCACAGAATTGATCAAATCCGCAACATAAACCGATCCTCCCGCCAATTCTAATTTATTACTTCTGCGCAGTGTTTCGGTAATAGTAATTAAATCTATCGGCTCTCCCCTGTCAAACAGCTCGATTATCGCCTCAAAAACAAATCTATGCGCATCGCGATAAAAACTGTCCGGGGTGAGCATTTCAAGCCCTTTAATAATCGCGGACTTATCAATCAGCATTGAGCCGATCACAGACTGTTCGGCCTGCAGGTTCTGGGGCGGAACGCGGTCTTCAGACATGTATTGCCTCCAATAAATTATTTTCTGATTTGAACTTTAAGCGAATTTTCCAGTTCTTTTTGGATATTTTCAAACGAAACGCTTACTTCTTCGTCTGTTAAAGTTTTATTTTTATCCCTAAATGATATCCGGTAGGCTTGGCTGTTTTTATAAATATCAAATATTTCAACCGATTCAACTAAATCTCCCCGTTTAATAGTTTCAAGAATGATTTGTGACGCAACACCTTGAGGGACAAACATGGCAAGATCCCTTTCTACTTTTGGATATTTTGGCAATGGCTTGTAAAATTTATTTGGTTTATTTAACGCCAAAAGCCGGTCAAGGTCAATTTCAAAGGCATAAACCTCAATATTCTTAAAAAGGTCGGGGTGAATTGCTCCAAATTTCCCAATTATCTTAAGCTGGGCAATAATTGAGGCGGATTTCCCTGGATGGAAGTGTTTTCCTATGTAGGATTCCAGCTTATAATCATGTGTAAATTCCTGCAGCAAACTTTCTACCATTCCCTTTAATTTATAAAAATCCGCATCCCCTCCGGCAATCAAGCCGGATAAAACATTTTTTTCATCGGGTATTTTTTCTGTAGAATAAACCTTGCCAACCTCAAAAATATTTACTTTGCTTGCTTGATGCCTTAAATTATGCGATAAAACCCGCAAAAGGCTGTAAATCAAACTTGTCCGCATCACCGATTCTTCCTGCGCCATTGGATTTGAAATATTAATCGCGCCGGCTTCGGCCATTAAAGGCGCAACCATGCTAAAGGTTTGAACCTCAAAAAGCCCGCATCCTAGAAGTATCTCCCTGACTTTTCTAATGCGATTATGGCTTGATTCAAACGTTTTTGCCTTTATTTCAGGCATCGTTTCGTTAATTTTATCAAACCCATAAATCCTCGCTATTTCTTCAATTAAATCTATTTCTCTTTCAACATCCCCCGCCCTCCATGACGGAACCTCTACAATAATTTTATCTTTCGTTTCTTTTTTAATCTTAAAGCCAAGAAGCTTTAATATTGCGGCCGATTCTTTTCTGTTGATATTAACGCCCAGAATGTTTTTTATCCTTTCATTTCTTAACGCGATAGTTTTATTTTTTTGGGGTTTGGCTTTAACATCAATTTTTCCCTTTAAAACTACTCCACCGGCAATTCCTGAAATCAATGCCGCCGCCCTATCAAGGGCTTCCTCAACCATGTCAAAATCAACTCTTTTCTCAAAACGCATGGAAGCCTCAGTCCTAAGCTTTATCTTTTTAGAGGATTTTACAATCGATGCTGGCTCAAAAAACGCGGATTCTAAAATTATTTTTTTAGTTCCGGGCATAACTGATGAATCTAGCCCTCCCATAATTCCCGCAATCGCGATTGGTTTTAGAGGGTCAGAAATCAATAAGGATTCTTCATCAAGAATTCTTTCAAGCCCGTCGAGAGTTATTATCTTTTCCCCGTGCTTTGCCTGCCTGACAATTATTTTAGATATCTTCTCCGCGTCAAAAGCATGCATTGGCTGCCCAAGTTCAATTAATAAGTAATTGGTTATATCAACAATATTATTTACTGGCCTAATTCCTGCCAGAAGAAGCCTTTTTTTAAGCCATTCAGGGGAATCCGCGACAACAACCCCCCCAATAACCCTAGCCATATACCTTGGGCAAAGTTTTTTTTCCTTTACTTCAACCGTTAATTTTATCTTCTCTTTTGATTCAACAACTCTAAATGGTTTTTTTATTAATCTGGTTTTCAATATTGCTGAAACTTCTCTTGCTGCCCCTAAAATGCTTTCGCAGTCGCCCCTATTTGGCAGAATGTCCACAGCAATCACCTTAGCATCTTCCGCGACAATTGCCTCTAACCCGGCCAAAGTTAATTTTTTGGCCAAAGCCTCTGGAGGAACATTTATCTTAACAAACTCTTTTAACCAATCAATTGGAACTCTCATTAATAATTCTCCATGTTAAAATTGCTCCAAAAATCTTAAATCATTCTCAAAAAATAACCTAATGTCGTCAATCCCGAATTTAAGCATGGCAATTCTTTCTATCCCCATGCCAAACGCGTAACCGGAAAATTTTTCCGAATTATACCCGACAAATTTAAAAACATTCGGGTCAACCATGCCGGAGCCCAATATTTCAAGCCAGCCGGTATTTTTACATAAACGACATCCAGCCCCATTGCAAAGGACGCATTCAACATCCACCTCCGCGGACGGTTCGGTAAATGGGAAATAGCTTGGGCGAAACCTGACTTTTTTTTCTTTGCCAAAAACCTGGCGTAAAAAATAAGAGAGTGTTCCTTTTAAGTCCCCAAAAGTTATTTTTTTATCCACCAATAATCCTTCCAGCTGATGAAAAACAGGAGAATGGGTTACATCTGAATCGCGCCGATAAACCCTGCCAGGCGCTATGATTGCCAGCGGCGGCTTTTGTTTTTCCATCACCCTAATCTGCACAGGAGATGTATGCGTCCGCAAAAGCAATTCATTATTTATCCAGAGGGTTGACCACATATCGCGGCTGGGATGATATTTGGGAATATTTAAAGCTTCAAAATTATAATATTCAGTTTCAATATCAGGGCCTTCCGCTATTGAAAATCCCATGCGGATAAAAATCCCTATCATCTCATCCATAACTTGCGTGATTGGATGCAATTTTCCTCTTTTAATAAACTTGCCAGGCAAGGTAATATCTAAAACTTCAGAATTTATCTTATTTTGGGTTAATTGGGCGCTGAATTGCGCTTTTCTTGATGCTATAAGCCCTTCAATTTTTATTTTTGTTTCATTTAATGCTTTGCCGAAATTGCGCCTTTCTTCTTCGGGTAGGATTTTCAGGTTTCTCATCAGTTCGGTAAGCAGGCCTTTTTTACCAAGATAGCGGATTTGGGCATCATCAATATCTGATAAGCTTTTTGCATTTGTAATATTCTCTAACGCTTCATTTTCGATTGCTCTTATTCTTTCAACCATCTCTGCCTCACTGCTTCATAAAGAAAAATCGATGCCGTCATTGCCGCATTTAACGATTCGGCTTTGCCTAGAATCGGCACGCTTGCTACATTGTCGCATAAATCCAAAATATTATCAGGTATTCCTGCTCCTTCATTTCCGATAACTATTGCAGTTGGAGATTTATAGTTTTCCTCCCATAAATTCCTTTTTCCCGAAGCATCCGCCGCAATAACCCGAATCCCTTTACTTTTTAGCTCTTTTATAACTTTTTCCGTCTCTTGGCACTCAATTACCGGCAAATGGAAAATGGATCCCATTGTGGAACGTATTACCTTTTGGTTATAAAGTTCAACCGTGCCCTTTGACAATAAAACCGCATCTGCGC
>WPAF01000001.1:142893-183860 GCA_009772965.1 Candidatus Saganbacteria bacterium
TTTTTTTTATAAATATCACTTATGTCAAACTCGGGCTTATTCGCAACGGCTATAACCCCTTGCGTAGTTATTACAGAAGATAATAGCTCTGTTTCTTGTTTTGATATCTTAATCGTTTTCTTATTTTTATCTTTTACCCATTTAACAAGCGGGCTTTCTTTCGCATACAGCAAAAAACAAATCAGGTCATTTGCTTCCCTGATCAAGCGCTCGCCTTCAATTACAAATTCACTTGCCTTCTTTTTTTTAAGCAAACTCAAGGCAAGCCGAACCTCAGCAATATTGGACGTTGGGTTCATTGTAAAATTATACACTCAGCAGGTTGCTTTTTCAATTTAATAATAATAGAATTAGGCTGTGAAAAAAACACTTATCTTATTGGCATTCTTGGCGCTTTCTCTAAATGCTAATGGCTTGATATATGAAGATAGCTCAGATAATATTTATCTAATCCACAATAACAAAATAAATGTATCCCAAGACCTTGGCAAAAGCTGGATCCTCCAAGCGCCAATTTCGGCTGAGGCGGCAATTTGCGAAAGATCCGATAAAAAAGCATTAATCTTTTATGTGTTTAATAATTCGCTCTTTCTAAAGGATTCAGCCAATCTTAAAGAAAGCAAAAATATATATACTTTCGCATCTTCGCCGGAAAGCAGCTTGGCATATTTAGACAATAATACATTAAATTTATTTTATCTAAAAAACAAATATTTGTTTTATGCTCAATCCACGGATTATGGGAATCTATTCTCACAGCCGCAAGCCATTAATAATAATATTCCGGTTGATTTGTTTTCGGCGGGCGGCAATACTTTAGCCTTTGCTTCAAACAATAGGATATTACTGGTTAAATCAAATAATGGCTGGGAGCTTCCAGCTGAAATATACCAAACCTCCAGCCAAATCCAGGAAATAAAAGTTTACAATAATGATGCCTTTTGGATCGAAAAAGCAAAAGACAACAAATATTCAGTATTTATGCGGCATGGCAATAAACAGCAAATCATTCATGAAAGCTATGATCAAATAAAAGGCATAGATTTCCCGGTAAGCAACACTATGTCTTTTTATTTGAATAAGAATAATGTGTCGGTTCCTTTTTTCCTCACAATTGGAGATAATAATTATTCAAAAGCGCGTCAAGTTAAGGAAACCATGCTGGACGGCGAAGCATACCTGGGTATTATTAGTATTTCTGATGTTATCTCCTCTGCTTGGATTTATAGGGAAAAAGTTTATTTTGAAAAGCTTAAAAACAATCCTCCCGCAATATTGTCGTTTGATTTTCCTAAATATACCAATTTAAAAACATTCAAATATAAAATCGGGGCTATTGACGACGATGCCGATCCAATAAGCTACGGCTTCGAAATATATAAAGAAGCCGGTAAAATCCTCACAATTTCAACAAGCTCAGCTGAGGGGCAAATATTTACCTCACTCTCTGACGGAAAATACACCATCAAAGCAATCGCAAAGGACGCGGTTTCACAAAGCACGCCAACCAATGCCCAGGAAATAAATATTGATACAATCCCGCCATACTTTAAAATAACCGAGCCCGAAAATGGTTCAATCGTTAATATAAATCCAATCTTGGTTAAGGGGGAAGTGGCTGAAGAGGCAAAAATATCAATTAATTCTGTTTTATTTGAAAGGACAGGATTAACCTTTTCTAAAAGCCAATTTTTAGTAAAAGGTGAAAATATTATCAGTATCACTCTCACCGACGAGGCCGGGAATTCCGCCCAAGATAAACTAATAATCACTTACAATCCAGACGCGCCAATATTAAAAGTTAATAAACCGCAAGAAAGCGGCTGGTATAAGGGCGGCTCGACAATTTATCTTGAAGTTGAAACGGCTGATAATGATATTGTCGATGAAACTGAAGTCCAATTGGCAATTGATGGGCAGGCGCTGGATCAAACCCTTACTTATTACCTGGAGGATAAAAAAGCCAGTGGCTTTGTGAGCCTTCCAAAACTTTCCCAAGGCATCCACAAGCTGCGGTTTTTGATAAAAGACGCGAATAATAACGCGGGAAGCGCTTTCTACCAGCTAAAAATTGACGCCCTTCCCCCAATGATATCGCAAAAAGACGCTGTTATGTCATTTGGACAATTAACAATTCCTTTCGAAGAAAAAGAAAGCGGCATAGATATTTCCGGGACAAGCTTAAATATAACTTGCGGGAGCTCAGAAGTTGCCGGCAAAATAAATCATGAAAATGGAAATATTGTTTTCAAGCCGAAATCAAATTTTTTAAGCTTGCAGTACAAAGTAAGCATCAAGGCCAGGGATTTGGCTGGCAACATTGCAAATGAAGAATCTTTTACAATCTCGCCAAACAATTCAACCGTTTCAATCCTGCAAAACGCTGGAGAATTGAGTATCTTATCGCTCATCAACGGACCAAACCCTTTTAGCCCGATAAAAGATATCACCGCAGTTATTAAATATTTATTGTCAAAAACAGGCGATATAAAACTTTTTATATATAATATTGATGGGTCGTGCATTTTCATAAAAGAAGTTAAGCAAACTTCATCAGGAAGTGTTTCATGGGATGGCAAAGACTTATTTGGACAAGCCGTCCCTCAAGGAGTTTATCCATATCTTCTCTTTGCCAAAGATAATATAGGAAAATCTGAAGTTAAGCGCGGAAACATCATTGTGCTTCAGTAAGCGCCAAAAGCAAAAATAACCGTGGGTATTGTTTTAAATAAAATTTTAATATCGAGCCAAAGCGACCAGTTTTCTATATAATAAATATCTAACCTTACCATATCCTCAAACGGCAAAAGTGATCGGCCTGATACCTGCCACAAGCCGGTAATTCCCGGAGCAATTCTCAGCCTCTTTTTTTGCCATGGCGAATACTTAATAACTTCCCGCGGAAGCGGCGGCCTTGGGCCGACCAAACTCATATCTCCGATTAATACATTAAATAATTGCGGCCATTCATCAATTGATAACCTTCTAAGCCATTTGCCGATTCTAGTAATTCTTGGGTCTTTTTTAATTTTAAAAATATGCCCTTCGGTTTCAGACAATTGCGCAAGCTTAGGCAATAAATCCTCGGCATCAATTACCATTGAACGGAATTTAAACATTTTAAATGTTTTCCCGTCTTTGCCTACCCTTTCCTGCGCAAAAAATATCGCCCCCTTTGAATCCATTTTTATTAAAATAATAACAATTAAAAACAAGGGCGAAAGCAAAATTAAAAGCTTAAGCGATAAAATAAAATCCATTGTCCTTTTTATTAATGCTTTAAATCCCTTTAAGCCAATTTCACTGATTGTAATGAGGGGGATGCCGCCAACCTCTTCAATATCAACCCTTGAGGCAATAATTTCTAGAATCCCGGGGACAATTTTGAAGCTTACCTTTAATACCTCGCACTCGGTAATAATATCCAATATTTCCCGATAAGAGATGATATTTGTCGCAAAAATAACCTGGTCTATTTTTTCACTCACAATAATGTTTTTAATTTGTGATGTAGTTCCAACGATTGGCAAATTTGCAATTGTTTTTCCGGTATTTTTTGGATCGTTATCAATAAATCCTATCGGCAAAGCACCCAAGGCTTTATCAGCAAGTAATCTTTGGGCCAAAGTCTGACCCATTTCCTCCGCGCCAAGGATAAGTACCCTCTTTGTTTTAAACCCTAAACTATTTATCCGGTTTTTAACCCAGGCGTAAATTATTCTTTCAACGGAAAGCAGGACAAAAGACAAAAACCAGGCGTTTATTATAACCAATCTCGAAAACCAAAAACCTCGGTAAAGAAAAAGAAAACCAAACAAAGCAAATGAGGCAAATAGTGTGGAAAATAGTAAGATCGCAATTTCATCAAATAAATCCTTTTTTTCATATACGCCAAAAAGCTTAAAAATCGCAAGCCATAAAACAACTATAAAAACAAGCGTCCCGGAATAATCATTAAATCCCCTTGAAATTGCGGGAAAAATATTAGCAAGATAATTAAATCTCAACAAATAAGCAGCAACAAATGATATTAATATTAAAGGGGCGTCAAGTATTATTTTAACCATTCAAACTCCTCTTTTGCCCTTATTTTATCTCCTCGTTTTAAGTATATAGTCCCTAATGCATTATGGATATCCGGGTTTTTTGGCTCAGCAACCATGAGTTCCTGAAATAATTTAAATGCTTCATCAAGTTTATTTGCGTTAATCAATTTCCAGCCCATTTTTATTTTACCTTCCATAAGATTCGGATTAATCTGGTTGGCTTTTTCATAATGAGCCTGCGCTTCTGCCATCTGGCCCATTTTTTCCTTAACATTCGCTAAAGTCAGATGGGCTTCAGCGTAGTACGGGTCAATTTTGAGCGCTTTATTGGCAAATTCCACAGATTGGAGCAAATTCCCTTTTATTAAATAAATCCTTGATGTGATATAAAAATTATCAGCATTGAACGGATCAACTTTCATGCCATAAGCAAATATGTCGATAGCTTTTTTTACGGTTTTTTCTTTTTCTTCTCCCTGCATCCTTTGGGATAAATTAATTAATGTAATCCCATAATGGGTAATTGTGCCGCCCTCATACGGGAATATTTTTACCGCTTTTTCATAGTTTGGCAAAGCTTCCGATAAATTGCCAATCTCAGAAAGTGATTTTGCGGTTTTAAAATATAAATCTGCCCGAAACTGCAAGAACATCATAAAAATTATAAATATCGCACTTATTAAAATAATTGCAACTGGCAGCCAGGGGATATCTTCAATTGAGAAAGATTTTTTCTCCTCTTCTATTTCACTCCCATCACAAGCTAGAATCATTCCCCAAATTATCCAAAAAAGCGATGTAATAGCAATTACGCCAAAGCTGAATTGGTTTTGGATTAGATATGTTGAAGCCGCCGCAAGAATTGCGGCAATAAGCGCCTTTTTATTTGGATCCGCATTTTTCCATTTGATTAAACCGGTTTTAAAAACTAAATAAATTATTATTAAGTAAGTAAATAGCCCAAGCAGGCCTTTTGTTACAGGGACATCAAATGTTTCATTATGGCAGCGGTCTTGCTTAACATGGAAGTCCTCTTTAAATCTAAATAATTCAGTTTCATACCTTGGGAAAACCATTTTTAGCGCTTCAGGGCCGATTCCAAAAACAGGATTGTCTGAAATTATCCTAAAAGCGCTCTTCCATGTTTCACCCCTGCTTCCGGCCGCGCCCTTTAATTCCACATTCTTTTTTGCCTTTAATTCAATACCTTTTCCATTTTGCTCTATTGTTTTTTTACCGGAGGCTGATTCATCTCCAATTTTTATCTCCTCTGAAAATCTTTGGAAAGGAGAATAACCCGGATTTAATATTGTTACCCCTGTTATTAATAATATTAAGATGAACAAAGCGGAAAGTTTCTTCCATTGAAGAAAAATAACATTTTTTGGTACAAGAAGGAAAAACAACGCCAATCCAACAATAAAGCCAAGATACGCGCCTCGGCTCTGCGTATAAAAAAAGCAAATATAATTTAAACCCAAACTTGCCAATAAAACAATATCAAATATCATTTTTGGAATATTGGAGCATTGATAGGCAAAAAGCACCGCAAAAGCGGCCATCGCCAAAAAGCCAAAATACCAAAGGAATACATTCATTCCATTTTGTGAATATATAGAAGCAATAAATATTATTGGGGCAAGCGTTAACCACAGAACGGGGAGCAGTTGCTTCTCCCATTTAATGCTGGATATTACCGGTTTTTTGTTTTTTTTGGACTTATCGTCAATTTTTTCCTGCTTTCCCGGGATTTCAAGAAACAAAAACATCATCAAAAAGAAAGCCATTAAAATGTACGCGGCTAAAAAGTTGGGCTGGCCAATTGTGGATATGACCCTTTGCCAGGTAACCACTCCTCCCCAAGCATATGGGTCAAGGTTTTGCCTCTGTATAATGCCGTAAATTGACATTATTGCTGACGTGGGAACAATAGACGCAATAAGCAATTTTACTTTATTCAATCCAGCAAAATAGTTTGATACTATAAAGAACAATAGCCCATAGCAAAACCAGGTAATTAGACCCTCATATCTCCCATAAAACCCCCAAAAACTTATTAAAGAATTAACTGATGCCAGGGTTGCCGCGGAAACAATCAGTAAAAAGGATAGGATTGGCCAATCAAGAATTGTCCTTTTAAAATTATATTTTCCGCCAAGCAGTAATTTGTAAAGCCATATAACAAGAATTACAATCAATGCGCCCCTTAAAAAGGCAGATTTTGTGCCTGAAAATACAATTCCGATTCTCCTGTCAAATATAATCGGGAGTAGGAAAAATAATCCCAAAAAAAGGATTTCAATCGCTTTATCAAAGTATTTTAATTTCATTTATAAACCCCCTTATCTTCTTTTCAAATACGGAAATATCAAACTTCTTTGCATGCTCAATTATCTCATAAGAATTAAAACTCATGGCATTAAATTGATTAACAGCATTAATCAGAGATTCCTCGTTTTGCAAATTAAACAATACTCCTGTTTTGCCGGAAATTGTGGTTTCCCTTGCTCCTCCGCCGTTAAAAGCAATTGTCGGCCTGCCTGAGGCCGCGGCCTCAAGCGGGATTATACCAAAATCTTCCCGTCCAGGGAAAACAAGAGCTTTACATTCAGATAATAATTCTACCGCTTTTTGCTCAGAAACGTAGCCCATAAATTCTATATTTGAATTGGCAATTGATTTTAATTCTCCAATTGCAGGTCCTTCCCCCGCAATTTTAAGCGGTATTTTTAATTTATTAAAAGCTTTTACGGCAATATCAATTCTTTTATAATGAAGCAATCTTGATAAAATTAAAAAATAACCCTTAACGTCCGTTGAGGTTTTAAAGCGGGCGCAGTTTACCGGCGGATAAATTACAACTGAATCTCTTTTATATATTTTTTTTATTCTTTCTTTTACATAATTAGAATTCGCAATGTAATGATCAACATTATCAGCTGTTTTTAAATCCCAGCTTTTTAAATAAGGAGTTAATAAAGCTAAAACAAATTTTAAAAGCGGGTTGTTTTTTTCAGGTAAATACTCTTCCTGCATCCAAATGAATCTTGCCGGCGTGTGGCAGTAGCAAACATGGATCTGCCCCTTTCTCTTATTAATTCCCTTAGCATAAGCAGAAGATGAAGAAAAGATTAAATCATATTGGGAAAGGTTAAAACTTGAAAACGCAAAAGGATAAAGCAAAAAATACATCCTGAATTCTTTATCCATATATGGCCAGTTTTGAAGGAATGAGGTTTTTATATCGGCGTCTTTTAACTCATCAGATAGTTTTTTGGACAAAGCCGCAGCCGTATAAATTGGGGCATTAGAGAATATTTTATGAAGCGCAGAAACAACTCTTTCCGCCCCCCCCATCTGAATCAGATAATCATGGACAAGAGCAATTTTCATTTTGCGGTTAAATATGCTCTCAGGGCTTCCCGCCAGTTCCTCATGGGGCTTAATCCCGCTTTTTCAAGGCGAGAATTCTCTAACACGGAATATTTCGGACGTTTGGCTTTTGTAATATATTCCCCCGCAGATATTTTTTCAATTGCAGCTTCTTTTTTAATCAATTTAAATATTGAATCGGCAAATTCAAACCAGGAGCATTGCCCCTCGTTTGTTATATGATAAAGCCCATAAATGTTTTTACCAATTAACTCATAAATTTTATCCGCCAAATCCTTTGTATAGGTGGGGCTGATTATTTCATCGCTTACAACTTTCATTTTTTCCCCAGTTTTGGCCTTTGCCATCATATTTTCCACAAAATTCCCGCCGCCTTTTCCCATGCATCCAGATTCTCCATATAATCCCGAAGTGCGGATAATATAATATTTTTTGCAAATATATTTAATAAACTGCTCGCCTGCTAACTTTGAAATCCCGTAAGCGGTTTTTGGATCTGGCGCGTCAGACTCGTTATAGGGGGTTCCCTTTTCTCCGCTAAACACATAATCAGTTGAAATATGGACAAGTGCAGAATTAATTTTATTGGATATTATTGAAAGGTTTTTTGCCCCATGCGCATTAACCTTGCAGGCTTCAAGGTCATTGTCTTCACAATCATCAACCCTGTGATAACCAGCCGTATTTATAATGAGATCCGGCTTATTTTTCAATAAAACACGGCTAGCCGCATCAAAATCGCAAATATTAATTTCTTTAATTGTCAAAGGGATTTGATCTTTTTGGGGAATAACTTTCAATAAGTCTGAACCAAGCTGGCCGTCAGCGCCAATAATAGCAATTTTCATTTTTATTCATCTGCTTTTTACTGTCCAAATATCCTCAAATTCATCAACTGATTTGCGAAATTCGTCCGGTTTTGCCTTATTATAAAGCTCAGTTGGAATATTTATAACCCCAGAAAACGCAGATATTGCCATTTGGCCATGCCAAACAAAAGGCGGAATTATCAAAAGCGCATCTTCGCCCTTTTCGCCAAGGATTTCAACCTGATATTTGCCCTTCGTCTTTGAATTAGGGCGGTCATCATAAAGCCCTATTTTTGTAGTTCCAAACGGCACATAAAAATAATCAGTTTGGATTTCATGCAAATGCCAGGCTTTTACAACCCCTTTATAACAAGTGGCAATATACACCTGCCCAAATTTATTAAAGAATTTATCATCAGACCTCATTAGTTCGGTAACATAACCCCTATCATCAGAATTCCTTTTCAATGCAATCTTTTGAACCCCTTCAATTTTTGCAAATTCAACCATAACTATTTTCTCCTTCCGCAACAATTTGGGACGAGGTTATTTTAACCTATAATAGCCAGCCCTTCAACAGATATTGGACAAGCGCCATGTATTCGTAAATCACCGGCTGGGTATCTTCATGGCTTAACCACCATTTTTCTTTATTCCACTTGGACTTTTGCACTGGATAAACAATCGTTTTAATGCCGTGTTTTAAGTACATTTTTCTTGCAGTTAAAGACATCCTTCTCATATGATATGGAGAAGATATGATAATTATCTTTTTTGCTTCTAATTTCCTTAGAATATCCAAAGAAAATTTAATATCTTCATAAGTGGATTCTGATTTATCCTCAAGGTAAATATCCTTATCTGGAATCCCATAAGATTTAGCCTGCTCTTTCATATTTTCAGCATAGGTTAAATGCCAAACCGCAGGGCCTCCGCTCATAAGTATTTTAGGAGCCCACTTATCCTTGTATAGCTTTACCGCCTGGCTAACTCTTTCTCCATTTGGATCCCCAGCCAAAACCAAGATAACATCAGATTTTTCAAGTTTGTCTTGTACAACCAAATAGTCAGCCATTTTCTGGAGAACTAGCGGCGCAGCCAGGATAAGCCCGATAATTACAAGGGCTATAACTACTACTTTATTTTTTAGTTTCATATTTTTCCTTATTATTGTTGTATATTCCAATTGCAAATAATAAGCCAATTGCTATCCAGGTATAATTATGAACAAATATTCCAAAGAAAAAACCTTGGGTTGCTAACCCTATAAATGCCCCAATAATAGTTAAATTAATGATATTATTCTTCTTTATTGCAAATGTTGCCTTAAGGGCATTAAAAAATATTATCAATATTGGAGAAATAAACAAAATGAAGCCAACAATTCCGGTTTCAGCAAGAACTTCTAAATATGAATTATGTGGCTTAGCAATATAAGGTTTTGTATCAGCATCCTTTGGAATAAATTGGTTATAAAGAAATCCATAATTACCAAATCCAACGCCAATTAACGGGCGATATAGAAATTGATTTATTGCCGTTTTTGCCAGCCAAAATCTTTCAAGTTTATCATCATTCCTTGGGTACTGTTTTGTCGTCTCATGATATTTAATATCTTCTTTTAGCTGCCAAAAATAAAGCTTTTTAAATCTCAATTCTTCAAAATAATGGGGGTTCATCAGTTTACAAATAGCAAGGAATAATGCAGCAACAATTAAAACACCAGCAATATTTTTAAAATGGACTAATTTGAGATTTTTTAATATTTGCCAAGATAAAAAGACTAAAGCAAAAAACATCCCAATCCATGCCCCCAATGAAAATGTCATAATAAATGCAAGGAAAGCAATAAACAAGAAAACTGTATTTAGCAAGGTTGGATTTGAAATAAATTTGATTATAATCAGCGGCAATCCAAGCAGAAGAAAATTGCCAAACACTTGAGGTTCAGTGGCAGTACCTTGAAGCCTTGTAGCATTAACCAAAATACAATCAGGTAGGATTCCGGCTAAAACAGCAAATAACATGATTATCCCGCAAAGGCTTGCGGCAACAGCTGAAGTTGCAATAATTTCTATCGAATTATTAAGTTTTTCTTTTGAAGAAATTATCTTTGATACAACCCAAATAGTTAGGATGTTAAATATCAAATAAATTAGTGTAAATACGTTATAGATGTGCGGGGCTTTAAAGCCAATTGCATTTTCAAGTGTTATACCGTCAATTGAATGCCAATTTAACAATAAGCTCAAACCAGCAGTAATAACAAAGGCTCCAAATAGCCCAAATACCGGATGCACGCTTAAACTCTTATTTTTAATGTCCTCATAAACCTGAATTATTATTAATGCCATCAGGAGGCCATAATGGAAAAAGCCAAAATATAATGGTTTTACAAAAATTACCTGCCAGGGAGATACCGCCAAAAAGGGCATCAAAGCAAGCCAAAAATAAAATATTGGAAACTTAAGCTTACCGATCAATTTTCTCTCCTTTAACCATGAGAAAAGATGCAATTACTTTTATTAAATCATCAGCTGATATTTCACTTATACATTTTACCCCCCCACAGCCATTTTCACAATAACAAGGCGCGCAGTTGATTTCATTTCTAACTAAAGTAATCTTGGGACTGTTTGGCTGCCATTGTCTATAATCAGTCATTCCTCCAAAGATGATAATTCCATTTATCCCCAACAATGCCGCTAAATGCCCTGCCATTGAATCAACGCCAATAAATAACTTTGCTTTTGACATTAGGGCAAAATATTCCCAAATATTTAAACGGCCTGAAATATTATGCGCGGATTCAGTCATTTTAGCCATGATGTTTGATATTAGCTGACTATCTTTCTTATCCCCGGCAAAAACCACTGAATAATTATACTTTTTTAAATAATCCGCAATTATTGCCCACTTTTCATTTTGCCACAATTTTGCTTGATTGCTTGAGCCGGGAGCAATAATAATCATAGCTCTAATGTTTTCTTTTCTTAACAACTCTTCTACTTTATAAAAATGTTCCTGCGCAATAATTAGCTCAAAAGAAGTTCCTTCCGCATCAATTATCCTAGCTAGTTTGTTAAAATTATCTTGAAGATGAAGATTATAATCGAATGCGATTTCGCCATTCAACAAAAAGCCTAACCCGCCGCTCGAGAATCCAAGCCTGTATTTAACTCCGCCTAGAAACATTAATGGGATACCCGGCGACCAATGGGGCCGAAAATCAACGCCAATATCATAAGCATTCTTTCTAAGAAGAAAAATAATATTTGTTATTTGCCTAAGATCACTTAATATCTTAAAAATAATATTATTTTTGCTTTTGTCCATCCTAAAGCTCGTATAAGGGATAATTCTGTTGATATAAGGGATTTCTTTCAGCAATTCTATATTCCAAGGCCCAGCTAAAACATCAATTTCAGCTTCCCCATACTTCGCCTTAATCGCTTTTATTGCCTCAAGCGTCATCAGCATATCGCCAATTTGATCAACGCGGCAAATTAAAATCTTTTTTATGTTTTCCGGCTTTTTCTTTTTTTTAATTGAAAAAAACAGCAAATCACCGACAAAATCAACAATTGTAAAAAACAGCACTAGGAGTTTTCGGTTTTTAAAGTAATAATCGCGTTTCTTGTTCAATTGTTTTTTCCTTGAATATCGACTTAAAAACAGCTAAATCATTCTGCTTAATTACTTTAAATAAAAACAATGCCAGCAGGTAAATTACCAAGCCTGGGAAGATCATTAACCAAATCGAAGCAAATCTTTTAAAATATAGAACCATGGCTCCCATCAAAAATCCCGCCAAACAAACAGGAAGCAAGGTCTTTAGAATAATATTTTCTTGTATTTTATATTTAGTTTTTGACGCATAATAAAAAACGGAGACGCTTAAAAACAACTGGGATAAAACAGCCACGCCGCAGGCGCCAAGATAACTGTACTTTGGGATTAGAATGAAATTCAACAAAATGTTCAATATTACGGCAAAGCCTGCGATTTTCGTTAATAACAATTGCTTATTTATAGAAATGAGAAGCTGGACAGACGCGCTGTTTATATAAACCAGAACCGCCGACCATATTAATATTTTAAGTGCAATTACTGAGGGCAGATATTCAGTTCCAAATAATAATGGAATGATTTTGTCCGCCAATAGAGTAATGCTTATTCCAATTGCCGCTCCAATTATCGCCAAATATTTAAAATATTTCTCAAAAACAAAAGAGAGCTTTTTCTCCGATTCCATGAAATATTTTGACATTAACGGAAAAATTGCCAAATTAAACGCCGTTGGGATCAAAAGCGTGGCCACAATTAATCTTGACGGCACATTATACCAGCCAACAGTCATATCCCCTTTCATGATAGAAAGCATTACGGTATCTATCCAATGGTAAATCAAGTCAAATACGCCAATTAAACCAAACGGCAAAGCCTGAAAAAATGACATTTTGATAAATTCCCAATCAAATTGGAATTGAAAACGCTTAAACTGGAGAATATATAAAACAAAGGAATAAATAAAAATTGCAGCATATAAAAACAAATAAAGCAGCGCAAAACCAAAAACATTCAAATCCATTCTTATAATTACCAGGCCGCCAATAAGCAGCAAGAAGGCTTTAATAATTAAGCCAACAGCTTCATATTCCATTTTTTCAAATGTTTGAAATGCCGCAAAAACAACTTCAGAGAAAGCTCTAAATATCATTGCTAAAGCAATAATATAAACAATTATTTTACTCCTTATCGGATAGCCCAAAATATTAATAACCGTTATAATTAAGCAATAAATAAAAACTGAGATTCCGATTTTTGATGTGGCAATGTTGTTAAAATATTTTGGCAGCAGCATGCGATCGCGGGCAATTTCCCTGATCATTAACCGCTTAAATCCTAAATCCAGAAAAATACTGAAAATATCTGAAAATGCTATGGCAAAAAACAATACTCCAAAATCACCAGCCCCAAGATATCGTGCCGTATAAATAAAGAAGATAAAATTCGCAAGATAGCCAATAATCTGAGCCAGGACATATGAACTGATATTTTTTGCCGTCCGCCTAATTACATTCATACTTTAATTTTATGCGCCTTTCCCACAACTTGATCCATATTGTGATACTCATATTCCGCAAACCTGCCATTTAATGGTATGCCGATTGAATTAAAATAATCCCTAAATAAAGAAGTATTATTTTTAAAGTCCAGATCGTGCACTACATACCCGTATTTCATCCTTTTAACATCTGTTTCGCATACGTCTTTTTTATCAATTAATCCTTCTCGATATAGGCCATCCACTACTTTGCTGGATATTTTTTCATCAGATAGCTCATGTACTCCATCATTTGGATTTGTTGTAATTTCCGCAACTATAGAATATTTCCCTTCAGGGGAATACCATTGCCCCATATATGAGTGGAAACATATTCGGTGGAAAACAATTTCTTTCTGCGGGAAATAGACTGCAAACTTATCATTATTTTTCTTTTTATCAATTCCCAACAAAACCACCGTCAACGAATTATATTTAAGCTTATTTATAGCGCTTTTGACATTAGAAGGGATTTCTTCCAAGGCCTCGGCAAGATCAAAGATAGGCATAGAAGATATAATCCGATCATAAGTTATTTCTGTTTTTCCATCTGATACTATCCACTGGTTCCCATTCTTTTTTATCTTTGAAACATTAAATCCCTTGCGAACCTTTTTCAACTTGGATTCAAACGCGGATATTAGCGCTTGGATGCCGCCTTTTAACGGATAATGAAAATACAACTGGTGCGTATATCCCTCAGTATCAATCCCCAAAGCCGACTTAATCACATCCTCAATCGGAGGTTTAGGGATTCGCTCCACCCACTCAATCCCCATTTTTTCAGCTTTTGTATTCCATATTTTTTCGTTGTAAGGTATAAGATATTTTTCTGCCAAGCCGCCGCCAAATGTATGATATATCCACTCTTTAAAATTATTAGGTTTTGGATGCTTATTTTCAATAAAGCCATAAAGGCAATCATAAATATCCTCTTTATCAAGCGTTGAAAGCCCGTTTTCAAAAGGATATTTGACAAACCTGTTTTTAAACCAAATCTTATTGTTTCGATATAGTTTTTGGATATTATCGCCAAGCATTTTTAACATTATATCGAGTATTTCAACATCCTTTGAAAAGATTATATGCCCGCCTAGATCGTAGCTAAAACCATTTTTTAAAAAAGACCGGCAAAGCCCTCCGCATTCATCTTCCTTTTCTAAAACTTCTACATCGAGGCCTTTTTCCTGTAAGAAATATGCGGCCGAAACACCTGCCAGCCCGCCACCTAATATTCCAACCTTCATTTCAATCTACCCGCTTCTATTTCCCCTAATAAATATAAATGTATTAAATGTTCTAGCATTAGATGAAGATCTTCTATCCTCTCCATATTATCAGATGGGACAATTAAATATGTCTTTGCTAAATCCTTTATTTTGCCGCCATTAAAGCCGGTAAAAGCTATAGTTTGCGCGCCATTTGAATTGGCATATCCAATGGCATTTAAAATATTTTTAGAATTGCCGCTGCCGGTAAATGCAATTACTAGATCATTGCTTTCTAGGAGCGGCTCTAATTGTGATTTAAATATTTCATCATAAGAAGAAGCATCATTTGCCAATGCAGTAATAATTGGGATATTATCGGTTAGGCCGATAATCTTGAATTTTTTACTGCCTTTTACCGCGCATCCTTTGGCAAAATCGCAAACAAAATGAGAGGCCGTTGCGGCGCTGCCGCCGTTGCCCATCACAAATATTTTTCTCTGTTCTTTGAAAGCCCTAATGATTTGGTTTACAACAGCTTCAAGCTGGTCAAATGGAACTTTATCAATGCTTTCAATTAGCTTGCTCTTATAATTTTCGGCAAATTCCCTCAACATAAATCCTCCTAATCTGAAACATAAATAATCTTGCTTCCCTGCGGCTCAAAACAAAAATCAACCTGCTTTAGCGGATAAAGGGTTGACTTAATATTATTTTGTATCTCTTGCGGGACATGAAGCAAAATAAACCCGCCTCCCCCAGCACCAAGTATTTTACCACCCAAAGCTCCTGCTTTTATCGCTTTCCCGTAAATATCATCAATTTCTTCGTTTGAAATGCCACTGGCTAGCGTCTTTTTTATTTTCCAGGATTCATCTAACAATTTTCCAAATTCGATTAAGGAATTGTTTGATTCCAATATCTTTTTTCCTTCAAGCGCTAACTCTTTTAATTTCTTCAATTCATTAATCTTGCTGGTTGAGGAGTTGGATTTTTGCTCAGCAAGTATTGAGTTGGCTTTCCTTGTTATTCCTGTATAAAAAAGCATTAAACTGTTTTGAAGCAATTCTTTTTTTTCCCGGCTGATGACCACCGGATCCACAAAAACTGATCCATCCCTATTAAATTGGACAAACTGGAGCCCGCCATATGCCGCAATATATTGATCCTGCTTCCCTATTGGTTCGCTTATTACATCAATCTCGATCCGGCAGGCCTCATTTGCAAGCTTTTCGGATGAAATATGCTGGCCTTTATAAGCATATAAGGCATTTAAAGCTCCTACCGTAAAGGTGCTTGAAGACCCTAAACCAGTGCCTTGAGAAGGGATGTCCGCAATGCTAGTTATTTCAATGCCGCCGGTAACACCTGTCAACCTCATCGCTTCGCGTATTAGATCGTGTTTTACTTCATCAAGAGTTTCAACTATTTCCGTCTTTGAATAAGAAATGCGTATGTGATCATCAAATTTCCTGTTTACTGTAATAAAAATATACTTATTTACCGCGCTTGAAAGAATTGCGCCGCCTTCATTTCCATAAAATTCTCTCAAATCCGTCCCTCCGCCAAAAAAGCTTATCCTCAACGGCGTTCTCGAAATAATCATTTAAGCACCTTTTTAATGATCTCTAATCTTTCTGGAGTCCCAAGGTCATAATATCTTTGCGAAGAAATATACGCGCATAGTTGTTTCTTTTTTATCAATTCCGGATAAACATCACCCTCAAGGGAAACAAACTTGTCTTTTTCTATTATACCCAAAATCTCTTTTTTAAACACATAAACTCCCGCGTCGATATATTTAAAACACGCAGGCGAGATTACCTCAATCTCGCTACGCGATTCGATCAGTTGATTCCCTATTTTTAACGGCTCTCTTTTTCCGTAAGCAATAACCATTTCATCTTGGTCAATGGCAGTATTTTCTTCAGCAGTCCATTCTGAATGATCATAGGCAACCATCAACCCAGTCTTATTCTTTTCTTTAAATTTCCTTAAAACATCTGTGTAATCAATTGGCAAATAAGTATCTCCATTTAAAACAAAAAATTCATCCTCAAGCAAATTATCAGCAAGTTTAATGGCGCCTGCCGTGCCTAAAAACTTTTTTTCAACAGAATATCTGATGTCAACGCCGTATTTTTTCCCATTTCCAAAATAATCACTGATTTTATCCGCAAGATATCCTGTGCAAAGAACAACATTTTTAATACCAGATTTCTTTAAGTATTCAATAATATATAAAATAAACGGCTTGCCGTTAATATCAATCATCGGTTTAGGAATATTATCTGTCAACGGCTTAAGCCGGGTGCCGGCGCCTCCCGCAAGAATTACTGCCTGCTTCATTCGCCAAGCATCCTATTTATGGCAACAACAATAGCTTGCTTTGAACTGTATTTTGCCTTGAATCCCAGCTTATTTATTTTTTTTACATCAAGGGACATCTGCGGGACATCCCCTGGCCATCCCCTGCTGCCGCCAGTGTATTTAATGTTTGCTCCGGCTAACTCCATATTTTCAATTAACAATTCAGCTATTTCTCTGATACTGATGCGGTCATCACAGCCAAGATTATAAACATTGAATTGCTCCGTGGCATTATTCATTAAAAAAAGCATAGCATCAATGCAATCATCAACCAATAAATATGATTTTGTTTGTTTCCCGTCTCCAAGTATTTCCAGCTCTTTGGGATTTTTCTTCAACTTATTGATAAAATCGTAAATAATACCGTGCGTTCCCCGTCCGCCAACAATATTGGCAAAACGATATATCCAGCATTTCATATCAAATGTATGGCAAAAAGATGTGGTTAAGGCTTCGCAAGCCAATTTACTCGCTCCATAAAGCGATATCGGGTAAAGCGGGCCGTAATCCTCAGGCGTCGGCATTAAGCTTGGTTCGCCGTAAATAGTTGAAGTTGAAGAAAAGGCAATCTGTTTTACTCCTGCCAGCCGCATTGTTTCTAAGACATTATATGTGACGATTGTATTTTGCTTAAGGTCAGTATCAGTATGCGATATCCCATAACGGATGTCAGGGTTAGCGGCAAGATGAAAAACAATATCATGGTTTTTTATCGCTGACTTTAAATTATCAAGATCAAGAAGATCAGCTTTAATAAGCTTAAAATAGCTTTTACTGGTGTGACGGGCAATAAATTTTTCTTTTCCGGAACTTAAATTATCATACACAGTTATCTGGCAGCCTTCATCAGCCAACCGGTCAACCAAATGGCTGCCTATAAAGCCAGCGCCGCCAGTAATGAATACCCTCTTAGGCATTCTTAAACCATTCGATGGTCTTTTTAAGCCCTTCTTCAAGATTTACTTTTGGCTCCCAGCCAAGCAGTTTTTTTGCTTTTGAAATATCAGGCCTCCTTTGCTTGGGATCATCTTCAGGCAAAGGCATTTTTTTTGTCTTAAGCTTAACTCCCGCAATATTCGACACTTTTTGAGCCAACTCAAGCATTGTAAATTCATTTGGATTGCCAAGGTTAATTGGGGTTTCAATATCTGAGTGCATCACTTTATAGATGCCGCTAACTAAATCAGAAACAAAACAAAAGCTTCTTGTCTGTTTGCCGTTGCCGTAGATAGTAAGAGGTTCGCCATTTAAAGCTTGGCTGATAAAATTCGGCACAACCCTTCCATCTTTTTTTTTCATTCGCGGGCCGTATGTATTAAAAATCCGGATTATTTTGACGTCAATGTGATTGTGTCTTTTATATGCCATCGCCGTAGCTTCTGAAAATCTCTTTGCTTCATCATACACGCTGCGAGGGCCAATGGGATTTACATGCCCCCAATAATTTTCCTTTTGAGGTGATACCTCCGGGTCTCCATATACTTCTGAGGTTGAGGCAAGCATGAATTTTGCTTTTTTAATCAAGGCTAGCTCTAAGGCATTAAACGTCCCAAGCGAGCCGACTTCTAACGTTTCAATGGGATGGCTTAAATAATCAACCGGGCTGGCAGGAGATGCAAAGTGCAAAACATAATCAATTTTATCTTTATAATCCAAATATGAAGATATGTCATGTTCAATAAATTTCAATTTATTATTTCCTTCATGATGTTTTATATTATGAAGCGACCCTGTTAATAAATTATCAACACAAATAACTTCATGGTCATCCTTTAAAAAGAGATCAATCAGGTGAGAACCAATAAACCCCGCGCCACCGGTTAATAGTATTTTCATCTGCCTATACCAATATATTTAAAACCCATCTCCCTGATACGTTTCGGGTCATAAATATTTCTGCCGTCAAATATAACCGGATTTTTAACTATTTTCTTGACTTTCTCAAAATCCAGATCCCTAAATTCCGGCCATTCGGTAGCAAGGACAATCGCATCAGCGCCTTTTAAAGCTTCATATATATCCTTACAAAATTGGACATTTGGAAGTGTTTTCTTCGCAGTGGTTTCTGCGGCAGGATCATAGGCTTTAATTATTGCGCCCTTTTTAGTAAGAGAATTAATTATTTTCAAGGATGGGGCATCCCTTAAGTCATCTGTTTCCGGTTTAAATGAAAGCCCCAGCAATACAATCTTTTTCCCTCTAATATTCTTAAGGGTTTTAATAATTTTGCCAATGAATGCATCAATTTGAAATTCATTAACCTCAGAAACTGAATTTAATATCTGCGGGTCATAGCCATTTTCACGGGCAAGGTGCAACAGGGCTGAAATATCTTTTGGAAGGCATGATCCTCCGTAACCTAATCCGGCGTTTAAAAACTCCCGACCAATCCTTTTATCCATTCCCACCGCATATGCAACCTCTTTAATGTCTGAGCCAACACGCTCGCAAATATTAGCTATTTCATTAATAAATGAAATTTTAGTCGCCAAAAAAGCATTTGACGCGTATTTGATAAGCTCCGCGCTTTTTACAGAAGTAAAAATAATCCTGGCATTTAATGAGCGGTATAACTCCGTGATGATATTAAAGGCTTTATTGTTTGACGCGCCAATGACAATCCTATCGGGATTTAAAAAATCTGAAATTGCCGAGCCTTCCCTTAAAAATTCCGGATTTGAAACAACAGAAAAATATTTTTCAGATACATTGTTTTCAACCAGTATTTTTGTGACAATATCACCCATTCCAACCGGCACAGTGCTTTTGTTTACAATCACTTTAAATGATTTATTTCCTTTGATATTTTTGGCGATATCTTTTGCTACTTCAAAGACAGCTGTGACATCAGCTTGCCCGTTTGCTTTTGGGGGTGTGCCTACTGCAATAAAAATTACGTCTGCCTTCTTAACGGCATGGCTTAAATCCGAGGTAAATATAATTCTCCCTGCCTTATGGTTCCGCATGACCATTTCAGGAAGCCCCGGCTCATAAAATGGGACTTCCCCTTTTTCAAGAATTAAAAGCCGTTCTTTATCTTTATCAACGCAAATAATGTCATTGCCAAGATTCGCAAAACAAGCCCCCGTTACCAACCCTACATATCCTGTCCCAATTACTGCTAATTTCATCCTTTCCCTCCTATTTATTATTGTCGCCCTATCTATTGCGGCTGTCAATGGCTTTCATTCCTCTAAGGAATCAGATATTTTTCCTTTTAGAATTAAACTGCGGATGTTTTTAAACCAGGCAAAAACATTTTCAAAAATAAAATATACTATCGGCTCATAAACTAAATCCATACAGCCAACAAATTTTACCAACTTGCCGTTAAACCCTTTTTTAAACCTCCAGACGCCATATAAAGGGTGCCCTAGCTTTGGGTTTGATGGTATTCCCCAAAGATCATACAATTCATACCCTTTTGCCCTTTTTATTATTTCCCAATGGATAGCATGGTTTGGCATAACATTGCGATGGGAAGATTTTGAGGCTCCGTACATATACCAAATCCTTTTGTTAAAATAAAAATTGATGACTGCGGCGATCGGTTCTTTATTAAGATATGCGATAAATACTTTTGCCATATTATTATTTCCCATTAGCGACAATATCTTTTGGTAGTAGCTTTTAGGATGGATTAAAAAATTATCCCTTCCCGCGGTTTCTTTATACAAATCATAAAAAATATCAACCCCAATCTGGCCGGATAATTCCTCAACAATCACTCCTTTTTTTTGCGACAGGCGGATGTTATAGCGTGTTTTTTCCTCAAAACTTAAAAGCAAAGTTTCTAAATCTTTTGTTAGGTCAATAAAGTATGTTGAACGAGGCTGTATTTGTTTTTTATTAATCTTGAGGCCTTTTTTTATGAATAGATCAATTCTATTAGAATCGCTATCTTCAATCTCCGGGTCTATTTTTAAGGCAATCGCGGCATGTTTTTTTGCTTCTTCTTTTATTTTTTGCAGTAAATACTCGAGAGCTCCGGCATTGTCAAATATTGGGCCTCGGGGGGCATAGAACAAGCATTTATTTATATAGGGAAATTTGCGTTTGAGCAATAAAATAGAAGCGGAGATGCTATTATTTTCTCCAACTGCTATCCTAATCGGATCCCAACCCTGGGATTTTTTTATCTCTCCCCACTCCCAAGTTTGAAGGATTTGGGGGGATTTTTCCACAAAGCTGTCCCATTGGTCTTTTGATGCGGTAATAAGTTCCATCTTACTAAGTTATTTTATCATTCATCATGTTATAATTACAGGGTTATGATTATAATGATTGATAATTACGATTCTTTTACATATAACCTTGTCCAATACTTTATGGAGCTTGGCGAGGAAATTAAAGTCTTTAGAAACGATAAAATAACAATTGATGAAATAGAAAAGCTAAAACCGGCAAAAATAGTCATTTCTCCCGGCCCCGGGGAGCCAAAGAACGCAGGCATATCCTGTGAAATTATAAAGAGTTTTAAAGGAAAGCTGCCAATTCTTGGAGTCTGCCTTGGGCACCAAAGCATAGGATATGTTTTTGGTGGAAAGATTATCAAGATTATCAAAGCAAAACAAATTATGCATGGGAAAACTTCAAAAATCCATCATGACGGCAAAACAATTTTTAAAGGGCTGCCAAATCCCTTTATTGCGACCAGATACCATTCCCTCGTTGTGGAAAGAGAAACATTGCCTGAGGTTTTGCAAATTTCAGCATGGACGGATGATAATGAAATTATGGGATTAAGGCATAGGGAATTTGTTGTCGAGGGCGTCCAGTTCCACCCGGAATCAATCCTTACTTCTTCGGGGAAGGATCTTTTGAAGAACTTTTTGCTTTAATAGGTTCGCTCTTTCCTGACTTTGACCAAGCTAATTAGCGAAAAAACGCATACTAAGGCGGCTTAAAAAGCCCTCACCCATAAATATCAATAAGTAACCATATCCAATTCACCCTCTCCCGGAGGGAGAGGGATTAATCATTTGGCGAATAGTATAATATAATAAGAAAAATGAAAGAAATAAAAAAGATATTCGCCAGGACTTTACGAAAAGAGCAAACAAAAGCAGAAAAGATTGTCTGGGAATTGCTCAGGAAAAGAAAGTTTATGGATTTGAAATTTAGGAGACAACATGTAATAGAAGGTTTTATCCTGGATTTTTATTGCCATGAGCTTAAACTTGCGGTTGAAATAGACGGGGGAATTCATGAAAGAAGAAAAGATTATGATGAAGTAAGGCAGGAAATAATTGAATCTGAAGGGATTCAAATCATAAGATTTACAAACAATGAAATTATCAATAATAAAAGGGATGTTTTAAATAAAATCGAAAAATCCATCAATTATCGACCACTCCCTCTCCCTTTGGGAGAGGGAGATTAACGATTGTTTTTCTTTTAAGATCAAAATGGGTGAGGGAAAAAGCGCGTACTAATTGGTCAAAGGCATAGGGAATTTGTTGTCGAGGGCGTCCAGTTCCACCCGGAATCAATCCTTACTTCTTCGGGGAAGGATCTTTTGAAGAACTTTTTGTCTCTTTATTATAATCATTAATATGAAAGCCTGAACCTTTAAAAATAATACCAGCCGCGGAAATCAAGCGTTTAACAGGGCCCTTGCATTTTGGGCAGAATTTCAGCGCTTTTTCAGACATATTCTGAAAAGTTTCAAAAACATATCCGCATTCCTGGCATTTATAATCGTATAATGGCATAATTTTTCACTTTAAATAAGGTTTTAACACTTCTGGCACTTCAAAGCTTCCATCTCTATTTTGATAATTTTCTAAAATTGCCGCGAACGTGCGCCCAACCGCAAGCCCTGAACCATTTAACGTATGGAGATATTCCGGTTTTGATGCGCCTTTTTTATAACGAATTCCAGCCCTTCTGGCTTGGAAATCCTCGAAATTTGAGCAGGAAGAAATTTCGCGGTATCTGTCTTCTGACGGGAACCAAACCTCTATATCATATGTTTTAGCGGCAGCAAAGCCCAAATCCCCCGCGCATAATGCCACAATACGATATGGCAGTTCCAATTTTTGAAGGATTTTTTCAGCATCCAATGTCAGCTTTTCAAGCTCATCATAAGAATTTTCCGGCTCAACAAATTTAACCAGCTCAACCTTATTAAACTGGTGCTGGCGCATTATACCTCTGACATCTTTTCCGTATGATCCGGCTTCTTTCCTGAAACAAGGGGAAAAACAGCAGTATTTTTTGGGAAGCCCTTCAATTATTTCATCCCGGTGAAGATTAGTCACAGATACTTCGGCAGTTGGGATTAAATAAAATGACTCATCCTTTGTGCAAAACATTTCTTCCCCGAATTTTGGCAGCTGGCCTGTCCCGATCATGCATTCTTTTTTTACAAGAACCGGGGCAAAAACTTCTACGTACCCATTTTCTTTTGTGTGGGTATCAAGCATAAAATTGATTAACGCCCTTTCAAGCGCCGCACCCATTCCCCTATAAACCACAAAACGGGAGCCGGAAAGCTTAACTGCCTGGTCAAAACTCAGGATTCCGGCATCTTCGCCTATTTCATG
The DNA here is from genome assembly GCA_009772965.1 of Candidatus Saganbacteria bacterium. Taxonomy (GTDB): domain Bacteria; phylum Margulisbacteria; class WOR-1; order XYC2-FULL-46-14; family WPAF01; genus WPAF01. The sequence continues at coordinate 166,375 of WPAF01000001.1, forward strand.
ATGAGACTTTGGGGTAAAATCAAGCTTTTTTATCTCTCCCCACTTTCTTATTTCAAGATTATCCCTTTCATCCATTCCAGTCGGCACAGTGTGATGAGGGATATTAGGCATAAACAATATTATCTGGTTAAGCTCTTCTTCGACAATTTTCAGATCCTCATCAATATCTTTTATTTTATCCCCGATTATTTTTGTTTCGGCAATAATAGATTTTGCATCTTCCCCGCTTTTTTTCATCAAACCGACTTTGTCGGAGTATTCATTCCGTTTTTTCTTTAGCTCGTCTGAATCAAAAACCAAAGTCCTCCACCTCTTATCAACCTCAATAAATTTATCAACCAAAATAGTATCGGCTTTTCGTATTTTTAGGGCTTCCCGGACTTTATCCGGATTGTTTCTTAATAATTTCGGGTCAAGCATTTTTTCTCCATTTCGTGCCGTAAGCTGTATCTTCTAAGATTATACCATTATCTTCAAGCTGTTTTCTTATTTCATCAGCGCGTTTAAAGTTCTTTCCGCCTCTTGCCTGGTTTCTTTCTTCAATTAACTTTTCAATATTAAAAGATTGGTCACCGCTCGATGTTTTACCGACTAAATTAATACCAAGCAAATCGCAAAAGCCAATTATCATTTGCTTATCGTGCATCAGTGATTCTTTATCAATTTTTTCCTCTTTTACATGGTCATTAATAAATTTAACCAGCTCAAAAATAACCCCTATCGCGCCCGCGGTATTAAAGTCATCATCCATCATTTCCCCGAATTTCCTTTTGTAAACAGCAAGCTCATCATCGGTTTCCGCGACTTCAACATCATTTTCCGCCGTCTTGACTTTGGAAATCAAAAAATCAAGATTATCAATAGTACTGGTTAGCTTTTGGTACGCTTCTTCCGCTTCTTTAAGCTGGGCGTCTGAAAAGTTCAGCGGACTGCGATAGTGGGTTGATAAAAGAAAAAATCGTACCACCATTGGATCAAATTTCTTATAAATATCAATCAAGGTAAAAAAATTGCCCAATGATTTGGACATTTTTTGCTGGTTAATTACCACAAAGCCGTTGTGCAGCCAATATTTAACCCACGGTGCTTTTCCAGTTAATGCCTCGGTTTGGGCAATTTCATTTTCATGGTGGGGAAATTGCAGGTCAAGTCCGCCGCCATGGATATCAAACTGCTCGCCTAAATATTTCGTCGACATTACAGAACACTCAATATGCCAGCCCGGTCGGCCGTTTCCCCAGGGCGAAAGCCAATACGGCTCATCGGGCTTGGCCGCCTTCCAAAGTGCAAAATCCAAAGGATCCTTTTTGCGGGCATCAAGCTCAACCCTGGCGCCGGCTTGCTGATCTTCCATTTTATGCTTTGAAAGTTTGCCATAACCCTTAAACTTTTGCACCTCAAAATAAACATCGCCATTAAGCTCATAAGCAAAACCTTTATCCTGCAAACCTTTTATCCAACCGATCATTTCTTTGATGTGTTCTGTCGCTTTGGGATAAACATCGGCTCTCTTTATATTAAGCTTATCCATCACCTCAAAAAAAGAATTGCTGTAATGTTCGGCTACTTCAGAAATACTTTGATCATTTATTTTTGCTTTTTTAATTATTTTGTCGTCTATATCAGTAATATTTTGGATATGTTTAACTTTATAGCCGGAATATTCAAGATGCCTTTTAATAATATCAAATGTCACATACGCACGAGCATGGCCAAGGTGGGTTTCATCATATGGAGTAATCCCGCAAACATACATCTTTACAAGCGAGGGATCAATTGGCGCAAATTCTTCTTTTTTCCGGGTTAGATTATTGTAAACCTTAAGGGGCATTTTTTATTTCTTCCAGCCTTTTAATGCGTTTTTCTAAGTCTTCTATCACATCCGGGATATCGGCATGGGCTAAGGTTTCAATCCGTTTGCCATCGCGGATAATAATTCTCGCGGGATTGCCAACCACAGTTGAATTTTCCGGTACTATTTTAGTCACAACCGCGCCGGCGCCAATCCTTGAATTGTCGCCAATATGGATATTTCCCAAAACTATTGCATGCGCGCCTATTACTACACCGTTTCCAATAGTTGGGTGACGCTTTCCTCTTTCTTTTCCAGTACCGCCCAATGTAACTCCTTGGTAAATTGTCACATCATCCCCAACAATAACCGTTTCTCCGATAACAACGCCCGCCCCATGGTCGATGAAAAATTTTTTCCCCAACGTTGCCCCCGGATGGATCTCAATCAAAGTTAAAATCCTCATAATCTGAGAAATAATTCTCGGGATCAAGGGGATATGCAATTTATATAAAACATGGTTAATCCTATGGATCCAAACCGCCCATAATCCCTGGTAAAGGAATACCTCAAATATATTCGCGGCCGCCGGATCCCTTTCAAAAATCGTTTTAATATCATCAAACATTGTTTTCACTTCCTATCAAAAAATGGGTTTTTACTGGAAACAGAAAGAGGTATGCCGTAGGCGACTTTTACTTCTTTGCCCAGCATCTCCATATCAACAACTGCTTTCCCGACCGAGTACATTATTCGATTATCTACCCGATGGTTTTCAGCAACTGAAACCGCAGAGCCGATCGCAATTCCCAGATCTCCCGAATTATAGGAGCAGATGACTCCAGCCTTTTCCGCCTCCGCGCAATTAGGCTTTCCGCAAAAGGAGCAGTATTTTAGGCCAATCGTTTTAACTTTTGTGCCGATCAAAACAATTGCCTGAGAATGCAAAATGCTTTCACAATCCCTAAGAAATGTCTGGTGGCTTTCCCTTTCCCCAATCTCTTTCATTTTCTTGGACAATTTTTGTATTGTGTCGCCGGAAATGACTGCGATTTCCAAAAGATCAACCCCCCTGGCTTTGGGTGCAGTGCGCGCCGCCAAACACATTTTTTTTGCAATATCTAAAACGGCTTCAATTTTAAAATCATTTTCTTTTTTAATCATTGCTACACCATTTTTCCAAGTAATTCCAGCTGTTTGGGCATGCCAATGGCAACAATTATATCTCCCGCCTCAAGTATTGTGTTTGCCAGCGGCTGAAGGACAAAGTTGCCGGTAGATTTTCTGATGCTCAAAATATACGCGCCTGAAACTTGCCTTATTTCCGATTCGGATAATGATTTATTAGCCAATTTAGATGTTTCTTTAATACAAAACTCTCCCATGTCCAGCTCTAAATGCTCGCTGTGCATTATCGTGTCAAAAAAATCAACTGCAACCGGTTTCACTGCCATCGCCGCCATTCGCCTCCCAGCAATAAAATATGGGGAAATCACCCTGTCTGCACCCGCCTTTTTTAACTTTTCCTGTGTTTCTTTTTGGCTCGCCCTGGCAACAATAAAAAGTTTAGGGTTTAACGCCCGTGCCGACAATGTGACAAACACATTTGAAATATCCGAATCGGCGCACGCGATAAGGCCAATCGCAGAAGATATCCCGGCTTCTTCCAACTTTTCATCAGAAGTTATATCGCCGATAATATGAGGTATTTTACTGCCGTTTAATTCGACAGCAGTTTCGGGCTTGTTATCAATTACAACAAATGTTTTACCTTCAGACAGCAATTCATGGGCAACCTGATGCCCAACTCTTCCATAACCGCAAATAATATAATGGTCTTTTCTTTCAGAAATAATTTTATCCATATCTTTTTTCCTCCTAAATCCGGCGATTTCGCCCTCAACAATGATTTCAATAATTTGGCCAAGCAAGTAAACGGCCGTCCCAACACCGCAAATAATGATTCCCATGGTTAATAACTTGCCGGCGGCGTTTAATGCATGGACTTCGCGGAAGCCAACCGTTGAAAGCGTAATAACCACCATGTAAATCGCATCAAGCACCGGCCAGCCTTCGATAAAGACATAGCCAGACACTCCCGCCGCGATAAGCGCGATTAAAAGCAGGACAGGAAGAATTAATCTTTTTAATGGGTTCATTTTATTATGTATATTGTAAAATCGCCCGGGTGATAATCATGCCGCAAAATAAAACGGTTTGACATACCCTTGGCAAAGCTCACAATTTCCTCCGGTTTTGAGTAAAAATACTGGGGTTCCCTAAAGCTATCATCCGGCAAATGATAAACCGCCTGAGACGATAAAAAGTTTGCCCCTACCGCTATATTACACAATTCAAACATTCTAAGCAACATGGAACGTATAAACTCGAGATGATGGCTTTTTTCTTCAAAAGAAATATTAAGCGCGCCGCAGCAAAAAATAAAATCAAATCTTCCTGGACTCTTGTCTGCCAGGATATCTTTTACTTCAAACCGCGCAGATGGGAATTTATTTTTTGCCGCCTCAATCAGTTTTGGGGAAATATCATAGCCGGTATATTTTAAATTATATCCGGCCTTTTTAAGATAATCGTATAAATGCCCTAACCCGCACCCCACATCAAGCACGGATAAATCACTTTTTTTATCAACCATGTTAATAAGGTCTTCAAATACTCTATAGCGGATTCCCTGGCTCTCGGGGCTTTTCCAATCAAGGGAAAGATAATGATCCCCATGCTGTTTGAACAACGATTCATAGTATTGTATTTGCTTGTCTTTCATTGTTTAATTGCCAATTTATTGATATAATTCTACTATGTATAGGCCGCAAATAAAAGTACTTGACTGCACAATAAGGGACGGCGGACTTATTAATGACTGCAAATTTGACGACAAATTTGTCAGGGCAGTATATAAGGCTCTTAACGAATCCGGAGTAGATTATATTGAACTCGGCTACCAGGCCTCAAAAAAAATATTCTCGCCGGATAAATTCGGCAAATGGAAATTCTGCGATGAAGACGACCTAAGGGCAGTAACCGAAGGGATAGAAAAAAAAGCCAAGATCTCCGTTATGGTTGACATTGGCCGGGTAGAAAAAAGCGAAGTAAAGCAAAAAAAGGACAGCATTGTAGACATGATACGCGTGGCAATGTATGTCAAAGAAGTAGACAAGGCAATTGACCTGGTAAATTACTATTCCGAAAAAGGTTACGAAACCACGGTAAACATAATGGCAATTTCAACCGCGCTGATGCCCGACCTTGAAGAAGCGCTCGCTCAATTATCAGAGACGCCGGTAAAAGCAGTTTATGTGGTTGATAGTTTTGGCGCGCTTTTTTCAGAACAAATACACTTTTTAATCGAGAAATATAAAAAATATCTTAATCCAAAAGGCATTGAAGTCGGCATCCATTGCCATAATAACCAGCAGCTTGCTTTTGGGAATACAATTGAAGCAATCCGCATGGGAGCAAATTTTATTGACGCCACAATCTTTGGGATTGGAAGAGGCCCGGGCAATTGCCCGATGGAGCTTTTGCTTTCTTTCCTTAAAAACCCGAAATTCAAATTAGAGCCGGTTTTGGAAGTAATTGAAAAGGAATTTCTGCCATTAAAAGAAAAAATGGAATGGGGATATATTCTCCCTTATATGATTACCGGAATACTGAACCAGCACCCCCGCACCGCTATTGCCCTAAGAAACGGAAAAGATAAAGATAAATACGCTGACTTTTACCGAAGTTTTTCAAGCAAAGAAGAGATGGATTAGAGAGCTTTGATTAATTCAATCCTATCGCGTAGGCACCCCCTGCCTGCCGGCAGGCAGGTGTGGGGTTCCCGAGAAACCTCATTTCGCAACAGTCCCCTGATTACGCGCAAAATAAATACGAATAAGTTATTTTATCAAAGAAAGGGCTTCAGATCGGGCTTTGGCGTCTTTTTTAAAAACGCCTCTTACCGCGGAGGTGACAGCAGTTGTCCCTGGTTTTTTTACCCCGCGCATGGACATGCATAAATGCTCAGCTTCTATCACAATTAAAACGCCTCTTGGCTTAAGCTTTTTCATCAAGCAATCGGCGACTTCGCCAGTCAGCCTTTCTTGGACCTGCGGCCTTTTGGCAAATCCTTCAACCACCCGCACTAGCTTTGAAAGCCCGGTGACAACACCTTTGGTTGGGATATAAACAACATGCGCTTTGCCAACAAATGGGACCAGGTGATGCTCGCAGATTGAATAAAACGGGATGTCTTTTACCATCACCATTTCTTCGTGCTCTCCCTGCTTAAAAACTGTCAGTTCTTTCGCGGGATCCCGATTGAGTCCTGAGAATAATTCAACATATAATTTGGCAACCCTTCCGGGTGTTTCTTTTAGTCCTTCGCGATTAATATCTTCCCCTATCGCGATTAATATTTCTTTTACCGCTTTCTCTATCCTTTTTTGGTCAATCATTAAAACAACCCCTTAATCCTTCCGTCTTCTGAAATATCCATGTTTTCAGCCGCCGGATGCTTTGGCAAACCCGGCATAGTTAAAATATCACCCGTTAGAGCAACGATAAACCCTGCTCCGGCAGAGGGTTTTAATTCACGGACTGTAATTTTAAACCCTTTTGGCCTGCCAAAAACTTTTGGGTTATCGCTTAAAGAATACTGCGTCTTAGCTATGCAAACAGGTAATTTTCCCAATCCGTTATTTTCTAAAAATATGATATCCTCTTGGGCTTTCTCGCTAAATTCAACCCCATCCGCCCCATATATACTCACAGCAATTTTCCTAATCTTTTCTTTTAGCGCCTCGTCATTGCTGTACAAATAACTGAAAAGGGTTTTTATTTCCGCCGCTTTTTCAACTTCTTGCGCAAGCTCAATCCCTCCCGCGCCACCTTTAGCCCAAACATCAGAAATTACCGCCTTAACGCCAATTTTCCTGCATTCGCTTATTATTTTAGCCAATGATTCTTTATTATCACTTGCTTTTTTATTAATCGCGATAACTACCGGCACCCCAAAAAGTTTAATATTTTCGACATGTTTTAAAACATTTTCATAGCCATGCCTGTCAATCGCCTGTTTTGAAACAACCAGAACTACTGCAGAGGGTTTTAATTTTCCAACACGGCACTTGATGTCAAAAAACTTTTCCGCGCCCAAATCGGTCGCGAATCCGGCTTCGGTAATTACATAATCAGAAAGCTTGAGCGCCATTCTGGTTGCAATAATTGAACTGCAGCCATGCGCAATATTTGCAAACGGGCCGCCATGGATAAACGTCGGCACGCCCTCATAAGTTTGAACCAAAGTTGGTTTGAGCGCGTCCCATAAAAGCAAAGCCATTGCGCCATGGGCTTTTAGGTCTGCGGCTGTTATTGGCTTTCCATCGCGGTTATAGGCAACAATAATTTTGCTTAAGCGTTCTTTCATATCCGCCACACTCGACGATAAACAAAGCACAGCCATAACCTCGGAGGATGCCGTAATATCAAACGAGCCTCTTAATGCCCTGTCATTCATATCCATCGCACGCCTGAATACAATCCTGTTTTCATCAATGGCTAATTCATTTCCCTGAAAAATATGGTTATAGAGCATTGCCGCCAGAAGGTTATGCGCTGAAGTTATCATATGCATATCGCCGGTTAGGTGGAGATTAATATCTTCCATCGGCAAAACCTGCGAATATCCGCCCCCTGCCGCACCACCCTTCATCCCCATAACCGGGCCAAGGGAAGGCTCACGAATGCAAACAAAAGCTTTTTTTTTCAATTTTTTTAAGCCCTGTGCCAGTCCAATAGTTGTGGTAGTTTTCCCTTCTCCCTGGGGAGTCGGCGTCATCGCGGTTACTAAAATTAGTCTGCCGTCTTTTTTGTTTTTTAATGTTTTCAATGCTTTTAATTTTATTTTTGCTTTATAACAGCCGTGAAGTTCAACATCTTTTAAGCTAATACCTGCCTTTTTAGCTACATCCACAATCAATTTCATTTTTGCTTTTTGCGCGATTTCTATATCAGATTTCATTTTTCACCCTTTTATATATTCCTTTTGTGGTCAAACCAAATAATTCAAGAATCTCTTCCCTTTTTCCGTGTTCAATAAATTTATCAGGCAGCCCGATTATGCTGACGGATATTTTTTCTTTTGCCAACAGTTCCAATACCGCCGAGCCAAAGCCCCCATTAATAATCCCCTCTTCAACTGTAATAACCAAATCTGCTCCTCTGGCATATTTTAAAATCAATTTATTGTCTAATGGCTTAGCAAATCTGGCATTAATGACAATCGATCCGACATTCTCTTTTTCAAGAAGTTCTGCCGCTTCAACAGATGGATAAACCATTGATCCCAAAGCAATAATTAAAATTTTATGCACTTTTGCAGAAAAGGCAACTTCTCCGGTGCCAATATCTGGATTTTTATAATCTGTAGGTTTAACCCCATGCCCCTGAGCTCTTGGATATCTGATCGCAATTGGACCATTTTTGTGGTGGACTGCGGTAAAAAGCATATTTCTTAATTCATTTTCATCCTTTGGGGACATAATAACCATGTTTGGAACAGTCCTTAAAAATGCAATGTCAAATATCCCATTGTGCGTCGCGCCATCCTCCCCTACAATCCCCGCCCGATCAACCGCAAAAACAACCGGGAGGTTTTGCAATGATACATCATGCATTATTTGGTCATAAGCCCTCTGCAAGAAAGTTGAATAAACCGCGACCACAGGAGTAAGTCCCTTTTTTGCCAGCGCCCCCGCAAAGGCAACCGCATGTTCTTCGGCAATGCCAACGTCAAAAAATCTTGAGGGATATTTTTTTTCAAAATCTTCCAAGCCCGTCCCGTCTATCATTGCCGCTGTAACAGCAATTATCTTTTCATCTTTTTCCGCCAGTTCACACATGGTTTTGCCAAAAGTCTGGGTATAACTCGGCGCCTTGCTTCCATTGCTTAATGAATGCCCTGTTAAAATATCGTATGCCCCTGTCCCATGAAAGCGGGTCGGCTCAGCTTCTGCCGGCAAGTAACCCTTGCCTTTCTTGGTCAATACATGAATCAGCACCGGCCCTTGAATTTCCTTGGCATGGTGAAGCGTGCTCATTAACAAAGGAATATTGTGCCCGTCAATCGGCCCAAAATATGTAAATCCCAATTCCTCAAAAATTACGTCAACTTTAAAATTCATCACAATTTGCCTGGTGCGGTCTTTTAGCCGCCGCGCCGCCTCAAAAAGCGAAACGCCGTACTTTGGTACTTTTTTAACAATACTTTCTATCCTATTTCTAAGGTCAACATATAAGTCCGAAGTCCTAACCGCGGTTAAATAGTTTGAAATGGATCCGACATTTTTTGAAATGCTCATTTCATTATCATTTAAAATAACGATCAAATTTGACTTTAACCCGTCAACATTATTAACTCCTTCAAATGACATGCCGCCGGAAAGCGACCCATCCCCAATTACCGCAATCACGGAATAATTTTCATTCAGCAATTCTTTTGCCCTTACTAGCCCAAGCGCTTGTGAGATAGAAGTTGATGCGTGGCCAACTGTAAATATATCGTGGGGGCTTTCTTCATAATTGGGAAATCCGCTGATTCCATGATACTGCCGCAATGTTTCAAACCTATCCAAACGGCCGGTCAGCAGCTTATGGGAATAGGCCTGATGCCCCACATCCCAAATTATTTTATCTTTTGGGGATTCAAATACAGCATGGAGGGCAACGGCAAGCTCAACCGCTCCAAGGCTTGACGCCACATGCCCGCCGGTATGAGAGGTGACTTCGATTATTTTTTGCCTAACTTCCTGCGCGATTTGCTCAAGCTGTTTGCCGGAAAGCTCTCTTAAAGCATCGGGCAGTTTTATTTTATCGAGAAGAGTTGTCATATAACAAGATGTACTGCAACAGCTACCAAAACCCCCATAATCGCCCCCACAAAAACCTCAAACGGCGTATGGCCTATCAGTTCTTTCATTTTTTCTTTTTCAGTTATTTTTTCGGAGTAAATATCTTCAATAATTTTGTTTAAGACTACCGCCTGCTGTCCCGCGGCAAACCTCACTCCCATCGCGTCATAAAGAACAATTATGGTAAATACTACCGCAATCGCAAATAAAGAAGAACCGAATCCTTCTGTCATTCCTATCATAAGCGTCATGGCCACCGACATAGCCGAATGGGTTGACGGCATGCCGGCTGATTCAAAAAAATGCATAAAGTTAAACTCTTTTTCAGAAAAATAATAAATAATGACTTTGCTGGTTTGGGACAACAAAAAAGCAATCCCGCCGGTTACTAAAGGAATATTTGAGAAAAGAGTTGAAATCATTTTATCCTCCCTACCGCAAATTCCGCGATTAATTTCAATTTATCGGCATTTTTTCCAAAACCTTTTAGTTTCGAAACAGCCAACCCAACCTGCTTTTTTGCTTCTTTTTTAGCTTTTTCAAGCCCCAAAATCCCCGGATAGGTCGATTTTTTGGCTTTTTGGTCAGCCCCGGCCGGCTTTCCTAAAACTTTTTCGCTTGAAACAATGTCTAGTATATCATCAGCAATCTGAAACGCCAAACCTAAATATCTCCCATATGAAGCAAGCAATTTGATTTTTTCTTCTCCGGCACCGGAAAGCATCGCTCCAATCTTTACTGAAGCTTCAATCAGCGCCGAGGTTTTATTCATATGGATTGCCTTAAGCCGGGCAAAACTTGTTTCTTTTCCTTCGGCCCCTAAATCCATAATTTGCCCTTCTACAACTTTAATGGAAGCTTCACTTAATATTGCGGCGATTTTTGCGGATTTATTTGAAGGCAAATACTTTGCTAAAACATCAAAAGCTAGAGTATTTAATGCATCTCCAGCCAAAATAGCTATTTCCTCCCCAAACACCTTATGGCAGGTAGGTTTTCCCCTTCTTAAATCAGAATCATCCATTGCCGGCAAATCATCGTGGATTAAAGTAAAAACATGGATCATTTCAATAGCGCACGCGGCAGGATAAATATAATCAAGCTTTCCTTTGCAGGCTTTTGCGGATTCAACCAGCAATATTGGCCTAAACCTTTTTCCTCCGGCAAAAACAGAATATCTCATCGCCTCATATAGCTTGGATTTTCCATTTGAAAGATATTTTTTCAAATGCTTATCAATAATTTCGGCGTTTTCTTTAAAAATTAATTCAATCCCTGACATTGATTCCCTTATTTAATAGAAAATCTTTTATTTCTTTTATAGTTATCTCTCTAAAGTGCAAAAGAGATGCTAAAAGCGCGGCATCAGCATTTCCAAGAGTAAAAGCCTCATAAATGTGCTCAATGCTTCCCGCTCCCCCTGAAGCAATTACCGGTATGCCAACAGCATCAGAAATTTTTCTGGTTAGATCCAATTCATATCCGGATTTTGTGCCGTCCTTATCCATTGAAGTAAGCAAAATCTCCCCCGCCCCCATCTTTTCCCCATTTTTTGCCCATTCAACAGCATCAATACCGGTTGGCTTTCTCCCGCCATGGGTATAAACTTCCCATTTCCCTTCTCCAGTTTTTTTTGCATCAATAGCCAGCACAATACACTGCGACCCAAACTTTTTTGAAGCTTGTGAAATAAAATTAGGGTCTTTTACCGCGGCAGTATTTATGGAAACCTTATCCGCGCCGGAGGAAAGTATTTCCCTGATTGTTTCTATGTCATTAATCCCTCCGCCGACTGTAAAGGGGATAAATATTTTATCGGCAACTTTTTTTACTACATCAAGCATAATATAGCGTTTTTCATGTGAAGCAGTAATATCAAGAAAAACAAGCTCATCCGCGCCTTCCTTATCATAAAATTCGGCAGACTCAACAGGGTCTCCCGCATCGCGGATATCAACAAATTTTACACCCTTTACTACCCTTCCCTCCCTGACATCAAGACAAGGGATAATACGTTTGCCTAACATATTAAATATCCTTCGAGTTTTAAAAGCAGCCTTTTCATATTTACTCCTCTTGAAAATCCTCCGATATCGCCGTATTTTTTTACTACGCGATGGCAGGGTATTACAACCGGAAGCCGATTTCTTGAAAGCGCCTGGCCAACCGCCCTTACCTTTTTGGGAAAGCCAATATGCTTTGATATCCACTCATAAGACCTGACTTCCCCTCTTGGAATCCCCATAACCGCATCCCAAACTTTAAGCTCAAAATCGGTCGATCCATCAAAGTCCATTTTTATATTAAAATCAACTTCTTTGCCTGAAAAGTATTCAATTATCCTAAGAGAAATATCTTTTAAAGAATCGTCATTTCTTATTAACTCAATATAATGTCCTTCAAGCTCTTTTTTAACATTTTTTATGCTGTCATACGGCAAAACAACCATATGCAGGCCTTTTTCTGAGGCAACAACCCCCATATATCCGTGTTTTGTTTTAAATATTGAGTATTTATACACTTAATAATTTTCTGCCAGAACCTCATAATAAGCTTGAGGATGGGAACAGGCCGGGCATTCTTTTGGGGCATCCTTTCCTTCATGTACATATCCGCAATTACGGCAATGCCATTTTACGACTAACTCTTTGTAAAATACTTTGCCTTCTTTTACATTGTTAAATAGCTTGCGGTACCTTTTTTCGTGTTGTTCCTCTACTTCAGCTATTTCTTTATAAAGCTTTGCAATTTCATCAAACCCTTCTGCCTTAGCGGTTTTTTCCATGTTTATATAAATATTGGACCATTCCATCTTTTCACCATCAGCCGAAGCCTGGAGGTTTTGGGCGGTATCGCTAATCGTTCCCGCCGGATAAGTTGCAGTTATTTCTACTTCCCCACCCTCCAAACATTTAAAAAACTTCTTGGCGTGTTCTTTTTCGTTTTCCGCGGTTTCTAAAAATATCGCTGAAATTTGCTCAAACCCCGCTTTTTTGGCGGCTGAGGCAAAATAAGTGTATCTATTCCTCGCTTGGGATTCTCCGGCAAAAGCGGCAAGCAGGTTCTTTTCGGTCTTGGTTCCTTTGAGGCTTTTCATATCTTTTCTCCTTTCTATTTTAAATTAATCCAAGTATTTTATGCTTTTCTTTTATAGCATCAGCAAGCCGATCTAAAGCCAAATAATCTTCTTTTTTTGGAAAACCTTTTGCAATCACCGGCGGGATAATTTCAACTTTAAGATTTCCCAACATCCCGGCAATTTGCTCCGGCATTTTACCTCCCCAGCCAAAAGATCCTACAATTGAAGCATATCTAGTTTTTGGCCTCAGGGCATTGGCAAGAAAAGCCGCATACACAGCCTGTGGATGGGCTCCTGCCAAAACCGTCGGGGTTCCTAAAACAATTGTTGCCGCATCTACCAGGGATATTGCCAACTCCCCAATATCTGTTTTTGTTAAGTTAAACGGCTTAACTATAATTCCTCTTTTTGTCAAAGCATCAATAAGATATGAAACCATTTCCGCCACACTACCGTGCATCGATACATAAGGAAGCACAACTTCATTTTTTACATTATCAGAAATCCAGTCTTTATAAGCATCTATGATAAAGTTCGGCTTATCATGAACTGGTCCGTGGCTTGGTGCAATTAATCTGATGTCCAGGTTTTTTAATTTTTCCAAGTTGTTTTTTATATTCGTCCTAAAGGGCATCATTATTTCCGCAAAATACCTCTTGGCTGATTCATATTTTTTAGCTTCATCACCCACATAGGGCTCTAAAGAAGCTAAGTGCGAACCAAAAAAATCACAGCTAAAAAGTATTTTCCCATCTTCGAAGTATGTAACCATGGTCTCCGGCCAATGAACCCAGGGAGTATAAATAAACTTTAGTATTTTATCTCCTAGCGACAATGTATCCCCATCATTTACCGTGATAAACTTTTCATCAGGAATCAACAGGAGATCCATCAGCATGGTTTTACATTTGGGGTTGGTCACGACTTTTGCATCCGGATAGGCTTTTAGCGCCGCAGGAATTGAGCCGGAGTGATCCTGCTCAGCATGGTGGGCAATCAAATAATCAATCTTTAATATGCCCGCGGATTTAAGATTTGCCAGCAATTCTTTTTCTTTGCTTGGGTCAACGGAATCAATAAGGGCGTTTTTATCTTTGCCAATTATTAGATATGAATTGTAGGTTGTGCCATCCGGCAATGGGATTAGCTCATCAAACAAACGCCGATCCCAATCAACTGCTCCAACTGAGATGATATCTTTTGCTAGTATTTTGTTAGTCATTTAATCCTCTACTTCAAATTGGTTTTTTGCCGCTCCGCAGATTGGGCACACCCAACTGTCAGGAATACTTTCAAAAGCTGTTCCTGGAGCAACACCATTGTCTGGATCGCCTTTTTCCGGGTCATAAATATATCCGCAAACCATACACCTGTATTTTTTCATCATTTCTCCTTTTTGATATAAGTTGGCGCATTTTCTGGAGATATTCCCTTTTTTATAAAATGATAATACGCATACGTCATTGGTTCTATTTTGCTGTCTAGGGTAACAGCGTCTTTGATAAGCCCGATAAAAACGGTATGAGTTGCGCAGTCAATTTGATCAGCTACCTGGCACTCAAGATAACCAACCGAATTATCAAGCACAACTGGGACAGCTATAATTCCCTTTTTATATTTTACGCCATCAAATTTATTTATTTCCCTGCCCGATTTAAAGCCAAATTGGCCGATAAAATTTAGCGGTGTGTCTATATTTAAAATAGAAACAGCAAACGCCTTGCTAGAGGAAATATAATCATGGGTCAGATTTTTTTTGTTAATGCTTACCGCCATTGTTGCCGGATCAGATGTTATTTGAAAAACAGTATTGGCAACCTGCCCATTTATCATTTCTCCTTTATTTGAAGAAATAATATATATCCCATAGCTTATCTTATAAAGGGTTTCAACATTCATCCTATTTAACCCTTTGAGGACCAAAGCCCGTGGAGATTGCAATATTCCCTTGATGTAATCGAGGAAGCGGATATTTCAAACTCTGCTTCAGGTTTATCCCCAGGTTTTAAAAACTTCCGGTATGCCTTGCCGTCTGCAATAATTTCTATCCATTCTATAAAGTGTTTTTCTTCCATCGGGTGTGAAACCGAGCCAACTTTAACTAATACCTTATTGCCTGACTTTCCAATGATTGGAACATGCTTTTCTTTTGATGCGTCTACCGTATTTTCAACCATTTCTGTCATTGGCTGGCCGCAGCAAACAAGTTCGCCCACTCCCGCATGGATAACCTCAACAATGTTCCCGCAAATCTCGCATTTATAGATCCCTAGATATTTTGCCATAATTTACCGCCTTTTATTTTTTAATCGGCCTGCACCATTTTACATCAATAAACATATTTTTTCTACCAGACACTATCTGACACTATCTGATATAATGATCATGTGGAAATTATTAAAGTTGAAAATCTCTCGCGCCGTTTTAATAAATTCTTGGCAGTAGATTCAATATCATTTTCAGTGCAGGAGGGCGAGATTTTTGGTTTTCTTGGTCCCAACGGCGCAGGAAAAACAACCACTATCAACATCCTTTGCACACTGCTCAAGCCAACTTCAGGCAATGCATATGTTTCATGTTGCGACACCACAAAAGAGCCAAATAAAGTACGAAGCCAAATCGGGATAGTTTTTCAGGACCCCTCCCTTGATGACCGTTTGACCGCGGAAGATAATTTGCGTTTTCATGGCCGCCTATATCATTTAGGTTCTGAGGAAATAAATAAGCGTATCCCTGAAGTTTTAAATTTAGTTGAATTGTATGACCGGAAAAATGATTTTGTCAGAAAGTTTTCCGGAGGCATGAAGCGGCGTCTGGAGATTGCCCGTGGGCTTATGCACCGGCCAAAAATCTTATTTCTTGATGAACCGACATTGGGGCTTGATCCGCAAACCCGGGCACATATTTGGGATTATATTTTAAAGATGAGAAAAGAAACCAACCTTACAATTTTTATGACTACGCATTACATGCAGGAAGCTGACGTCTGCGATAAGGCCGCAATTATTGACCACGGTAAAATTGCTGATTTAGACACCCCGTTAAATTTGAAATCAAAGTACAACGAACAAACACTAGAAGGGGTGTTTCTAAAAATCACGGGGCGCGAAATCCGTTCCCAGGCCGGAGAATCCGCCTGGTCACAATGGATGAGGAGAACTTGATGTCAGACATTTTGGCCATATATGTGCTTTGGCTTAGGGACATAAAGCATTACTGGTATGATAAAATCAGGATATTTGCCTCGCTTGGCCAGCCCCTGCTGATTTTATTTGTGCTTGGCACCGCGCTCACTCCAACCCTGCAGGGGGGGGTGTCTTTTTCAAAGTATATCTTTCCCGGCGTAATTTCAATGACTGTGTTGTTCACT
Organism: Candidatus Saganbacteria bacterium; assembly: GCA_009772965.1. Taxonomy (GTDB): domain Bacteria; phylum Margulisbacteria; class WOR-1; order XYC2-FULL-46-14; family WPAF01; genus WPAF01. The sequence goes on from WPAF01000001.1 coordinate 182,529, forward strand.
TCTATTTTTTCCGCGATCTCAATTGTTTGGGACAGGGAATTCGGTTTTTTAAAAGAAGTGCTGGTCGCCCCTATTTCGCGCTGGTCAATAGTAGCCGGAAAAGCGCTTGGAGGATCAACCGTCGCGGTAATGCAGGGAGCTATTATGCTATTTATGGCTCCTTTAGTAGGTGTAGAATTAAACTTATTAATTATTGTAAAAAGTATTCTGGCAATGTTTATAATTGCGCTTGCTATGAATTCTTTGGGTATTGTTATTGCCGCCAGGATGAAAGAAATGGAAGGATTCCAGATGGTTGTAAATTTTATCATCATGCCGCTTTTCTTTTTGTCAGGCGCATTATTCCCAACGGATAAACTTCCGCAATGGTTATTGCTTCTAAATAGGTTTGACCCTTTAACTTACGGAGTAGATTTATTAAGAAAAACAATAATAGGAATCAGCAATTTCCACTCGATTATCAATATCGGAGTTTTGCTGGTTTTTACGCTAATAATGTTCAGCATCGCGGTTTTTGAGTTTAATATAAGCGAGTAGCCCTGGGTAAAATTTACTCTTTATGTCGATACAAAATAATAGAAAGATTATCCTCTGCTGGACCGGCTAAAACGCTTTTCTCCATTTCTCTCGTTGCTTGTTCCGCGTTTTTTGCATCATTAAGAATATCCATTATTTTTGACAGAGGAAGATTTACTCCGTCTGTACGAATAAAAATCCAATCTCCTTCCTGAAGAAAAACAGATGACGTAAAAACATAACTTTCCCCTTCAGGCAAATAAAGATGCCCATCTTCGCCAATTGTTACACGGGAAGCATTAATATCTACAAGTCCAAGGTCAATACGTGCGGGGCCCTGAAATCCTAATGCATTGGTAAGTAATTTTTTTGCCGCTGCCGGAGAATAAGAAGATATGTATTGGCTAACAGTTTCCATATCTTCTTCTGAAATAGTTTCTACCTTTATATCCAAAACCTCTTGAAAAATTGTATGCCCTTTAGAGGCAAATAATATTTCTCCATTTCTTATCACAAATATTTGCGAGTCGCCGGCGTGAACTTTTTCCAGCCAGTTTCCTCGAATTTGTACGGCAGCCAATGTTGTTATTCCTTTCATTTGTTTATCGGAATAATTTTCCCCTATTGCTAAGTCAGCGATTGCCTCCCGGGCAAGAGCCACAATATGTTTTATCGAAAGCTCTAATTTTAATTCCTCTCTTATTGCCTCAACTAGTACTCTGACCGCATAGAAACTATCCTTTTTTTCTTTTATATTTTGGTCGTTTATTTACCCTTTCAAACAACACTCTGTTTTTATCTTCCAATACCCATTCG
>WPAF01000061.1 GCA_009772965.1 Candidatus Saganbacteria bacterium
ATATTTTTATGTTAACTTTACTCTGCTTTTAATTTACCTCATTTTTGGGTTTTTTTCAATCTTTTGCTAAGTGATTTTGGCGAAAATAAAAAAGGGAAATCCTGACGTCGACTCTTGACATTGTTTTTCTTTATTCTTAGTAGTATAATTATAAATATAAAAGGTAATATAATTATAAAAAAATATGAACAAAAAAACTCTTATTATATTAATCGTGTTAATCGCGATTGTTTTATTAATAGCACTTGGGACTGGTAGTTATATTTATTGGAATAAATGGAAAAAATTACAAGTAGGAAAAGAGGCATTAGAAAAAGCCGGCGAGGCAGCGGAAACGATAACCGAAAGCGCGATAAAAGGCGTTTTGCCGTCTCTTGGAACAAATCCTCTGGAAAACAAACCAGACATTAACCCGGCCGATAAGGCCAATCCTTTTAAAAATATTAAAACTAATCCCTTTGAATAAAAATATGAAAACAAAATATCTTATCAGTTTTATTACTCTAAGTTTTTTAATAATAATTGGCTCAACCATTTTAATCGAAGCGGCAAACATTCAATATCCAGTTGAAGAGCTGGGTAATTGTGAAAATGAAGCCGCCTGCCGTGTTTACTGCGATAAACCGGGGAATATGGAGATTTGTTTAGATTTTGCCCAAAAAAATAATCTAATGTCTGAAAGAGAAGTTAATGCGGCTAAAAATTTTCTGGCAATTGATGAAAATGGTCCTGGCGGGTGCAAAGGAAAAGAAGAATGCGAAGAATACTGCAATAATATAGATCATATTGATGAATGCATCGCTTTTGCTGAAGAAAATAATCTGATACCGCCGGAAGAATTAGAAGAGGCAAAAAAAGTCCAAGCCGCGATTAAAAGAGGTTTCAAGCCGCCTCCCTGCGGCAATAAGTGATATCTATTGCGACCAGCCGGAACATATGGAAGAATGCATTGCCTTCGGCATAGAAGCTGGTTTCATTCAAGGCAAAGAACTCGAAGATGTCCAAAAAATGTTGGCAGCTGTTAAAAGAGGGGTAAAGCCGCCTCCCTGCCGAGGTAAAGAGGCCTGCGACAAATACTGTAGCGAGCCCGACAATATGGAAGTTTGTATGACTTTTGCTATGGAAGCCGGTTTTATAACAGAACAGGAAAAGGCCGATTCTCAAAAAATGTTAGAAGCGCTGAAAAAAGGCATCAAACCGCCTAATTGCCGCGGCAAAGAAGAATGCGATGTTTATTGCGGCCAGGAGGAACATTTTGAAGAATGTATGAATTTTGCCGAAGCAGCCGGGTTTATGAGTCCAGAGGACGCGGCAATGGCTCGCAAAACAGGAGGCAAAGGTCCAGGCGACTGTAAGGGCAAGGAAGAATGCGAGGCGTTTTGCAATAATCCCGACAACCAAGAAACTTGTTTTAATTTTGCCAAAGAACACGGCTTGATTCCCGAGGAAGATTTGAAAATGATGGAAGAAGGCAAACAAAAATTCCAAGAATCATTAAATCAGGCTCCCCCAGAAGTAATGGATTGTCTTAACTCTGCGTTTGGAAGCGATATGATGGAAAAATTCAAGAGCGGCAGTGTTATGCCGCCGCGAGAAATCGGAGACCAAATGCGGCAATGTTTTGAAAAAATGGGTCCGATGGGACCACCGCCTGAATCAGGAGCTCCTGGCGAAGGCGGTATGATGCCGCCTGCGGGTCAATTCGGACCCGGCGGCTGCAAAACCCCTGATGAATGTAGGGCCTACTGCGAAACAAATCCTGAACAATGCCAAAATTTCCAATCGCCAGTTATGCCAGGCGGTCCTGAGGGTCCGACCCCCAGCGCTGGAGAATTCCAACCGCCAACAGACCAAGGTTGCCAAACTCCTGAAGAATGTCAGGAAATG
>WPAF01000014.1 GCA_009772965.1 Candidatus Saganbacteria bacterium
ATTATGAAGAAGTTTTGACCTCTGGAATGACTTTTGTCTGGCACTTATATTGTTTTAGGCCGGAAAGGGCTTGACAAGCTCATTTCGCAACAGCCCCAACAGGCCCAGCAAGATCTTTTACAGAAATACCGCCCGAAAAAAGCTTGCCAAGAATAACAAACATTAATGAAATCATAGAAAAGGTTTGCTGAAATCCATAATATATTGCTGAAAATGGATTTACTTTAATATAATTGGGTCTAGGCGAAAAGCCAATCAATCCAACTTTCAAATTTTTGTCAAGAATTGGCTTAACTTGATAAAATGATACTTTTGCACCCCTAGCTACTTCAAGCTTAAGCGGCTTATCGGGGTTTTTATGGATATATTCAATGGATTTGTCCATATTTGAGGTGGGAATCCCATCAATTGAGAGTATTTGATCTCCTGGCAGAAGGCCGATTTTCTGGGCAGGGGAGTTTGGAAGGCCTCTTTTGGAACACCAACAAAAAGAAAAATGGCGGTCAGGATTAAAAAGGCAAGAACGATATTCATGAATGGCCCCGTAAAAGCAACAAGAAATCTGTTTAGCAACGGCTTCGAATAAAACTTTTTTTCCTCGGGGCAATCGATTTCTTCTTCGTTCGATTCTCCGGCAATCTTTACATACGCAAGAATTGGGATTAAGTTTAATGAATATTTTGTTTCGCCTTTTTTAAAAGAAAAGAGGGTAGGCCCAAAACCAATTCCAAATTCATCAACAAAAATACCAGATTTTTTAGCTGCATAAAAGTGTCCAAACTCGTGAGAAATCGCAACCAAAGTAAAAGCAAAAATAAATGAAATTATCGATAAGAACATATTTTATTTTCAACCTCCTCGGCAATTTTTTGTGCATAAACGGTAGAAGCGGCGGAAGAAATAGAGGGCTTGTTTTTGGCTATAGAAAGCAAAAAATCCTTTATCTCGGAAGTAATTTGGTCTCGAGCAACGATGTCAATGGACACCTTGTCTGTTAAAGTTTCGAATGACCTTTTGACGAGGGATTTTGTAATAAGATTTAAATCATAAATCGATTTGTCGGTTGTGACAACCAAGGATCGAAGTTTGTCGTTTTTTATGCGGCTGGATTCTATTTTTGCAATGACCCCATTTTTAAAATATAACGTCGCGTTTGCTTCGTCAATAAATTTGGATTGGCTTTTAACGCCTTGAGCCCTAAAAGATTCAAGCTCAGAATTGGCAAGCATTACCGCCAGGTCAAGATCATGAATCATCATGTCAAAAATAACGCTTGTGTCAAATATTCTTTCGGGAAACGGGCTAAAGCGCTTAAAATCAAAGCCAAAAACGGTTTCATTTTTTAATAGAGAGACAAGCTTTGTAATGGCAGGATTAAAGCGCTCAATCATGCCAATAGAGAGAAAGAGCTTGTGTCTCTTTGCTGTATCAATAAGAAGAAGAGATTTTTTGTAAGATAAAGATAAAGGTTTTTCTACAAGCAAATGAATGCCCTTCTTTAGTATTATAGAAGCTAGTTCAAAGTGTGTAGAAGTAGGCGTTGCCAATACTGCAAAAGATATTTGGTTAAGCAAATCTTCAAGCGTAGCAAAGCTTTTGCAGGAATACTTTCCAGAAATAATGGCAGCCCTCTCAGGCTTGGCATCAAAAAAACCAGCAAAAGAAACATCTTTTAATCCGGATAGGATGCGAATATGATTTTCGCCCATGATGCCGGCGCCAATAACGCCGATTTTAGGTTTGGCCATAAAACTTTTTGATAAATGAGCAGACCGTTTCGATTTCTTTTTCTTCAAGTTCAGGGAAAATTGGAAGAGAAAGAACTTCGCTTTGTGCTTTTTCTGCATTTGGGAAATCGCCAATTTTATAGCCGAGATAGGAGAGAGATTTTTGAAGGTGCAGGGAAAGGGGGTAGTAAACCATTGCTCCAATCTCGCTTTTCTTTAAAAATTCAAATAAGGAATCCCTGTCCTGTGCGCGGATAGTAAATTGATTGTAAACATGCATAGTATTTGGTGTTTCAACGGGCAATATCAATTCTTTGACAGAAGATAAATGAGAATGATATAAAGCGGCATTTTTTCTTCGTTTATTGGTCCAACCATCAAGATAGTTTAATCTGACCAATAAAATTGTCGCTTGAATGCCATCAAGTCGGCTGTTGTAGCCAATGGAATCGTAAAAGTATGTTTTTTTGCTTCCGTGTCCTCTAAGAGAAAGAAGATTTTCATAAATTGAAGAATCGTTTGTCGTAATTATCCCGCCATCGCCAAAACAGCCAAGATTTTTTGTGGGGAAAAACGAAAAACAGCCGGCGCTACCAAAAGAGCCAACACTTTTATTCCTACAGCGGGCTCCAATTGCTTGAGCGCAGTCTTCGATTAGAGATATTTTATTCTTCTCGCATATGGCGATAATATTATCCAAATTAGCGGGCAATCCATATAGGTGAACAGGGATGATAGCTTTAGTTTTTTTAGTTATTAGGGGTTCAATTATTAATGGATCGAGATTAAATGTATTTGGCTCTATATCAGCAAATACAGGCTTAGCTCCGCAATAAATAATTGATTGGGCAGTGGCAACAAAGGTAAAAGGGGAGGTGATAACTTCGTCGCCCTGTTGTACGTCAATGGCCTTAAGCGATAAATGAAGAGCATCTGTTCCAGAGGCGACGCCGACCGCATGTTTTACGCCAATGATTTCCTGGAAAGCCTTTTCAAGCTCAACGACTTTTGGCCCAAGGATAAAAGTCCCGCTGTCAATACAAGCGTCAATGGCCTGTAAAAGATCAGGTTTTATTTTAGTGATTTGTCTTTTTAAATCAAAGAAAGGAACTGGCATAGATAGGATGATTATATCATGAAGATACTGCAAAAAAAAGTTTTGTGAAACCCCACACCTGCCTGCACACGATGTGCCTATATACCCCAGTAAAAACTAAAAAAGACCTGAAATAAATTTAAAATATGCTGGATATTTGTACATAGGAAAATTGATTTCTCTGTGAAATGACAAAATAGTAATATCACGAAGCAATTCATTGTTAAGGAGAGGCACTATTATGAAAATAGATATTAAGAATAAATTTGGAGGAGTTGCGAGCAAGCCTGGATGGCAGGCAGCTAGAGATGAATCAATTCGCAAAAGGACCAATATGCAGTTAAGGGTGTTTGCTGGCCAGGCTTTGCCTTCCGCAAAAAGAAGCATTCTGTCATTATTAAATGGAAAAGAAACCACCCCCATAAAAATGACCGCGTTTATTCCTAGATTAAGGGAAGTCCTGTCCCAACAAGGGTATTCTCATATTTCAGATTATCCCAGATTAACTATTGCTGGATTAGAAAAGGATTTAGCAGAAATACAGCAAACTGATGATCCGCTGATTTATCAATTGAGATTTCTTGGTGAAAAGCTTGTTAAAGGGCAGGAATTCAGGTTTGCTTATTCAGATGATAAATTAATTATTGGTACCAGGCAAGAAGTTGAAGAGGGCGTGGAAAATGGGGCGCTCGCTTATAAAAAAACATTGCTGAATATAGAAGCTATTTCTTCTCACCCAAAATATTCGTTAAAGGCATCGAATGAGAAAGCAATGATGTTATGGTCTCAAGGGAACAGTAAAATTATTCAAAGAGATTATTTATGGAAGAGTATAGAGACATTGCTGGCAGAAATGGACTATGATTTAGCTCTATTTTTGATTTTATGCTGCAGAAAGCCGGCGCATATCAGGAAAAATATCGACAGGTTGCGTATATTTTATAATATGTTGCCAGCCGATAAAATTGACGCTGAAATAATAAAAACGGAAAAAGAGATCGAATTGATAAGCGGTGAAAATATATTTGTTCCTTCGCACGCGGTGTTTGGGAAGCTGGTTCGAGACGTGGATTCAATTATTATAAGAAGGATGGTTGGCAGATACTTTATTGAAGCGATCAGGCAAGGGGAAATAACCGTTTATCAGGCAGTAAATATTATGCGTTATATTGGGAAGCCGGATGTGATCGCTGAAATTATTGGGGCGATGGTTGATTGCCAGGCAAAAGAAGAAATTGAAAGAATTATAAGAATTGGATATCAAAATGTGTCGCTGAGGGATGTTTATGCTGAAGCAATAGACATACTGCAAAAATCAAAGCCAAAAGCGGTGTGCAATTCCCGCGAATACGAATCTGGAGGGGTCCTTTTCATGGAAACCGGCAGCGTGTTTTCATGGGAAAAAATTAAGCAAAGATTGTTTGCCTGGCCAGATAAGGATATGGATCTAAGCCAAAAGAGAAGAATGGACAAAGAAATAGGAGCGATGCTGGAAAAAGTTGAAAACAATCTGGATCCTTCCGCTAAAACAATAATAAATTGCCTGATTAGTGAAAAGAAAAAGAAAAACACGGCTTATTTGCTGCTTCGGGAACTGATAATTATAAATGGCATGTGGAGGGGCGGGGGGTTGGATGAATATTCGCTGACGAGGATAAATGATATGCTGAACGAAGTTGGTTTGGAGATGGAGCGCGTTGGTGAAACGCCTTTAGTTAGAAAAATAGAAGACAACCCATGTCCGCCAGCGCGTATTGAGAACCCTGCAAATGGAAGGCATTTGCCGGTAAAGTATCAACCGGGGAAATATATAAGTAAAAGCGATGATGGACAATGGGAATACGCTTATTTAAGGGAGAAAATAGAAGAGTTAATTTGGAAGGGAGATTATGTAATCGCGGCGCGTTTGGGTATTTCTGGCAGGAGCTTTCGGGAAATATGGTTTGGAATTATTAGAGAATTGCCGACTTATGAATGCGTTGGGTTGATGTTAAAGGGATTAGATCCATTGGAATTGGAGTTTATGCTAAGCGACGCTTATAGGAATCGGGAAATTGACGATGGGGTCGGATTTACATTGGCAAGAGCCCTTTTATATTTGCGGGATTCGACAAAAGGGAGGGCAAATGTATTTCATCAATTGATGCTGAATGATGCCTTGCTGGAATCGAGGCAGGCCGCGTACTGGCTATTGCTGGAAGGGGCAATTATGGGTTACGGCTCCGGCATTATGTCCTGCGAAAAAGTATCGGATGAATATCAAAACATACTCATGGAAATATCACAATTAAATGTAGATTATTATGATCCAAAGACCTTTATCAAGACCGGGCAGTTTCGCAGAATTGATCCCCCCTCTCAAACGTTAGATGATCAAATCGATTATTTCAAAGAAATCGCATCTAGGGAACGCGATGAAGAAGAAAGATTAGAAGCGGCAAAAGTATTGTTAAAGCTGGGATATGACTACTCATATTCTAATCGTCGTGTCCGGAATATTTGTCGGTTGGCGGAATGTTGTGAATTGTTGCGAAATGGTGATAGTAGTGTTAAAGAGGAATTGTTGGAAATGGCCACAACCTGGAATTCGGAAATCGCGAAAAAAGAGTTTATCGCCATTTGTTTAAAACAAAATGACATCAAGGAGATTATCAAATTGAGCAGGTATGGAATTATGAGCGATTATGAAAAAAGAGAAATATACATGAGATTAGGTTGTAAAGGTGAGCCCTTGGATATTCTGCTTGCGGCGACGGATTGGAGTTCAGGCATAGCTTATGAATTGATTGAGTATGACAAGCCGAGTATGGCTGAAGCGGAAGATCCTTCAGGGCCTTTTAGCATTGAAGGTCCAGTTGGTTATTCTTACAGGATTGCCTTTAAGGAGCGATTAGATAAATTCAAGGATTTAGCAGGACTGGGATTTCCGGATGCCGCCAGATATGGTTATTTATCAATAGTGGAAGTGAATATCTATTTTAAAAAGTGGCAAATTCCTTCATTTGAAGTAAGAAAAGATGCTTGTTTGGAATTGCTCAAGATGGGGCAGGTTGATGATGTAATATCAATCCTTTTAAGTGATAGAAGAATAACTGCGAGCGAACAAGTTAAGATTTGGAAGATGATTGCTGATTATGGCTCACGCGACCAGGCGGAAAGAAGCTTGCCGGTATTTTTTGTAAAAGAAGAGTCGTTTTGTGGAAGAGAAAGAGCCGAAATTCTGGGGAAATTATTTGATCTTGGCTATGCTTTACATAAGAATATGATTGAAGCCGTTAAAAATTATTACGTGCCCCTAGACTTGAAAATGCGTGTTTGCCAGGAGCTTGTAAAAATAGGCTGTTATGAAGAATCTAAAAAAGCGTTAATGCTGATTTCAAAAAAAAGAAGCTTAAATGAGACTATCCGCAGAAAAGCCTGTGATCAGTTAATGTCAATGGGTTGCGTGAATGACGCTAATCATGGATACCTCTTACTGCTTAATGAAAAAGATCCGAAATTATTAAAAGAGCGCATTTACTCGGCAAGGAGATTAATCTCAAATGGCTTTGAATACAAAAAAAGAATTCGCGATGTAATGATGGCAAGAAGCGACAATGTTGCACTCCCTTTTAAAATCATAAAATATGAAGAAATGGAGAGAAAAGGCCAGATAGAATCAGCGCAAGAGGGCTATTCTGAAATAGTTAACTTAATAGGAATTACTGAAGAAACAATGCGTTATTATGAAGTATTTGTGAAAAACAGGAATGTGGGCGCATTAGTTGATTTTATGTCCCGGTATTTTAAACAGTTTAGAAATGAGAGCAAAGATCAATATTCAACACACCAATCTGTTGATGAAGCAGGTAAAGCATTTTTGTTAAAGATTATAGAAGGTTTAAAACAAATGGGTTATTCTAATGAGGTTGTTGAGATATTAATGAAGGCGTTGGATTATTCAGTAAATATTTCTGAGCATGAATGTTACAATCCTTATGATGGCATTAATATGGGAGGAACGGAAACCGAGGTTGAATATAATAAGTCTGATGCGGAAAGGGTTCAAGCATGGCTTACAATTTATAAGTTAGGAGAGAAAGAATTAGCAGTTCATGGTTTGCTTCAATGGATAACGGCTAATAATAAAATAGTAACTGCCAGCAATAAAACAGCATTGATTGATGCGGTGAATGGCTTGCTGTCTTTTGATCGGGAATCATTTTTAAGCGTTAAAGGTAGATATAAGCTAAATTTAATAAATCTTCTTAATCAGGCATATTTAGACAATAATTATAATTCAAACTGGAAAAACCGCAAAGCAATTATTGAAATTATTAGTTATATTGATACCTTGATTAAGCCTTTATAAAAGGAATATAATAAAGGACTGTCAATAGCGCGCGTCAGGATCCGCCTGCCATAGCTTTGTCCCGATTATCCTTCTCATCCGGCAAAAGTAGCTTTAGTTCGGGGATCCCCTTTTGGGCCGCGCCTGCCGGCAGATAGGTGCGGTGTGCATGGCGAAGAAGTAAAGCTTAATATTTTCTTTGCTATGTTGGGAAAAACTGGGGGAGAGCCAAGCTTTGCGAGCAGCGATTTGTTGTCAAAAGATACTTTGTTGACATAAGAATCATTTAAGCAATTAAAAATATTTGCCGCGGTTGCGTTTTCCTGAATCAATTCAGGAACCAGCCTTTTGCCCAGAAGAATGTTTGGCATGCTGAAGTATTTTAATTTATTGCCAAGTTTTAAAATGTTTTTAGCAATAAAAAAAGTTAACGGGTTAAGCTTGTAAGCCATAATATTTGGCGTTCCAATAATTGAGGCCTCTAGATTAATTGTTCCAGATGAAGCTAAAACAAGGTCAGAAACAGAAATAATTTCATGCGTAAGATTTTCAAACACTTGAAAGTTTTTAAGCGATGATTTTTTTAGCCGAGAAATAATATACGGCTTAATCCAAGCTGAAGCCGCGGCAACCGGAAAAAAAGAATTTGGATATTTTTGCGAAAAGATTTCACACGCGGAGAGTAAAACAGGGAAAACAGAATTTATTTCCTGGATTCTGCTGCCGGGGCAAAGCATTATGATGGGCTCAGAAATATTTGCGCCAAGTTTGCTTAATATTTGCTCGCGAGTAGAATTGATTTTAATCATATCAAGCAGGGGATGGCCAAAATAAAAAACATTCGCCCCGAAAGATTTATAAATAGAATATTCTTTTTCAAAAATGGCGATAATATAATCTAATGTTTCTGCAACAATTTTTGTATTTTTTGAAGAGCCCCAAAGCCATTCCTGGGGCGCGATGAAATAACAGGTTTTTATTCCAATAGCGTTAGCATATTTGGCAAGAGGCATGTTAAGCCCTTGAGAGTCAATTAAAATCAATAAGTCAGGCGATTCTTTTAACAGAAGGGCTTTCATTTTTGAGAGGACAGAAAAAATTGAAAGGGCATTGGGCAAAGCCTCAAAAATTCCAACTGTGCCCTTAGAAGAAATATCAAATTTAATATCTACGCCCGCAGAAAACATCCGGTTGCCGCCCATGCCAAAAAAATATATATCCGGGCGGAGATCTTTTAAGTATTTTACCAGATGTGCGCCATAAGTGTCGCCGGATGTTTCCCCGGCAGACAGCATTATTTTCACTAGATCCCTAGTTCAGGCAAATCCGGCAAAATGAGGTCATCTTCGATATCATCAATTGAAACTTTTTTAGAAATGCCCCGCTTGCTTTCTTTTTCCAAAAAAGAAATAAGATAATTAATTTCATCAAGAGGGCGGAGGCGTTTTTTTAAATCATCAACGATTTTTTCTGTGGCTTGCTTTGTTTCGTAAATAATTTTTAATGATTTTTTTATTTCAGAAATCGCTTCTTGCGAAACGCCGCGCCTTTGGAGGCCGATCGTATTTATTCCTTTTACTTCAGCCGGATTGCCCTCAACAAGCATAAAAGGAGGAATATCCTGCACAACTTTTGACTGCGCGCCGATCATTGCCAGGCGGCCGATCCTGACATACTGATGTACCCCGGCAAGCCCGCCGATGGTAGCTTGATCCTCTATTTGCGTATAGCCAGCCAAACCGCAAAACCCTCCAATAACAACTTGATTGCCTATTTGGCAATTGTGCGGGATGTGGGCATGGACCATAATAAAATTCTCATTGCCAATAATTGTTTTATTCCCTTCTCCTGAAGCAAGATGTATCGTGGCATGTTCCCTAATCACATTTTTATTGCCGATAATGACTTCTGATCTTTCGCCTTTATATCGTAAATCCTGCGGCGGAAGCCCGATAGAAACGCTATGGTAAATGCGGTTTTCACTGCCAATTTTTGTGGAACGGGCAATGCATGTGCCTGCGCCAATTTTTGTCTTATCGCCAATTTCAACGTTTGGACCGATAAAAACATAGGGGCCTATCTCAACGCCTTTCCCGAGAATGGCGGATGGATGGACGGTAGCGCTTTGATGAATTATTGCCCCTCCCATCCCGCGGTCGGCAAAGGAAAACATAAAATCTCCCTCCGCGACAACTTCGTCATTAACTGATGCTTTGCCTTTCATCTTTCCCAGCGCGCCCCTAAGCCAAAGGACATTTACCTCTAGGATAAGCTGGTCTCCAGGAAGGACCGGCTTTCTAAACCTTACATTATCAATGCCGGCAAAAAGGACAATTTTATTTTCAATTTGAGGCATGCGCAGCGCCAGGACAACGCCAACCTGGGCGATAGCTTCACAAATAAGAACTCCCGGCATAATAGGCTGGCTGGGAAAATGTCCTTGGAAAAAGGGCTCGTTCATGGTTACATTTTTTAAAGCAACCGCGCGCTTGCCGTCTTCATGTTCAAGAATTTTATCAATTAAAAGAAAAGGGAAACGATGCGGGATTGTTTTTAATATTTCTTGGATGTCTAACATAATTCAATAAGCCTCCTTGCAAGTTCAACATTTAATTTATGTCCGGATTTAACAGCAAAAACCTCTCCCCGTATTTGGGCGCCAGTTAAGGACAAGTCGCCAATAAGGTCTAAAATTTTATGCCTAACCGGCTCGTTTGAAAATCTTGGGGCGTTTAAATAGCCGCTTGGCCCTATTGCTAAGGAATTGTCAAAAGACGCGCCTTTGGCTAGCCCTCTCTTTTTAAGCATTTCAAGCTCCTCAAGCAGGCCAAACGTCCTGGCGGGAGCAATTGCCGACTCAAAATTACCATCATAGACGAAATTTTGCTCGCCAATATAGGGAAAGTATATCATAAAGTTTATTTTGAAGCTATTGTAAGGCCTGATTTCCAAAGAGGCCTCGCCGTCATTTAATTTTATTGCTGATGATATGGTAATTGTTTTAATTTCTTTGTCTTGAGCAAGAATTACGGCTTCTTTGAGTTTTATAAAATAGGGGAGGGCGCTGCCATCTAGTACGGGCGGTTCCGGGTGGGATAAAACAATTTCTAAATTGCTTATCCCAAGCCCCGCCGCGGCGGCAAGGACATGTTCAACAACATGAATATTTTTAAGCGAAGTGCCTCTTGATGTGTCCGCAACCAAAGAGGCGAGCGCGGGAATTTTTTCATTTTTATATATAAAATATATTCCGCAATCAAGGCCAGCTGGATTAAAAATTATTGTACAATTTTCTCCCGAATGTATTCCAATCCCGCTTAATTGAAAGGGATTTTTTATAGTCTTTTGGCTACCTTGGTTCGCGTCTCCTGATAGGGACATTTGTTTTTTCTCCATAAAGCTTATAGTATGACCGTATAAACTCTTCTTTTATTTGTTTGCCGCTGGAATCTTTAACCGTTCTTACCACGGTAGTCCTAAACGGCCTGTCGCTGGCAATTACTTCTCTGAGTGTAGAGGGCCTAAAAGAACCGCTGTAATCAAGAATGTAAATTGACGGGGGAGAAAAGTCAACTGTTTTTCCCGTAGGCGTGCCGAAGATCCTAAAAGAAAGCTGTTTATTGTTGGCTATAGTTTTAATCAAAATCGGATGGCCGGTATTATTTTTAAACTTAACATCCACCTGTCCCGGGTAGACCGCAGCGTCCCTGCCCAAAGGATAAATATTAAAGTAAAAGGAATGGTTTCTCCGTGAAATTATTTCAAAGTCGGCAAGGGAAACAGCATTAAAAAGAGTAGTTCCGATTTGGCAGGTTCCTCCTCCAAGTTGGGGAACAAGCGCGCCTCCAAGGATGACATACGCTTCTTTAAATCCTCTTTCGGGAGTAAAGCTGCCGATTTTTTCAGTTAAAGAAAAAACTTCATCCGCAAGAAGGATTGTATTATCAACCCAGGAAGCAATAAGTTTTATATTGTGTATGCGGTTGGGGGAATCGTGAGAACCATAAAAGGTGGTGTAAGCCGAAAGACGGAAAACCGGCGGAGCGGACCTTAAAACTTTTTCTGTAATCCTTGGTTGGTCAGAATAATTGATTATTAGCGGTACGGTAAAATTCCCTTCAGCAAGGGAACTCTTTGCGGCACTTATAGTTTCATCAATTTTTAAAGTCCTCGCGGAATGTTCCGGCAGGATGTTGTATCCTCCGGTTTCTTCATAAAATACGATACCCGCATCTTTTGCCGGGGAGTCAATATTTTGGGCAACTTCTGATAAGATGTCCCTGGCCAGAAATTCATCAAGCGTAAACTTAGCGGGCAGAATGGTTTTAAATGTTGATAGGCGGGTTTTTAGATCTTTAAAGTAATTTTTATTATGGGTTAAATCAAACGCGGAATCGATTGTCTCATCAACCAAAACTGAAACCCCAAGTTCTTCGGGAGAAAAAGTGAAAGTTTCGTTTGCGCTTTGGAATATTACGGGAAAGGACAGCAGTTTAAAAATAGGGGTCTGCCTTAATTTGGTTTTTGCGTCTTCTTTATTTAAAGATGAAATATCTATTTTGCAGATATAAGTTTTTGGAGGAAAAGCGTCTTTTGATTTAAAAAAATCAACCGCTAAAAAAATTGCAGCTGCCGAGATTGAAAACAAGGCAACTGCAATTAAAGTTTTTTTTAGCAGCCCGAAATAGTTATTCAATAATCTTGGTTACTGCTCCTGCCCCAACGGTGTGCCCGCCTTCGCGTATCGCGAAACGGAAACCTTCTTCGATTGCGACCTCGATAATAAGTTCAACGGTCATCACGATGTTGTCGCCGGGCATGACCATTTCAACTTTATCAGGAAGCTTAATTTCGCCTGTAACATCAGTTGTCCTAATGAAGAATTGGGGTTTGTATCCTGGGAAGAAAGGAGTGTGGCGTCCGCCTTCTTCTTTGCTTAAAACGTAAACTTGGGCTTCAAACTTTTTGTGCGGCTTGATTGTTCCGGTTTTGGCAAGAACCATTCCTCGCTGAATTTCTTCTTTTTCTAATCCCCTGAGGAGCAGCCCGACGTTATCGCCGGCAATTGCCTCGTCTAAAGTTTTTCTAAACATTTCTACTCCGGTAATGACCGCCTTTTTGTGGGAGCCAAGCCCGATAACTTCAACTTCATCATTGACTTTGATCTTTCCTCTTTCTACGCGGCCGGTTGCAACTGTTCCGCGGCCAGTGATGGAAAAAACATCCTCAATCGGCATAAGGAACGGCTTATCTATCGGGCGCTGTGGTTCGGGGATATAAGAATCAAGCGCGTCAAGCAGAGCTTGGATTGGTTTGATTGCTTCAGGATCATTAGGTTTTTCCATGGCCTTTAATGCGGATCCGCGGATAATTGGAATGTCGTCTCCCGGGTAATCATATTTTTTTAATAAATCCCTGGTTTCTACTTCAACCAAATCAATAAGTTCTTTGTCGTCAACCATGTCGCATTTGTTTAAAAATACAACAACGTAGGGAACATTTACTTGGCGAGCCAAAAGAATATGCTCGCGAGTTTGGGGCATTGGGCCGTCTGTTGCGGATACCACAAGAATTGCGCCGTCCATCTGTGCCGCGCCGATAACCATGTTTTTAACATAATCTGCGTGGCCGGGGCAATCGATGTGGGCATAGTGCCTTTTTTCTGTTTCGTATTCAACGTGGGCAATTGCTATGGTAATCCCGCGAGCTTTTTCTTCGGGAGCTGAATCGATTTCATCAAATGCTTTTGCTTTTGCCATGCCCTTTGCGGATAAATATTTTGTTATCGCGGAAGTTAATGTGGTTTTTCCATGATCCACGTGTCCAATTGTTCCAACATTTACATGGGGCTTTTTCCTTTCAAATTTCTCTCTTGCCATAATACTCTTTCCTCCTTGTATTTTTCGGGTTTATTGAACAATTTTACAATATCAGCGATTATGTGTCAAGCAAAAAAAGCCCGCAACCGGGATTGAACCGGTGACCTCGTCCTTACCAAGGACGTGCTCTACCAACTGAGCTACACGGGCCCGCGAGATAAAAGTTCAGAAATGCGGAGGATTGGGTCAAAAGAATATTTTGAAAGCAGATCTTTTGCCCCTTCTTCGCGGTCGACAACTGAAATTACTTTAATTACTTTAGCGCCAAATGATTCAACCGCTTGTATTGCCTGCATGGCAGAAGCCCCTGTTGTTGAGACGTCCTCAACTACAAGAACCTTGTATCCTGGCTCAATAATTCCCTCAATTTTTTGCATAGTGCCGTGTTCTTTTTCTTTTTTCCTGACAATAAAGCCAGGGATGTTTCCGATCGCGACAACAGATGAGGTAATTGGATCTGCTCCCAGCGTCAATCCTCCGACCGCGTCGATTTTTAAATTTGCAATTTTTTCAAGGATTATCTTTGCGATTAACTTTGCACCTTGGGGATGGAGCGTTACTTTGCGGCAGTCAATATAAAAACTGCTTTTTTTGCCGGAGGCCAGAGTAAAATCCCCGGATTTAAATGCGCCGGTAGTTTTTAGGAGTTTTATTAATTCTTCTTTCACAATAAAATTATACCATAATGGCGTTATTTAGAGGAAACAAGCTTGTTTCTGAGGACGGCTGAGATCAAATCTAATCAAATCTGCTAAAAAGTGAAATTTACCAAAATTATTAGTGATATATCAGTAATGAGCAATGCGATAAATATTTTAAGCCGAAGATCGGTTGAAAGATATAATTTACAAATTAAACAATATCGAGGGATTGTCATTGGAGCTGCATGCGGAGATGCCCTTGGAATGCCAACTGAGCTTATGCCGCGCCCTCAAATCATAAAGCTCTATGGGGGGAGGGTTGATAGGTTTTATCCAAAATCAGACGGAAAGCTCAAAGCAGGCCAATGGACAGACGATACTTTACTAACGCTGGCTACCATAGATAGTTTAATTGAAAAACAGGGACTCTCCCCGGTAGATATTGCATCAAAAATCGCATATGCTTTTAAAAATGAACAGGTCAGGGGTTTTGGTCAAGCTACTATATCAGCCGCAACAAGATTATTAAGAGGGCATAAGTGGAATGATTGTGGTTTCAACGGGGAACTTGCGGCCGGAAACGGCGCTGCAATGCGCATCTATCCGATCGCCCTCTTCAGTTATGCAGATTTTGATCAACTAAAAAGAAATTGCGAATTGGTTGCAGCCATTACGCACAATAATCAAGAAGCAATTAACGGCAGTTTGGCGGTGGCTTATATAATTGCTAGAATAATTAATGCGACATTTGATAAAAACAATATATTAAAAGATGTTATCTCTTTCATTGGGAAATCAAAAATGCAAGAAAAACTAAATGATGTTTCAATTGTTTTAAATGATTCCTCCATTAGTTTTGAAGAAGCATTAGAATTGCTTGGAACAAGAGGAAGTGTTTTTGAAACTGTTGGAAGCAGTGTCTATATCTTTTTAAAATTTTTGGATTCGTTTAAAGAAGCATTAGTCCATAGTGTTTCTTATGGCGGGGATGCAGATACGATTGGAACAATAGTGGGAGCAATAAGCGGCGCATATCATGGAATCGAAGCCATTCCTCAAGAATGGGTTAATGGCGTTGAAAAAAGTGAAGAGCTTTTAAAAAAAGCAGAACAGTTGTACAAAGTTAGCCACGGCATCCAAATTTAATAAGTAGCTCCAATTGGATTTAATCCTGCAAATCTTAAAACCGCATCTTCTCCAAATTTAATATCTTCCCTAAACCAGTACTCAATGCCATTTTGTATTTCAAAAGGCATTTCTCGCAAAAGATCAAAACCCAAGACATAAGATCCTCTTGATTCATTATGATATTTTCTGTGATCAATAAATAATTCTGCTAGCGCCCTTGCTGGAGAAAGTGAATCTCTTGTAAGGCAAAGTCTTGGGCTCCGGGCTTCAAAACTCCTAGTTTGAAGTCCTTGAATTATCATCGCATAGCAAAATCTTTTAAAGCCAGTATAATGCTTATATTCTCCTGGAACTTCATCAAGTACAACTGGAAGATTAATCAAGGGTTGTCCCTGCTCTAGCAATTGCTTTAAGGGAGGCAAGATTGTACAATCGTCAAAAAGGCCTCTTATTCCTTCGATTTCTCCGCTCTTAAAAAATTCCAGTATTCTAAGCTCGGTCTGTTCCGAAAACCCGATTCCAGCTCTGAATGTTATGTCAGAAATTGAAGTTTTACTAAATATGTTTCTACTGATACGTTGTGTATTAAGAATAATTTCCCCTGTAGGATCAAATTGTATGCCTTCAGCTCGAAAAATAATTTTTACCCTCAAACCTCGACTAGAATAATTCAAAATTCTGGAGCTTAGTTTCGCCAAAGGGGAAAAACAGATTCTATCCTTAATTAAAACGTCATTATTTGGTCTGCTAGAGACTCTGCTAACCATGACACAACTCCTCCGTGTATATATCGTTAAAATGAAAGCGGAATTTCACACCAAGAGAGGATGAATTGCTATTTTGAAGAAACAAGCCTATTATTGCGTGCTGCCAATGCCTGCCCAACAGGAATATACGCCCAGCCGGTGTATTTAAAACAGGCAGGGCCGAAATAGAACTGGATTTTTACCTTATACCAATTCGCGTCTTCAGAAATCTCCAGAAGTTTTACTTCGATAGGGATTTCATAAACCAATTTGCTGTCAAAGGTTGGGGAAGAATACATTTTTTTAACTTGAAGCTCGTTGGGGGTATTCTCTGCCAAACATGGCGCAAAAATACCTATTAATATGGCAAAAAACAAGAATATAATTAAGGCCTTTTTCATGGCTCATCTCCTACATATATATGTCGGGCTTTAAGAAGGGAAACTTGTGGAAAATAAAATTGGGTTCACACAATTTAACTTGGGCATAAAATTTATAGAAGGATTGTCCCTTGTGAAAAAGCCCGCCTGTCCGTTAGGCAGGCCCATTTTTTCATGTTCCAGCTTAATGCGGTCAGAGTTGCCGCGAGATAATTTTTCTCAAGTCCGTAATACTTGGTTTTTGCCCAGCCATATAATTGTTTCCAAGAACCGAAAACACCCTCAACAATACCCCGGCGTTTGGGAATACTTTTGTTCCTGCAATTTTTCGAATCGATAGCTGAATTTATTCCAATTGACTTTTTCTGATACTTTCTTCAGCCAGTGTTTGTCCCAGTTCTTCTCCGTGTGTGAAAGCCAGACATCCGCGAAGGTTACCTTGGGCGGTTCGTTTTTCTTTAGCATAAGACAACTCCTTTTCTTGTGTTGTCTTATTTTCTCACATCCTTAGCAGCTTTCAGAGGGGTTTTTCAGCAGTCCCTTATTGTATGCTTGACAAGCATTTATAGTCTTGTTAACCTGTATGTATGGGATTAACATATGTTAATCTAGTCAAAGCGGGTTAACAATGCAAAAAGGGTGGTCTTATGATGAAAAGTGAGTATTTGTCGATAGCTGAATTAGCTAAAATATTAGACATTAGTAGAATTGCCGTATATAAAAGAATTAAAAAGGGGCAGATAAAGGCTCATAAAATTGGCAGAAATTATGCCATACCTAAAAGATATTTGTCTAAGATTGTTGGAAAAGAATTAAAAGAGGAAGAGAAAAGAAAAATCGAAATAGCCGTGAGGAGAACGTTAAAAGAATATGGGGAAGTCTTGAGGCTTTTGGGTAAAGAATAATGAAGGAAATTACAGTAAAAGAAGTAGAATACTTAGCCTTTACCCTTGCAAGAGAAAGATGGTCTTTTAAGGAGCCTATCCCTAATTTTGGCACCCGCTTCCCTAATATTCTAGAAAGTTGTTTAGCTACGCCTTTTCAAAGCTTTGGGAGAAAATCTCTATACCCTTCTTTATTAGCAAAAGCCAGTATTCTTTTTTATTTGCTGATAAAAAACCATCCTTTTCAAAATGGGAATAAAAGAATTGCCATGACAACTTTATTTGTTTTTTTGGCTAAAAATAATAAATGGTTAAGTGTTGATACTCAAGGGTTATATAATTTCACACTGTGGATAACAAATAGTCCGGCTGAGTTGAAAGCTGAAACCGTTGTTGCAATTGAAAAATATTTTAAAAACTGCTTAGTTTCTTTTTAATCCGCCTTCGCGGAAATTCTTTTACATAAGTACAGGGATGGATAGCGTTTTGCTTCGGCGGACTTTCGATCCTAGCTAACTTTTTCTAAAAGTGAACCCCCCCATAATATATACCGATAGATAATAGGGTAAAAAATGGCAAATTCAATTGTTTTAACAAGAAATAAATTGTCGTGGATTGCGCGTATGAAGAATAAACTTGTTCCAGCTCGCGGCCTCAAGCGCGTTGCGAGCTTTTTACAAACCGCATCTTATCGCCAAGCAGAAGTTAGAGGATTATCCAATCTGGGAAGGGACATACATATGAGGATTCTGAAGGGGAAAATGTTATAGCTGCAGTAAGCGGGATACTTAGCTTCTTTGTGGTTGCCCCTGCGATTGTTTATTATTATGGTCCTTTGGGCAAGTTCTATATGATTGCGACTGTCCCCCTGAGCTTTTTGGGCTGCATGGGTTTGTTTTTTGCGGGTCGTGGCGCGATAAGGGCTTCTGTTAAAGCATACGACAAGTTATACGACATGGCTCAAGCGTATAAAGAGTACAAAGACTATAAGGTTATATTTAAAGCAAGCAATAGCATGGAGCTTAACGCGAAAGAAAAATTACGGTAGAAAAATAAAACACCATTTGTTGCTTTCATTCTGCCTCCCTTAATTTTAAGATTGCCCTTAGCCTTTGGCGGGGGATGGTTTTTATGGTAAATTTTCTCATTTCGTCAAGCCATTTAAGCGTTTGAAAAGGGGTCATTTTTGAGGCTATTTTTAAATATTCTAAATCTTTTTTATCCAATTTAACCTTTTTTTGCATTGTTTCCCCTGGTCTTTCTCAAGTATCCAATATCAACCAAATCCCTTTCTCTCCCCGATTTGTTTTTCATCCTAATTAATAAATCATAAGGTATGGTTGGGATAGGTATTTTCCCGGATTTAAAGAGTTTTTTTCTTTCGTAAGCTTTTTTAAAATTAACCGGATTCTGAATAAAAACGTCAATTAATTCAAATTCATGCCTAAAAAAAGTGACAACTTTTATGCTTTTAACGGTATATTTTTCAAGCATTAATTTTTTTGCTAGATCTGGTTTCATGGTTTTAAATTTTAATTTTTCCATGATGGAATAAAATTTAGCCCTGTTCTCTTGGTCTAGGGAAATTAATAAATCCAAATCAAGCGTAGTTCTTGGATAGCCATAAAAGTTTACCGCCAAGCCGCCGATCACAAGATAATTGACTTTGTTTTTATTTAGAAGTTTAAAGACATCTTCGTAAAACATTATTATTATTATAGCTTAAAAGAAAGGCGTGGGGAAACAGCAGCATTAAAAACTTTTAATCTCTTTAATCTTCTTTTTTGCGTCTTCAGATAGTCCGGGAATTTTTGGCGGCTGGTTTTTGGGCGAGATTTGGATTTCTTTGGCCTCAATGTTAATTTTATATTTATCAATAACTGTTTCAATCCGCTGGGAAGAAATTAGCGAGGCGGAGGGTTCGTTTAGCGGCCCGTCAAGCTCGAAATTTAAAGAGATAAATCCTTTGGCGTCTTTATATGACGCAAAATCGCTGAAATAATTTTTTACAAAGTTAGGACTGAGCTTTAAGTTTAATTTATTCCCTTTTTCATAAAGCATATTTTCGCAATTGATGGAGCCGAAGAATAAAAGCTGAAGGTCGGAATTTTGCAAAGTCAGTTTGTTAAAACCAAGGATTTTATTACTGTAGTTGAATTCTGCCCGGAGCCCCCTTACTAAAATGTTTTGGCTTAAAAGCTTTAATGAATATTTCTTGCCAATATTTTCAAGGGGCTTGAGGTTTTTTATCCTCCCGTCTGACAGAAGAAAAACGCCGGCTGAGGACATCCCTTTATCGTTTCCGCTGAGCGCCGCAGAGGCGTCGATTATCCCTTCAAAATTGCTTTTTAAATCAAGCAAGCTAGGCATAAAAGAATCAACAAAATCATCAATGAAGGGGGCGGCAGCAACTTTTTTCAAATCAATATTCCTAAATTTATAGGAAAAACCAGAAAGATTAAAAATCCCTTTAAGCGAAGCTGTTCCCCCGTACGCAGAAAAATTATTAAAATCAGCGGATAAGATGCGGTTTTTTAGGTTTATATTAATCTCAGCATCTGCCAGCTTTAGGCGGGCGATAGAAGACGTTTTAAGTTTTATATTTCCCGCGGCGGAAAAATTAGCGGGAACCGAAGATAAAAATTGCTTGAAACTGCCGACTGTCGGATTATTTTTTGGTTGGGCGAACAGGCAAAGGAAAGGGTCAAGAGAAAAATTTTCAGAGACAGCGGAGAAAGAAAGGCTGCGGCCTCTTTTTATTTGGGCTTCAATTTGCAGGGTTTCATCCCCGATTGAAAAAAGCAAAGGATTTAACGTTGCAGTTTCTTTTGATAGGTTGATTGCCAAACTTCCAGAAACTTTAACGGGGATTTTGTTTATTACAGCGGAAGCGCTAAAATCAATCGGCTTAAAAATAAAAAGCAATATATTCCTTATTTCAAAGTCGACGCCCTTTATGGCTTGTTCCGCTTTTGTGGAATAATCAAAATACTTTATTTCCCCGTTTTTGACAGAAAAAGAATTTACGGCTAAATCAATGTCAGAAACATTTTTTCTTTTAGCCCTGCTTGGGGGAGAAGAAAAAATATCAGAAAAATTAAATATCCCTTTTCTTGATTTTTCAACCAATATAAGCGGCCTTATTAGCGTAACTTGCGGGATTATTAACTTTTTTCTGAAAATCGGGAGGAAGGCATATTTCATTTCAATAGCTTCGGCGGAAATAAATGGATCGGAGCCAAACCCAGCCGCATTGCCGATTACAACATCTTTTAGCTTAATGCCGGAGAAAAGGTCAAAAGAAATGCTCGCTATTTTAACCTCCCGCTTAAGCTCATATGAAAGCTTCTCGGTTATTTGCTTTTTTAATTGTGTGCGGTTAAAAAGAAAGCCGATTGAATTCAAGAAAATAAAGTATATTATTGCAAGAGCTAGCAAGATATAATAAATAGTTTTCATATTTATTTCCATAAGGCTATTATAACACTAACCGCGCAACTACACTTCGCGTAGCATCGCCTCTCAGGCGATGCGGTATATCTTCTTGACTTTGGCGCCACCCCTTAGAGGTGTGGCTACGCGATATAAATGAGTTATCTAGGAAGACGAGTTTCTCTCCTAAACAATTCCAAATAAATCAACAAAACTGAAATATCAGCGGGGGAGACACCGGCAATGCGCGAAGCAAGGCCGATAGAATTTGGGAGGTAGTGGGAAAGCTTCACTTTTGCTTCGTTAGAAAGCCCTTTGAGCTTGCTGTAATCAATATTTTTCGGGATGCGATGGTTTTCCATTTTTTTAAACCTTTCAATATGGACGAGCTGGCGATTGATGTAAGGGCTGTATTTTTTTTCGATTTCGATTTGTTCAATAACTTCGGCTGAAATGGAATTTTGCTTTTTAATTGCCGCGCGCTTTTTTAAAAAAGCTTTGTATCTCCATTGTGGAATCAGCCCGAGGCGGCAGCCTTTTTCGGTCAAGCGCAAATCAGCATTATCCTGCCGCAATATTAACCGGTATTCGGAGCGGGAAGTAAACATCCTGTAAGGCTCGTTTATCTCTTTTGTAATAAGATCATCTATAAGTGTCCCGATATAACTTTCTTCTCTGCCAAGCACCATGACTTTACGGCCTTTAACTTTTAGTGCCGCGTTTATCCCAGCCATAATTCCCTGCGCCGCCGCTTCTTCATATCCAGAAGTTCCATTTATCTGCCCCGCGCAAAATAAGCCATCAATCGCCGTTGTTTCTAAAGAATGTTTTAGTTGTGAAGTTAAAATGTAGTCATATTCAACAGCATATCCCGGGCGGATTAATTCAACATTTTCAAGTCCGGGCATGGTTTTAAAAAAAGCAACCTGCACATCTTCCGGAAGCGAAGTAGACATCCCCTGCGCGTACATTTCGTTCGTATCCCTTCCGCAAGGTTCAATAAAGCAAGGGTGTTTATCCTTGTCTTTAAACCGGACAACTTTATCCTCAATACTGGGGCAATATCTTGGCCCGGCGCCTTTAATTTTGCCGGCGTAAAGAGGCGACCGCTTAAGATTTTTTAAAATAATTTTATGGGTTTTGTTATTAGTCCAGGTCAAATGGCACGGCACTTGTGGTATGGCTAGGGAGGGATTTTTTAGGGGAGGATGTTTTGAATATTGGAAATATTCCCAAATAAAGGAAAACATTTTTGGCGGATTGTCCCCTGGCTGTAACTTCATTTTTGAAAAATCAATAGACCTTTTATTTAGGCGGGCAGGCGTCCCTGTTTTTAGCCGCCCAAGCTTTAATCCGATTTTTCGCAATGAGTCTGAAAGTTTTTTTGACGGCGGCTCTCCAATTCTGCCGGCTTCAACATGCTTCAGCCCGACATGGATAAGCCCGTTTAAAAAAGTGCCGGTCGTTATGACAACTGTTTTTCCTTTATAAATAACATCAAGCTGGGTTTTAACGCCAACAACCCTCTTTTTTTTGTTAACAAGAATTTCTTCAACAACAGCTTGCTTTAAATCTAGATTTTCCTGCTCTTCAATTGTTTTTTTCATTAACCTGTGGTATCCCTGCCTGTCTGACTGCGCTCTTAGCGCCCAAACCGCGGCTCCTTTAGTAGTATTTAGCATTTTCATCTGCAGAAAAGTCATATCGGTTGATATCCCGATTTGTCCGCCGAGCGCGTCTATCTCCCTGATTAACTGGCTTTTCGCTGGCCCGCCCATAGCGGGATTGCACGACATAAATGCGATAGTGTCGGCGTTTGAAGTTAAAAGCAGGGTTTTACAATTGAGGCGGGCGGCGGCAAGGGCGGCTTCAATTCCGGCGTGTCCCGCGCCAATTACGATTACATCATAAGCTGTCACGGATAATATAAACAACTCCTAACGTTGAACCCAAAGAATCCTTCATTTTGTTCGCATTGATTAAGGCGGGAATTTTTTCTCCCAACGGGTCGACCAGGTTTGCGGAAAATCTTTCTATTTCGATATTCTTTACCACAACTTCTTCATATAATTTAATATATTCTTCCTTTTTTTCAAAAAGCTTATCAATGTGTCTGCCAAAAATTTCTTCCTTAGGCACATGGAAAAACTTATGCGCTTCGTCATTTACAAGAATAATCCTGCCTTCAAGGTCTGTTACCAAAAGCGCATCGGGCATGGTTTCTATAATAATGTCCGCGGCAAGCGCGGGAGATATTGAAAAGAGGGCATACTTTCGCATCGCAAGAAAAATTACAAAATTCATAACCGCAATGCCAAAAATACAAGTCGGAGGAAAGGGCCGATAACCAAGAGCCAAAGGAAGCAATTCATCAGTAATGATTCCAATTACTGCAGGGAAAAAAGAGCCGACAGCAATGAACAAGGCTTGAGAGCGAACGGTTGCCTGCGGGGAGGTTTTTGATTTCTTTAGAAGGACAAGAATTCCCCAGAGAACATAAACAAAAGTATTTATGGCAAAAAGCCAGTAAAAGGGGGCGGGCTGGTTTGCAATGCCAAAGTGATAAATGTCATGGCGCTTGTACATTAAATCTGTAAAAAGAAAAAGGAAAGAAAGCACGGAAGCAGGAAGATATAAGACAAAAAGAGCGATTTTTGATTTTAAAAATGAATTCTTTTTGGCAAAAATCAGGCAAAAGTGCGCAAAAGCGGGAAAAACAAAGGCCCATAAGGATGCGGATACGCGATTGATCGCGCCCGCAAGCTCTAGGGTAAAAGCAATCCTTGCAGAATATTCAATAATACTCGCAAAAAATGCCAGGAGGGCAAACCGGGCAAAAAAACGGGCTGTGCGGTTTTCATAATGCCTTGAGAAAATGATAAACGCAAAAAGAAGCGTAAAAAGCGATGCCGCAAGCTCAAAATATGGAAAAAGGATCATACGATGATTATTGTATATTAATTATGGTATAATTACAATTGCCATGGCAAAAGCAAAATACCACAGGATTCTTCTTAAATTATCGGGCGAAATATTCGGCGGAAAATTAAAATACGGGCTTGATCCTGAAATAATAGATAATATCGCCAAAGAAATAAAAAGCGTTAAAGACAAAAATATCCAAACTGCCGTTGTTATTGGCGGAGGAAATATTTTTAGGGGATTATCTGCCGCTTCTGCCGGCATGGATCGCGCGACGGGCGATTATATGGGAATGCTTGCCACGGTGATAAATTCTCTCGCTCTGCAGGACGCGTTAGAAAGAGTGGGCGTGTTCGCGCGGGTGCAAACAGCAATTGAAATGCGGCAAATCGCGGAGCCCTTTATCCGCAGGCGCGCGATAAGGCATATGGAAAAAGGAAGAGTTGTAATCCTGGCCGCGGGCACGGGCAACCCTTATTTTTCAACCGATACTACCGCGGCATTGCGGGCGGCGGAGCTTGACGCCGAAATAATTATTAAAGCGACAAAAGTTGACGGAGTTTTTGATAAAGACCCGCTCAAATTTAAAGACGCGAAAAAATTTAAAACCCTTACCTATCTCGAAATACTGAACAAAGGTTTGAAAATAATGGATTCAACCGCGGCTTCTCTCTGCATGGACAACAACATCCCGATAATTGTATTAAATTTGCTAAAAAAGGGAAATGTTGAAAAGGCGGTTTTAGGCGGGCAGGTTGGAACCATTATTTGCGCGAACAAGGAGACATAAAATGGCGGATATTATAAAAGATTCTGAAATAAAAATGAAAAAAGCGGTAGATGTATTAAAACAAAAGTTTTTAGCATTGCGCACAGGAAGGGCAACTCCGGCAATCGTTGAACACCTTAAAGTGGAATACTACGGCGCGCAAACCCCCCTGCTCCAGCTGGCAGGAATTTCTGTTCCTGAGGCCCATACAATTACTATCAACGCGTATGATAAAGGCGCCATAAAAGATATAGAAAAAGCAATTATGAAATCTGATTTGGGGGTTACCCCCAAGGTAGATGGCGGTGTAATAAGACTAAGCTTTCCCCCGCTGACAGAAGAAAGGCGCAGGGAATTGGTTAAAGTCATTAAAAAAGAGGCGGAAGAAGCAAAGGTAGTAATACGAAACCTAAGAAGGGAAGCAATGGATTTGCTCAAAGCGAGCAAAGAAAAAAAGGAAATATCCGAAGACATAGAAAAAATGAAGGAAGAAGAAGCGCAAAAGCTTACAGACCAGGAAATAAAGGAAATAGATAGGATTGCCGGCTTAAAAGAAAAAGAAATAATGGAAGTATAGCCCCATGACCTCAGGATCGTGCAATCTCAAAATCCCCCGGCATATTGCCATTATTATGGACGGAAACGGCAGATGGGCGAAAAAGAGGATGCTGCCCCGAGCCGCCGGGCACAAAAAAGGTGTTGACGCGCTCCGTGAAATTGTTAAAGCCTGCAATGAAATCGGCGTAAAACATTTAACGGTTTATGCTTTTTCTACTGAAAACTGGGCAAGGCCAAAAGAAGAAGTAACTGCATTAATGAATCTTTTTATGGAAGCGATTAATAATGAAATAAAAAAACTCCATAAGAATGATGTTAGGATCAGGTTTTTAGGGAGAATTGACGGGTTTTCAAAAAACCTTAAGGAGAAAATGGTTGAAGCGATGGAATTGACCAAAAATAATAAAAGAGGCAACCTTAATGTAATGGTTAACTACGGGGGAAGAGCGGAAATTATTGACGCGATAAAAAAAATAATTGATGACAAAGTGCCAAGCGATAATATTGATGAAACAATCTTCAGCAGCTACCTGTATACTGCGGGCATTCCGGATCCCGACCTTTTAATCCGCACTGCTGATGAAATGAGGATTTCAAACTATCTGCTTTGGCAGATTGCGTATTCCGAAATTTATATAACAAAAACTTTATGGCCGGATTTTGATAAAAAAGAACTGATAAAAGCGATTGAGGAATATTCACAAAGAGAGAGGAAGTTTGGAAAAACCTCGGAGCAGATAACATGAAAGCAAGGATTATTACAATATTAGCTGCCGTTCCTATTATATGGGGCTGCACGTACCACGGCGGAATTCCATTTTTGTTGCTGGTTCTTGTTTTGGCGCTCGCGTCAATTAATGAATTTTATTCGATGATGATGAAAAAGGGGTATTATCCGGCGTTTTGGGTGGGGAATTTAATCGCGATATTTTTTATAGTTTTTGCTTATTTTGCCATGCAAAGAAATTGGGAGCCGGCGCAATCGGCAATTTTAACCGTGGCGGTTACAGTTGCGGCGATCTCGGGCATTTTTCTAAAAAGAGAAAAGGACACGATTGTTGATGTGGCGATAACTATCCTGGGCATGATTTTTATCGGCTGGTTTTTTAGCTATCTAATATTTATACGGTCGCTTACGGTACATGGCGGGTACTTGTTTTTCCTTATGCTTACGATTTGGGCGAATGACGTTGTTGCCTACCTTGCGGGCAGATATTTTGGAAAACATAAGCTCGCTCCGCAAATTTCGCCGAACAAAACTTGGGAAGGCGCGGCTGCCGGATTTTTAACCTGTATTTTAGCGGCGGAAATATTTTCGGGCATTACCATGTTAAACGGCACGCACGCGCTGATACTGGGATCTATTATCGGGATTATGGCTCAATTATCTGATTTGGTTGAATCGCTTATAAAAAGAGACGCGGGCGTTAAGGACTCCTCAAATATTATTCCCGGCCATGGCGGAGTGCTGGACAGGATGGACTCTTTTATTTTAACGGCTCCGCTGATGTATTATTATGTTGTATGGTTTATAATAAGGTAGGATAATGATAGACAAAAATATTATTAAAACGGCGTTAAAAGAAGATATTGGTTCGGGAGATATAACAACGAACGCCATAATCCCCGCCAGCCAAAAAGTAGAAGCAATAATTAGGGCAAAAGAAGACGGGGAAATTGCGGGGCTATTGATTGCAAAGGAAGTTTTTTATCAGATTGATAAACGCATAAAATTTTCCCCAAAAGTAAAAGACGGAGATCAAGTAAAAAACGGGACTATTATCGCGATTGTTTCAGGGCCAGCAAGAGGGATATTGGCCGGAGAAAGGGTTGCATTAAACTTTTTACAGCATTTATCGGGGATAGCAACCTTTACTCGAAAAATAAATGATAAAATCTCAAAATACCATGTTGAAATATTAGATACCAGAAAAACCATTCCGGGGATGCGGCGGCTTGAAAAACTTGCGGTCAAGCTTGGCGGCGGAATAAACCATAGGATGGGGCTTTATGACGCGATTTTAATAAAGGATAACCATATAAAAATTATCGGGGGCATTGAGAAAGCAATAACGGCTGTGAAAAAGAAATATAGGAAAAGGGAACCGATAGAGGTTGAAGCAAAAACAATTAATGAAGTAAAACAATCGATTCAATTGGGAGCTGACAGGATTCTTTTGGACAACATGAGCAACCAGCTTTTAAAATGCGCGGTTAAGCTTTGCAAAGAAGCAGGGGTAAAAACCGAAGCTTCCGGCGGAGCGAATATATATAATATAGTATCAATTGCTAAAACAGGCATTGACTATATTTCTGTCGGAGCGCTAACCCATTCCGCAAAAGTGCTCGACATAAGCTTGAAAATTGAGTGAAAGCTTGACTTTCTAAGAATGTCGAAATATAATCATAATAACATGAGAAAAATCGAAACGATATGGCACCACATATTACTTTCAGCTTTGGCGGATAAGAAATTTCAGCATACTCAACAAGAAATTGCCCGGATGTTTGGTTATTCCCTAAGTACTGTTAATCACGCGCTTGGGACAATCTCTGAAATTGGCGCAGTGCGTAAAGAAGCTAGATTTTTTGTGCTGGAAAATTTTCAGAAGCTCTTATATTTTTGGGCCAGTATGCGAAATTTATCCCGAGATATTGTTTACAGGGGTTATTATACCGGCAGTGTGGCGGAAATTGAAGGCCTGGTCCCGTCCGGCGTAATTTATGCCGCTTACAGCGCGGCAAAAAAAATCTTAGGGGAAGCGCCGGCAGATTATTCAACAGTATATTGCTATGCCGATAAAGAAGTCCAGACGGAGTTTGGCTTGAGGTTTCCCTCGTTAAAAGAAAAGCAAATTCCGAATTTGATAGTCCTCAAGGTGCCGGCGGTTATGAAAAAATATGGGAAGATTACAACACTTCCCCAAACTTTTGTTGATGTTTGGAATTTAAAAGATTGGTACAGCCCAGATTTTGTTGCTGCCCTGGAAGGGAAGATAAATGCAGTATTATCATGATTTAGTAACCAAAAAAAGCTGGGAAGAATTGACCGGCTTAAGCAAACAGGTAAAATTCGTATTGATTGGTGGCTGGGCAACTTATCTGTATTCGGGGGCGTTAAAATCAAAAGACATTGATATTGTTGTAGATTATGACCAGCTTCCGGTTATTGAAAAACTTTACCCCCTTTTTAAAAATGAACGCTTGCATAAATATGAAGCAGTTAAAGAAGAAGTGCAAATAGATATTTATCTCCCGCATTTTTCACAGATCGGGATTCCTGCAGAAGACATACTTAAGCAGTCAAAATCTCTTGAAGGTTTTAATGTAATTGATATAAATTTACTTTTTGTTTCCAAAATATACACTTTGTCGCAGAGAGGAAGGACCCCAAAGGGAAGAAAAGATTTCCTGGATATAATTTCTTTGTTTATATCCAGGAAATGCGACCTTAAATTGATTCGAGGTTTTATTGATAATTACCATCTTTCAAATGCCCGGGATTTATTGGTTGAATTGCTAAAAGAAGCTACCCAAGTACTTGAGCTAAATTTAAATCCGCATCAGTTTTCAAAAATCAAAAAAGAATTAGTTAGCCAGATAAAATAAAACGCTTTTTGTTTGTTATTTTAAAGTAAACATGGTAAAATCTAATTAGAAATGCCAATATATAAGGGCTCAAAAGATAATGAAAAGGAAGAGTTGAAATTTGAGCTAAAATATCAGCATTCGCTGTCGCTTACAGAAAGATTCCGCATGATGCTTCGACAATCAAAACTAGTACTTCAAATGTTGATCGACAATGGACATAGAAAACCTACTGAAATTATTAAAAGAGCATAAAGTTAAATTTGTGCTTATCGGTGCTATGGCTTTTCCCCGTTATGGATATTCCAGAACAACCTTGGATGTAGATATTTTTATCGAACCAACCAAAAAAAATGCGGAAAAAACTTACAAAGCACTAAAAAAATTTGGATACGATGTTTCCGATATTACAATAAATGACCTGTTATCAAAAAAGCTTCTTATCCGGCAATATATGGTTGAAACCGACATCCATCCATTTGTGGCAGGAGTGACCTTTCAAGAAATATGGAAAAACAAAGAATCCGGAGAAATCGGCGACATCAAGGTCTATTTCCCTTCTTTAAAAGATTTAATTAAAATGAAAAAGGCGGCTGGACGAGATAAAGACAAGGAAGACCTTAAAATACTAAAAAAGTTAAAAGGTGATTAGAGGCGGGATTTGTTTCAACACACTATAAGCATAAGGGTCTTTGGTCTTAAGCAACTCCAACCAATTTGAATTTCTCCTATCCTCATATATCTTTTGGAATAAATCTTTCGGGTTTCGAATATATTTTGGCATAAGCGCCCTAAGCTTTGGATTTTGTATGATTTCCTTTGAAAATTCTGACATCCAATACATTTTCGGCACCCCAAACGTTAATCGAGCCAAATATGAAATCGTTAATATATATTTCTCAGTTGATAGCATATAAGATTTTGGAACAAAAATTCTCTCTTTGGATTTGCCTTTTTGATTTTGAATTGCCCTTGGGATGGCAACTCTGGGACTTGGCATTCTGTTAAATGTGATATTAATG
>WPAF01000015.1 GCA_009772965.1 Candidatus Saganbacteria bacterium
AGATGTAACCTACTACAAGGATAACTTGTATTTGCCTCTTTTCTCAACCGAAGCGCTGGAAGGGATTATAGTGTTAGGCAAAAAGAAATCAGAAGACACTTACAATAAGAAAGATTTTACTTTATTTAGGACGTTAATGGTTCAGGCCTTGGCGCTCCTTGATCGCATCCATCATTACGAGAGCATAAAGAGAAATTTTGAGGCCACTCAGAAAAAGCTTTACGATACTGAACGCTTATTAGCGCGATCGGAAAGAATTGCCTCCATGACGCGATTGCTTCAGGAATATAATCATGAAATTAGAACACCGCTAACAATCATTCAGGGGGAAACTAATTTTTTAACCAAAGAACCTCGGGATGCGGCTTATTTAAAATGGTTTCAGGAATTAGTATTAAAACATGTCAGCCGAGCCATTGACATTGTCGAAAGCACTGTGCGCCTTAGCCACCCCAAAGAAAGACAAGAAATTAAATTAGATCTTAATGATGTGATCAACGGTGCCTTAAAGATGTTTCCTCCCAGTGGGGTGCATTTAGTTAAAGAATTGGCTTCTATCCCGCCAATTATGGGCGATAAAGAAGACCTGGAAACTGCTTTTACTAATTTAATTAAAAACGCAGTCGAAGCAATGCCCGGTGGAGGAGACTTAAAAATTAGGACTTATCCTGATGTTGAAAGTGAAAAACCTGTTGTTTGCGCGGAGATATCAGACACAGGGATTGGAATTCCAGAAGAAAATTTAGGGAAAATTTTCGAGCCATTTTTCAGCACCCATGTGACTAAAGGAAGAGGACTCGGGCTTTCTATAGTTTTTCGCATAATACGGGAGCATTTAGGCAAGATAGAAGTTAAAAGCCAAGCCGGAAAGGGCGCTACTTTTAAAATTCAGTTTACCGCATCAAAATAATTATATCGTGTTATTCTTTTTTTCTTTTTTCAGCGAAGCATGAAATCTTTCTCCAAAGAGCCTTTCCCTGGATTGTTGAATTGCAAACTGAGGATTAGTAAAAAACATATCGAGATAGGCAAGAAGATTAGAGTTGTTAAAAGGTTTTCGCAAATATCCTGCCACAAAACCCTCCATTGCTTTTCCCCATTTTTCCTGGTCCTCATACGCGGAAACAATAATAACCCCGATCCTTTTCTCGTATTCTTTGCGCAGTTTTTCCAGAAATTGAAGGCCGTCCATCTCAGGCATTTTAATATCTAGGAGGACACACCCCACTAAAGTATCACCCAATCCAAATAAGCTTCTGTTTTTTTCAAGGGCTTCAAAAGCTTCTTTGCCGTTATGCGCGATAACTACATTATATTTTTCCGCCTCGCGAACAACTTTTGCAATGTAATTAGCCATGTCCGGTTCGTCATCAACAACTAAAACTAATGGTTTTCCCATACCAATTCCACCTCTTATTGGGCATTTTGACATAAAATTTATCATTAAGTCAAATCATTTTACATACCCCGTTTGACAGGAAAAGCTTTTTAAAATATAATTACTGGCTGTTGTGCGAAAAATCTTGTCCCGGTCCCGATAAAAAGGAGGTTTCATAAAATGCCAGTTCCAAAAAAACGACACTCTAGGGCAAGGCAGGGGAGTCGCCGCGCGGAAAACTTTCGTGCCGCACTGCCAAGCATTTCAAAATGCCCTTCTTGCGGAGCCGCGATTTTGCCCCATCAAGCCTGCCAATCCTGCGGCGCGTATAAAGGCAGAGCGGTTTTAAAGATTAAGCAAAAAAAGAAAAGCAAGAAGGAGTAATCCCCTGTGATTAATATCGCGGTTGATGCGATGGGCGGAGATTTTGCGCCCGATGAAATAATTAAAGGCGCCTGCCAGGCGGCAGGTGAATATCCGGATATTGCGATAACCCTTGTCGGAAAAAAAGATATTATCAATAAAGCCCTCAAATGCTGCTGTTCCAATATATCTGTTGTAAATGCCGCCCAAACTATTGGCATGAATGAATCTCCGGTATTGGCAGTGCGCGAAAAAAAAGACGCCTCAATTAATGTTGCCCTCCAGCTTGCTAAAGAAAAAAAAGTTGATGCTGTTGTTTCTGCCGGAAATACCGGCGCATTTATGGCCGCGGCATTGTTTAAGCTTGGGAGGATTTCTGGGATTGAGAGGCCGGCGATCGCGGCAATTTTTCCAACCGCAAACGGAAGGGTTTTGTGCCTTGATATGGGCGCAAATTCAGATAACCGGCCAAAACATTTAAAGCAATTCGCGGAGATGGGAAGCGTTTATGCTGAAAAAGTTATGCACATAAAATCCCCAAGGGTGGGGCTTTTAAATATCGGGGAAGAGCCGGAAAAAGGGAATGAATTGACGCTGGCAACTTATCCTCTCTTAAAAGGGTCAAAGATAAATTTTATAGGTATGATTGAAAGCAAAGAAATAATTTCAGGGAAGCTTGATGTTGTTGTTTGCGATGGTTTTATTGGCAATGTGATTTTAAAATTCGGGGAATCCGTAAGCTCATTTATTATTGATTTGATAAAAAAGGAACTTTCAAGAAATGCAATAACCTGGCTGGCGGCAGCTATGATGCTGCCGGTTTTTTTCAGCATCAAGAAAAAAGTTGATTATGATGAATCCGGCGGAGCTCCTTTTTTAGGAGTTGACGGCATATGCATAAAAGCGCATGGCAGGGCGCGAGCTAAAGCCATAAAAAATGCCGTGAGGGTAGCATATGAGGCCGTCAAAGAAGATATTGTTAAGTGCATTAAAGCAGTTGAGGTAGCATGAGATCAAGAATTATCGGCACAGGATCCGAGGTTCCGCAAAAAATTGTGACAAACGATGATTTGTCTAAAACTATTGACACCTCGGATGAATGGATCAGAACCCGCACCGGAATCAGGGAAAGAAGGGTTTCTGATGAAAAAACAGCAACCTCTGATTTGGCTTTTGCGGCCGCCAGGAAAGCCATGAGCGCGGCAAATTTCGATCCGGAAAAATTAGAACTGATAATTGTTGCCACTTGTTCTCCCGATACTCTTTTTCCCTCAACTGCCTGTATATTGCAGTCGAAATTAAAAGCCAGCTCTGCCGCCGCATTTGACCTTTCGGCCGCCTGTTCAGGATTTAATTTTGCTTTGTCCACTGCCCAGGCGTATATTGAGTCCAAAATGTACAATAATGTTTTAGTTGTTGGCGCGGATACTTTGACAAAATATCTTGATTGGAGCGACCGGTCAACCTGCGTGCTTTTTGGGGATGGGGCGGGCGCGGTGCTTCTTGAAAAAACAGAAGAAGAAAAAGGGGTTTTGGCAAGCTATATAAAAGCAAAAGGAGATGGCGGAAATCATCTGGTCATGCCGGGCGGAGGATCACGCGATCCTGAGGAAAAGTCAGGGAGATTTATCAGGATGGACGGCAAGGAAGTTTTTAAATTTGCTGTCAAAGCGCTTGAAGAATCGGTTGTGAAAGTTTTAGAAAAAGCTAATTTATCTCTTGGCAGCATGGATCTTTTAATCCCGCACCAGGCGAATATGAGGATTATTGAGCATGTGGTTAAAAAATTCAGCTTGCCAGAAAAAAAAGTCTATGTTAATTTGATGAAGTACGGAAATACTTCGGCCGCGTCAATTCCTTTAGCTTTAGATGAAGCAGTAAGAGAAGGCAGAATAAAACCAAAAGACATTGTGGTTTTGTCGGGGTTTGGGGCCGGATTAACATATGGTTCGAATATTATTTGCTGGGGG
Organism: Candidatus Saganbacteria bacterium; assembly: GCA_009772965.1. Taxonomy (GTDB): domain Bacteria; phylum Margulisbacteria; class WOR-1; order XYC2-FULL-46-14; family WPAF01; genus WPAF01. The sequence continues at coordinate 3,712 of WPAF01000015.1, forward strand.
TGAATATTAGGTGTTAGATTATTTGATTTCAGAAGAACATAAAATGGTAAAAGAACTTGCAAGGAAAATTTCTGTTGAAAAAGTTTTGCCGGTGAGGGCGGAGCTTGATGAAAAGGAAGAGTTCCCGTGGGAAATTATGAAGCTTTTCGCGGAAGCTGACCTGTGCGGGTTATGGATCCCGGAAAAATACGGAGGTTTTGGGCAGTCAGTCATGGCGTTTTGCCTGGCAACTGAGGAGATAAGCAGGATTTGCGGCGGAGTTGGAGTGACATTTGCGGCATCTGCTTTAGGAGGAGCTCCAATACTGCTTTTTGGGACAGACGAGCAAAAACAAAAATATTTGCCTGATTTAGCCTCCGGTAAAAAATTGGCCGCCTTTGGGCTGACAGAAGCGAATGCCGGATCCGATGCCAGCGGCCTTGAAACCACGGCAAAAAAAGACGGCGATTACTTTATAATTAACGGGACCAAACAGTGGATTACAAACGGCGGGGAAGCTGAAACATACAGCGTTATAACCATAACGGATAAGAACAAAGGCGCCCGCGGGGCGACTGCTTTTATAGTTGAAAAAGGGACGCCGGGCTTCACCTTTGGCAAAAAAGAAAAAAAGATGGGGATCCGCTGTTCCGCGACCCGCGAACTTGTTTTTCAAGACTGCAAAATCCACAAAAGCCAAATGCTTGGAAAAGAAGGCTTGGGATTTATTGTTGCCATGAAAACCCTTGATATGACCAGGCCGGGAATTGGGGCGCAGGCGGTTGGGATTGCCCAGGGGGCGCTTGATGAATCGGTAAAATACGCGAGAGAAAGAGTCCAATTCGGCAAGCCGATTATTTCCCTCCAGGCAATCCAGCATATGCTCGCGGATATGGCAACCCAAATAGAGGCCTCGCGCGCTTTGGTTTACGCGGTTGCGAAAGCAATTGATTCGGGATCAAAAGATTTTACCAAGGAGTCGTCAATGGCAAAGCTTATTGCTTCAGATACTGCAATGAATGTGACCACCCAGGCAGTACAAATCCTTGGCGGTTATGGCTATATGAGAGAATATCCGGTGGAAAAAATGATGAGAGACGCTAAAATTACACAAATTTATGAAGGGACAAACCAAATCCAGCGCAACCAAATAGGATTATCCCTGATAAAAGAAAGCGCCCAGAAATAAATGGAAATCGCGGTTTGCATAAAACAAGTTCCTGATACTGCCGAAGTAAGAATTAACCCCGAAACAAATACTTTGATCAGGGAAGGCGTGCCGAGCATTGTTAACCCCTTTGATGAAAACGCGGTGGAAGAAGCCCTGCGGCTTAGGGAAAAACACGGCGGAAAAGTCACAATAATTACCATGGGGCCTCCCCAGGCAATTGAAGCATTAAAGCAAACCATTGCCATGGGAGCAGATGAGGTTTATCTTATTTCCGACAGGGCTTTTGCCGGATCAGATACCTGGGCAACTTCATACACTCTTGCCTGCGCGATAAAAAAACTAGTTGCCTATGATTTAATCCTTTGCGGCAAACAGGCCATTGACGGCGACACGGCGCAAGTGGGGCCGGGCATTGCCGAGTGGCTTTCTATTCCCCAAGTGACTTTTGCGGTTAAAATTGAAGTGGATGGCAAAAAGGCAAAAGTCGAGCGCCTGCTTGAAGAAGTAAATGAAATCGTAGAAGTTCCTCTACCGGCTGTGATTACTGTGGTTAAACAAATCAATGAGCCAAGGATCCCATCCTTAAAAGGTATGCTCAAAGCAAAAAAAGCAGAAATTAAAACTTTGTCTGCGCAGGACGTTGACGCCGATCAGACAATAACCGGGCTCAAAGGTTCTCCGACCAGGGTTGTGAAAATATTTGCTCCGCCGGTAAAAGGCGGGGGAGAAATAATTGAAGGATCAACAGATGAAGTAGTTTCATCATTGACCCAAAAACTCCGCGAAAGGAAAATAATTTAAATGGATCTTAGAAAAAATCCCAACGAACAGCCAAATTGGAAGGGCATTTGGGTTTTTGCCGAACAGCGCGATGGAATTATCCAGAGCGTTGCGTTTGAGCTTTTGTCAGAAGCAAAAAATTTGGCGCGAACTTTATCCTGCGAAGTGTCTGCGGTTTTGCTGGGGGATGAAAAAATTGAAGTTGATCCGCTTTTTGAATATGGCGTCGATAAAGTATATGTCGCGGCGCACCCCGAACTAAAAAATTATTTAACTGCTCCTTATACCAGCACGCTGGCTGAAATGGTAAATACATACAAGCCGGAAATATTTCTAATCGGTGCGACAACTATTGGCCGCGACCTTGCCGCCCGCTTGGCAATAAGGATAAATTGTGGCCTTACCGCTGATTGCACAGGGCTTGCGATTGACCCGGAAAAGAAAATCCTCCAGCAAACGCGTCCGGCATTTGGCGGAAATATAATGGCTACGATTATTTCCCCAAATCACAGGCCTCAAATGGCAACAGTCAGGCCAAAAGTCTTCAAAAAGATAAAAATCCAAAAACAAAAAGAAAAGAATGTGATTAAATTTTCCCCGGTTATTAAAGGGGAAGATTTATTAGTGAAAATATTAGAAACAATCAAAGATGAATCGGTAAAAGTTAATTTGCAGGAGGCGGAAATTATTGTTTCCGGCGGCAGGGGGATTTGCGACCAGAAGAATTTTAAAATGATCGAAGATTTGGCTTCCGCTTTAGGCGGCGCTGTTGGAGCTTCGCGCGCTACTGTTGATGCCGGCTGGATTTCAGCCCACCACCAGGTGGGGCAAACAGGGAAAACAGTTGCCCCAAAGCTTTATATTGCCTGCGGAATTGCCGGAAAAATCCAACACCTGGCAGGAATGCAGGGCGCTGAAACTATTGTTGCAATAAATAAAGATCCTGACGCCCCGATATTTAAAGTTGCCACCTACGGCATTGTCGGCGATTGCCTGGAAATAGTTCCGGCCTTAATCAGAAAAGTTAAGGAGTTAAGGATTTGAATATAGCATTTGTTTTTCCGGGGCAGGGGTCGCAATTTGTTGGGATGGGGAAAGGATTTGCGGAAAATTTACTGGAACAGGCGAACGAAATACTCGGATTTGATTTGCAAAAGCTTTGTTTTGAAGGCCCAGAAGATGAGCTAAAAAAAACAGAAATTGCACAGCCGGCTATTTTAGCAGTGAGTGTTGCCGCGTATAATTTGCTGGTTAATAAAGGGATAAAAGCTGATGTGGTTGCGGGACATTCGCTGGGTCAGTACTCAGCTTTGGTTGCGGCAGGGGCGATTGATTTTAAAGATGCGGTAAAAGTTGTTCACTTGAGGGGCAAGTTTATGCAGGAAGCGGTTCCTTTGGGTGAGGGTGCCATGTCCGCGGTTTTAGGCGGGCAGAGGGATGAAATAATTAAAATTTGCAAAGCGATCGGAGGAGTCCAGCCGGCAAATTTTAACAGCCCCGACCAGGTGGTTATTTCCGGTAAAAGATTATCTGTTGAAGAAGTGGGGAAAAAAATTAAAGAGGCGGGGGCAAAAAAAATCATACCCCTTCAGGTTTCGGCTCCGTTCCATAGCGAGCTCATGAAGCCTGCGGAATTAAAGCTTAAAGAAGAGCTTAAAAAAATTAAAATAAAAAAAACGGAAATCCCGGTGATCGACAATACGACCGCTGGTTATTTAAACAGCCCTGAAGAAATTTTTGATAAATTAGTCGAGCAGGTTACCGGTTCCGTTTTATGGGAAGATTCTATTAGAAAAATGATTGGCGACGGTGTAAAATTGTTTATTGAAGTCGGACCCGGCAAAGTTTTGTCTGGTTTAATAAAAAAAATTGATCCATCAGTTGAGGTGAAAACATATGCCGAGGCTTAAAGGAAAAACTGCTTTTATAACCGGCTCTGCGCAGGGGATTGGAAAATCGATCGCAGAGGCGCTAGCCAAGGAAGGGGCGGACATTATTGTTTCAGACATTAACCTGGAACTGGCGGAAAAAACTGCCGGAGAATTAAAATCCCTGGGCGTAAAAACTATGCCGCTAAAATCGAATGTAGCCGACTATAAAGACGCGGAACAAGGTGTCAGCCAGGCGGTTGCCCAAATGGGAAAAATAGACATATTGGTAAATAATGCCGGCATAACTAAAGACGGACTTTTATTAAGGATGAAAGTTGAAGACTGGAACGCGGTCATTGCGGTTAACCTTACCGGTGTTTTTAATATGACAAAAATTATTTCTACTTTGATGATAAAGCAAAGGTCTGGTAAAATAATCAACATTGCAAGCATAGTAGGGGAGATGGGGAATTTTGGCCAGGCAAATTATGCCGCCAGCAAAGGTGGGGTTATTGCTTTTACTAAATCAGCTGCCAGGGAATTGGCAGGGCGCAATGTTTGCGTTAACGCGGTTGCTCCCGGGTTTATCCAAACCGCGATGACTGATAAATTAAGCGATGAAGTAAAAAAGGCAATGATGGCTCAAATTCCCCTGGCAAAATTTGGCGGTCCTGGTGATGTCGCGAACGCGGTACTTTTTCTCGCTGGTTCAGAGTCAGATTATATTACCGGCCAGGTAATAAATGTGAACGGCGGGATGCTGATGAACACATAAAAAATTAGGAGGTGAAAAAATGGACGAGAATCAGGTTTTTGAGCAAGTAAAAAAAGTGGTTGTTGACCAGTTGGGTGTTTCAGACGCGGAAGTAAAAAAAGAATCATCATTTGTTGATGATCTAGGCGCTGATTCACTCGATACCGTTGAGCTGGTTATGGCGCTTGAAGAAGCTTTTGGCGTAGAAATACCGGATGAAGAAGCAGAAAAAATAAAAACTGTTGGAAACACTATTAGTTATGTGATGTCTCACGCAAAGAAATAAAAATGAAATTACCACAGCTTAAAATTGGCGATTTAATTGCCAAGATCCCCATAGTCCAAGGCGGCATGGCGATAAGGATATCGACAGGTCTCCTTGCGGGCGCGGTTGCGGCGGAAGGGGGAGTGGGGGTAATTGGAGCCTCAGGAATGGCATTTGATGAATTGAGCAATGAGATCCGTATTGCCAGGGAGAAGGCCAATGGCGGCATTGTAGGAATAAACGTAATGTACGCCGCCCGTGAATTTTTGGGTATTGTCCAAACCGCGATTAAAGAAAAAATTGATTTAATTGTTACCGGTGCCGGATTTTCCCGCGATATATTTAAAATCGGCAAAACCAGCAATACCCCGATTGTCCCGATTGTTTCTTCCGCGAAATTGGCGAGTACGGCGGAAAAATCAGGCGCGGCGGCGGTGGTTGTTGAGGGGAAAGAGGCAGGCGGGCATTTGGGAACCAACCGGTCAATACGCGATATTATACCTGAGGTGAGAAGCGCGGTAAAAATTCCGGTGATTGCCGCGGGAGGATTGGTTGAAGGAAAAGATATCTGTGAAATGTTTAAGATGGGGGCAAATGGAGTTCAAATCGCGACTCGGTTTGTGCTTTCTGACGAATGCAACGCTTCGATTGAATATAAGAGGGCATATCAAAACGCCAAAAAAGAGGATGTGGTGATAATTTCATCTCCGGTTGGCATGCCGGGAAGAGCTATTCGCACGGAGTTTGTCGATAAAATATTGAAAAAAATCGCTCCAAAGCCAATGGGGTGTGATTTTTGCCTTAAAAGATGTTCCCTTGAATATTGTATAATACAAGCCCTAATTAATTCCCAACAAGGGGATGTTGTGAATGGGATTGTCTTTTCAGGAGAAAATGTCTGGAAAATCAAGGATCGCAGCATCAGGCCGGTTAAAAAAATTATTGAAGAAATTTTAAAAGAAATAGAGGAAGTATGCCCCAATTAAATAATAGGGTTGTTATAACTGGATTAGGCGCTGTCACTTCAATTGGAATTGGCCATAAAGCTTTTTTTGATAATTTAACCGCGGGCAAAAGCGGAATTAGCCTGATTGAGGGGCTTGATACCTCGGCATATACCACTAGGATTGGCTCCCAAATAAAAAATTTCGACGCGGGGCAATTTATGGATAAAAAAGAAGCAAGGAAGCTTGTCCGTTTTATCCAATTCGCAATCGCGGGGGCAAAGCTGGCGGTTGAAGATGCGAAGCTTAAAATTGATGAGAGCAATGCTTGTGATGTAGGCGTGCTTGTAGGTTCTGGTATTGGCGGGATTGATTTTTTTGAAGAGCAGGTAGTTATTTTAAAAAATAAAGGGCCAAGCCGGATTTCCCCGTTTGCGGTTCCATACATGATTTGTAATATGGCGGCAGGCATGGTTTCAATCCACCTGGGGATTAAAGGCCCCAATTCCTGCGTCGCTACAGCGTGCGCAACCGGAACCCACAGTATTGGAGATGCTTATAGGATCTTGCAGCGCGGTGATGCAAAAGCTATGGTTGCAGGCGGAAGCGAGGCGCCGATTACTCCTCTTGGATTGGGGGCATTTTGTGCGGCAAGGGCATTATCAACAAATAATAATAATCCGGAAAAAGCTTCAAGGCCTTTTGAGAAAAATAGGGATGGCTTTGTTATGGGCGAGGGGGCTGGGATTGTGGTGCTTGAAACATTAGACCATGCTCTTTCCCGAGGGGCAAATATTTATGCTGAGGTTGTCGGGTACGGCATGAGCGGAGACGCTTTTCATATGACTGCTCCCGCGCCAAATGGGGAAGGAGCTTCCCGTGCGATTAATTTGGCGTTAAAGGACGCGGGATTAAATTGTGAAGATATTGATTACGTTAACGCGCATGGCACTTCAACCGAGCTGAATGATAAGTATGAAACCATGGCGATTAAAAAATCATTTGGGGAGCGCGCGAAAAAGCTTTTAATCAGTTCAAATAAATCAATGATTGGCCATTTGCTGGGGGCGGCAGGGGCGATTGAATTGATCGCGACATCTTTAACTATTAAAAACGGCATAGTTCCGCCGACTATAAATCATGACGAAGCTGATCCGGAGTGTGATTTGAACTATGTTCCCAATCATTCTATAAAAGCGGACATTAAAGCGGCAATATCAAATTCTTTTGGCTTCGGAGGGCATAACGCGGTTCTGGCGATAAAAAAATATGAAGCTTAAGCCGCTTCTATTTTTATTCATTTTGTTTGTTTTTTCCTCGGTTGCTTTTTCCGAAGATTATCCTAAGATCGATATTACCGGTATGAAGAAATGGGATTTCAAACAAGCGAAAGTTGCGGGAGATTATTTTTCTGGATTGACCCAATTGGGCGGCTATTCCCCAAATATCAACGGCACACCCTGGCAGGAGAGGCTGCAGCTAAAGATTTTAGCTCAGCTTACAGAAAAGCTTAAAGTTACATACGACATTGAGCAGCAGCCTGAAATGCCCGATAAATATGATGTAAAAGTCAATTATGATAATAAGCATGAATTGGCCTTTGGCGACATAAATCCCACCTTTTCAGGAAACGAATTCGCGTCGGCAACAAAATTTGTTAATGGCGTCATGATAAGCTCAAAAGGCGATGGTTATGAGTTTCTCGCGGTCCCTTCTTCAAAATTAAAAAGCCAGGTGATGGCATTAACAAAACAGAAAGGCAACAATACAAAAGGCCCTTATTCACTAGGACATGGGAATATTGTTGAAGGATCCGAGCGGATTGAGCTAAATGGCAGTGTTTTACAAAAGGGCAGCGATTATATAATCGACTATTTTGAGGGTAAAATAAACTTTAACCGCATCCTAACAACAGCAGATGAGTTTGCCTATAACTATGAATATTCAAACATCATGGACATTTTCTTCCCGACTCTTTCAAAGAGAGATTTTTTTGGGGCGCAGGGCAGATACACTTTCGACCCGTCGCTGTTTGGCAAAAAAGCCCCCATTCCCCAGCAGGCAATTGAAACGACGAAGGAAGTATTTCCTACAAACATTATTTCTCTTGAAACAACCGCAAAAAGTTCTTTAGAAGCAAATGCGTCAAGCGAAGCTCCTTCTCTTGAAGAAACAATGGCTGAAGAATCAACTGGAAAGTTCCGGCTTAAAAATGTTCCTGTCCAATTGTTTTCGGAAGCATTAACTTTTCGAGGGGTAAAATTAAAGAAAAATGAAGATTATATTATAAAGTATGATGATGGCGCTATTACCCTTCTTCTTCCCGTCCTTCCCACCGCGCAGGATCCATTAGAGGTTTCATACAGTTATTTTGAAACTGCAAAGGAAGCCGAAACTATTTCCGGAACAGACAGTAAGGGGCCGTACGCGCTGGCTTACGGGAAAATTATCCAATTCAGCGAACGGGTGCTGGTTAACAGCCGCTTAATTGTAAGAGATCTGGATTATACGATAGATTATGAAAACGGGAAAATATCTTTTAATTCTGTTGTTTCAAAAACATCGGCAATTAACATAACTTATCTGAGAATTGTTATGGAACTTCCTCCCGCGCCTCTGGCGGATAAATTTAAAAAATCCATGACAGTTGGAATGACTTATTTAAAAGAATCCGCGAAAAAAGGAACCTCTACTGCCGTAGGGGATAAAATTGAAACAAAAAGCCATCAAAGCCTAATCGATAATAACAATGTGATATATTTAAGCTTTTACCCTGTAATTCCCACAAGCGAAGGAGGTTTGCTTTCGGTAAAAGTGGGCGGCGCGGAATTAACTTATGGGGTTGATTATATTTTCCCCACCACTGAAGTTGATTCACAAACCGGCTACGTAAAAGTAAATCCCGCAACACGCCTGGCGTACATTAATGACCGGACTGACCCGACTGGCGGCTATGATACAGGAACTATAAAAATATTAACTTCTCTTGAGGCAACCGCTGAAGTTTCAGTTTTATATAACTTCAAAAAGCCTATAAGCAGCAGGTATAGCGGGGCAGGGAATGGCGGGAGGGGTCCTTATTACATTCAAAATTACAGGTATATTATTCCTGGAACAGAAAGGGTGGAAGTTTGGGATACCGGCTCATCAAATATAGAATCTTATGTCAGAAACAGTTCTTTTGAGGCCGATGCCGGCGATAAGGGATATACCATTTCATACACAAAAGAAGCCCCTTATATTATATTCAATAAAGAACTTGCGTCATCAAAAAACTTTTCAGTTTATTTTCAATATGTCCCGCCATCAGCGCCTGTGGGCGGAGATATTTCCCAAAGCGTTACCGGTTTTGACGGGAATATTAAAATTGGCGAATTTCTCCAAGTTGAAGGGGCGTATGCCAGCTCATCAAACGATCGGGTGGCGACAACCGTTGGCACATCTGAAACACAGCGAAATTTTACTACCCCAACCAGCAAACTGCAAAAATTAGCATTCACGCCGGTTGTAGAAAATTCCGAGACAGTGAGGATTAACGGTAAAGTTAGGAACAGGGATACCGACTATTTTATTGACTATGCAGGAGGACAAATTACTTTTTATAATTTGACTTTAGCAGCCCAAGATGTGGTTTCGGTTGATTACCAATACCAAAGCACTAGCGGCGGAGTGCAAACTGATTTATCCAATAAAACCGATACCGCGTATAAATATTCGGCAAAAAGCTCGCTGGGTAAATTTTTGGATTTGTCTTTTAGCAGGAAGCAAATTGGCTTTAACTTTGCTCCGCTTGGGGGAACTGCTATTGGCGTGGGATCTGATTATAATGACTATTCAATAAGTTTGAAGCCGCAGCGATATGATTTTACCGTCAGCCATTCATACCGCGACACCAAAAACCCATTAAGCGGAAGAACCGATATCTTTACCAGGAGTATTGACCGGGCTTTTTCAATGGGGGTTAATCCTTTTAATATTTTAAAAATATCCGGCGATTTTAGAAATCTTGATACCAAAGGAGATCCCGTTACTGTTGGCGGGGCAAAGTCCTCTGACAGCGTCCAAAATTCATATTCTGTTAGCGTAGTGCCGGCGACTATTAAAAGAGGAATTGCCTCTTTTAATATTTTAGGAGATGTTAGGCGCTCTGAGTCAAAGGACAACCTTACCCTAACTTCAAGTTTTAATGATTCCATCCATTATGGGGGAAACTTGAGCTTTGGTGAAAAAATTAAATTCCATGCTGACGCACAGCATTCAAACGCTAAAGGGCTTGCGGCAACAAACGGACAGGAAAATCCCACATCTTATAGCGACGTCCAAGATATATCTTACGATTTAAATCTCGATTTGACATTTTGGAAATTACAAAAATGGACCGCTTACGGAAAAGTAATAAACCATGAGGCAAAAACAACCCTGCCAACGCCGGAATCTTTTGTACAAACAAGAAACACTTCGATCCATACAGATTTAACGCCTTTTAGCATTTTATCTTTAAGTTATGATAAAAACCGGCAGGAAACACCGTCTGTTACGGTTGCCGGCAGGAATCCGGCAAGTGAAAGCACGGCGCTAAATGTGCGCCTAACTCCATTTTCGGCAATTTCTTCATCCTGGGGTTATAATGAAGATTATTCTATTCTTGAAACCGGAAGGGAGTCAAAGGGCAGATCAAATACTGCGTCTTTAGATTGGGCAATGATTTCTTTTAGTAAAGTAAAACTCAACTCAAGATATAACCTTTACTCGCGTAATTCAAATGCCCCATCCGGGACTTTAGAGGTTTCAACAGATACCAGGACGCTTTCGCAGGATTATAAGTTTGTAGTTGATCCATTTCCTTTTATCAGCCTTTCTCCCGGCTTTACGCAGGAAGAATATTATAATTTGGTTTCAACAACTTCTGAAGCATTAACAACCAGCAACCAGACATTTAGGATACATGTTGACTACAACCCAATAAAAAATGTAAAAGTTGCGTTTGATAACACAAATAAAATAACAAGTAAAACAACAAGCGACCAGAAAATTGAAATAAGCCTGCCAAAAACAAATCTAAGTATGGCTACTACTTTAACGATGTTTAGCTGGGGGGACATTATCCATAATTATGACCAGGAAGAAAATAGGGGAGAGGTAATTGCGGGAGGAACCCTGCCGGATATTGATTATGTAAAAGTTTCAAACGCATACAGCCTGAAGTTTAATATTTCCCAGGACAATCCGATTATAGACAGCGTATATGCCATTGCAAGCTATAAATTTGTAAGGTTTATTAATAAAAAGAAAGAAACGGATAACTTGGATGCCCAGCTATTAACAGGCGAGATTACGATTAATTTCTAAGGACGATTATTTTTCCGCTGGTTAAAATCTTTACCGCGCCGCCCGATTTCGCGGTAATTTTATAAATATAAACCCCGTTTTCAACGGTGTTTCCGTATTGGCTGCGGCCGTTCCAGGGGACTAAATTAGCCTGGGCTTTTCCTCCGTCTTGGCCGGCAAGATAGTTATTTTTCCAAATCAATTCCCCGTTTATGCTGAAAAGAAAAATAGCCACATCGGAATTTTCAGTTAAAGTATAGCTAAAATAAGCTTCACTTTGGGTGTTTGGATTAAAGGGATTGGGTGATGATTTAGTAATCCCGCCGGATTCTACAACAGTTGTCGGGCTGTTGTTTAAAGTTAGTTCGATAGAGCATCGGGAAGTGCTATTTGCTTTGTCCTTTACAGTTAAGCGGATATAATATTTGCCTTTTAATCCGCTGGTGTTCCATGAGCCAAGGTCGCCATTTGTCAGCGAGGAAGATGAACTGCTGATTTTTACAAAGGTTAAATTATCTTGTGAATATTCAAGCAAATAATAATCAATATTTTCATCGCTGGCCGAACCTTTAATTGAGATAGTCCCTTCAGCGCTTGTTAGTGTTTGTGGGGATGTTATCTCCGCGATTGGAGGAGCGTTGTCGATGTGAATTACAACAGATGCTTCAACAGTGTAAGGAGTATTGCTTACAGATTCAAGTTTTATTGTATGCGTCCCATCGTTAGTTGCGGTTGTATTAAAACTAAATAATGTCCCGTTGACAACCTGGCTGGTTGAGCTGTAAAGCGTCCTATAGCTTGAAGGGCTTGATCCAGAACCAATGTAAATCGAGTATTTTTCGAAATCTAATCCGTCGGCATAACCGCTTATTGCGATTTCTCCTTTTACATAATCCCCTGATGAGGGAGAGCTTATTTGCGCCCGCGGGATGCCGATTGTTTTGGGCATGTTTATTCTGCCTTTGCCGAGCTGACCTTCTTTCCCGGGGTTTAAGGAATCAATATTATCGCAATTTTCTTCTATTCTTGCTCTTAGCTGGTCTGGCGTCCAGGTTGGTTTTCTTGAAAATAAAAGTGAAGCGACCCCCGCGACAAACGGAGTTGCCATGGATGTCCCGTTTAAATTTGTGTATGAATTTGAAAGATACGTTGAATATATAGATGTGCCGGGAGCGGATATATCAACCCATGTGCCGTAATTGCTGGCGCTGCCGATGCCCCAAACTGACCATTTGTCATTTTGATCTGTTGCAGCAACACACATAACATTAGTATATGCGGCAGGATAGACCATACTTGATGTGTTTTCGTTTCCCGCGGCCGCGACCACTAAAACCCCCTGCGCGTACGCATAATTTACCGCATTTTCAAGAGTATTGCTGGAAACATCATCGCCCCAGCTCAAATTAATAATTTTTGCCCCTTTAGTAACTGCTTCATGTATTCCTTCCGCGGCATTAGAAGTTAAGCCTCCGCCATGGGAATCCAAAACTTTTATTGCCAGAATTCTTGCTCCCCAGTTTACGCCCGCCACTCCTTTGGAATTATTTGCAACCGCGGCAATAATTCCAGCAATATGTGTCCCATGCCCATTATCATCAAGTGGCGGAGTTCCCTTTGCTATGTAATTTTCTCCTTGTATGATTTTCCCGACTAAATCTTCATGGTTGTAATCCGCTCCAGTATCGATTACTGCCACAGTGACCGCGTTTTCACCGGTTGTAATATCCCAGGCAGTAGGGGCGTCAATTTTAGCTAATCCCCATTGGTTGGCATACTTTGTATCGTTGGGGGTTAAAAAAGCTTTTATAATATAATTTGGATGGGCATAACTTACGTTTGGATCTTTTTTGTATTCATCGCAGACGGCTTGGACATCAGAATTTTTTGGAAGCGATATTTTATAGATTAAACTCATGTCCGGCACTTCAATTGTTTTTCCCGTAGACAGGTATTTGATTTTTTCTTTTGGTGAAACTGCGTTTTTGATAAGTTTTTCTATCTTTATTGCATTTAATTTTTTGTTTAACTTTATAACAGAATCGGCGTTAATGTTTTGTTCTTGGACAGAAGATATTCCTTGAGCAAGAGTTATTACGTTGGGCTTAAAGCCGACCAATATTTCATCGGGGGCATATGCCGAAAAGCAAGGGCTGGCAAGCAAAAGGGCAATGGCCAGCAGAAGGAGTTTTTTCATTAAATAAAGTATATCAATTTTACATTTTAACCGCAAGTAATGTATAATTACAAGCAGATGAGTAAAATGTTAGAAAGATTTAAAAAAGCGACATCACCGGTTTTGGGCAGGTATTTTGAAGACTTTGCGGTTGACTCGGCAAAAGGATGCTATCTTTTTTCAACAGACGGGAAAAAGTATCTTGATTTTTCATCAGGCATCGCATCAACATCCACGGGGCATTGCCATCCGCAAGTGGTTGCTTCCGCCCAAAAGCAATTAAAAAAATTAGTGCATATTTGCATTGGCGTGGCGTTGTATGAGCCGTATATTAAGTTAGCAGAAGAAATAAAAAAGATTGTTCCAATCCCTGATGCCTTGTCTTTTTTCTGCCAGAGCGGATCAGAGGCAGTTGAATCTGCTATTAAACTTGCGAAATATGCAGCTAAAAAACCCGGAATAATCGCGTTTCAGGGAGCGTTTCACGGAAGGACACTTGGGGCATTATCGGTTACAACCTCAAAGATGAAATATCGCGATGGCTACGAACCTCTTCTTAACGAAATTTATATTTCTAATTTTGATATAAAAAAAGTTGAAGAACTAATAAAGAACCACAGTATCGCAGGTGTAATAATTGAGCCGATTTTAGGCGAGGGTGGCTATGTTATGGCGCCGCGCCAATTTGTGCTGGATTTGCACAAATTATGCGATGAAACCGGAACGCTTTTGATATTAGATGAAGTACAGACAGGTTTTGGGCGGACAGGTAAGTGGTTTGCGGTGGAGCATTTTGGGATTGTTCCGGACATAATGGCTTTGGCCAAAGGCATTGCATCGGGCTTTCCTTTTGGGGCATGTGTCGGCAAGAAAGAAGTAATGGACAAATGGTCGCCTGGGGCGCACGGCTCGACTTTTGGAGGAAACCCAATTGGCTGTGCGGCCGCGATTGCTACAATTGGCGTTATAAAAAAACAAAATTTAGTTAAAAATTCCGCCAAGCTTGGAGAGTACCTAAAAAAACAGTTGCAAAAACTTCAGCAAAAATTCAACGCGATAAAAGATGTCCGCGGGGTGGGGTTGATGATTGGTGTTGATTTTGGGGATTCTGCTGTTGTAAAAAAAGTATTGAATGGCTGCCTTAAAGAAAAACTAGTTTTAATTTCAACTGGTGGGGATGGGACAGTTATCCGATTTGTCCCGCCATTAATTGTTGCAAAAGCCCAAATTGACCAGGCATTAAAGATATTTGAAAAAGTGTTATGTCAGATTTAATTGAAGGGCGGCAGCCGGTACTTGAGGCCTTAAAAGCAGAAAGGCCGATCAATAAAATTCAATTTGCTGAAAATATTGGCCGCAATGATGCCATTTTAAGAATTATCGATTTGGCAAAACAGCACAGCGTAAGGATTGAATATGTTAAAAGATCAAGCTTGGATCAGTTATGCAGCGGGCGCAACCATCAGGGGGTAATCGCCTTAACCGCGGCGCATGAATACGCGGAGCTTGATGATTTGCTTGCCGCGGCAAGCAAGAAAAATGAATTGCCTTTTCTTGTACTGCTAGACGGCCTTGAAGACCCGCAAAATCTTGGGGCAATAATCAGGACTGCGGATGCGGCCGGCGCGCATGGAGTGGTCATAACAAAGCACAGGGCAGTAGGGCTTACGGCTGTAGTTGCCAAAACTTCCGCGGGGGCGATTGAGCATGTTCCGGTTGCAAGGGTTAATAATCTTAATGACTGCATAAGAGAATTAAAAGAAAAGAGAGTTTGGGTTTTTGGGCTGGATGAAAAAGGGGAAACCAATATTTCAAAAGCCGATTTCAAACTTCCTTTAGCATTGGTTTTAGGTAAAGAAGGGGCGGGGCTTTCTCGGTTGGTAAAGGAAAATTGTGAGATGCTGGTTAGCATCCCGATAAAGGGAAAAGTTAATTCATTAAATGCGTCGGTTGCCGCGGCTGTTGCAATGTATGAGGTTGTAAGGCAGAGGCAAAACTTGGTATAATTTGATTAGTGGAGAGGTAGCGAAGTGGTCAAACGCTCCTGACTGTAAATCAGGTCCCTTACGGGTTCGAAGGTTCAAATCCTTCCCTCTCCAATTTTTTGTGGAATAAAAAATTGGACGATTATTTACTTGAACCCTAATGTTGCGCTCGGTGGAATCTTCGACACATAAAATTAATTTTTTCCCAGCTTCATACGTGTTATAATCTCATCGTGATTAACTACAAAAATCAAGAACCAAGTCAAACCGTTGATATCTCGGATTGGCTTACTGATGAAGCATATAATGGTACTTATCCAAAAGGAGCACGAGCAAAAATCACCTGTTTTTGTCCCCATGATTCTCCCTACAATTTCTTGATTGCCAATCCAGACAGCAAATATCGCCATCGTTATATTTTCAAGCTGTCGTTTAATCGTTATCCCGCTCAATTTTGGGCGGAAATTGTCGCCTATCGTATTGGTTGTCTTATGCAAGTCTCAGTGCCTCCGTCTTTTGCTGCAATTAACAAAAAAGAAAATCAATATGGCGCCCTAATTGAATGGTTTTATCATGATTATCCGCCCGGAGACAAAGAACATTATATTGACGGGGGTGTTTTCATGAAACAATTAATCCCTAATTTTGATTCAAAAAAAGGGAAACAACATAATTTTGAAACCATCATGAAATTAAAAACAATTTCTACTTGTAATTGGCTTGAAGAATGGGGAAAGATTTTTATTTTTGACGCTGTTATCGGCAACACTGACAGACACCAAGACAACTGGGGTGTCATTGGAAAGCCCAGAGAAAAAACCTTGGATGTTGCTCTTTCTCCTGCCTTTGACAATGGAACCAGCTTAGGACACGAAATGTTTGAATGCAATTTTAATAGGTTTGACGATAAGAATTACTTGGATAGATATGTTCAAAAGGGAACTTATCATATGAAATGGAAATTAGCCGACAACGATAAAACAACTATTATGAAATTTATCAGGTTATTTGCCGACAATTATCCGGAACAAAAAGCGGACATGCTAAATTGCTTGAATTTCTCTATAGAGGAAGCAACTGAACAAATAATGCAATTAACAAAGTTCCAGATTCCTGAAGCTTTATCGGAAGCTAGGGCTAAATTTATGATAAGATTAATAGCATATAGACAAAAGCTCTTAAATGCTTTATTGGAAAAATAAATATGAATTATATTCAACATATTATTGAACCCCAAAGACTTTTACTAACATGGCAATCTACTTCAACTCGATTGCGCAGGGTTGTTGCTGAATTAATTCGCACAGAAAATGGTAATTGTGATTTAAATTACCTGGTTGAAACTAAGGATTATAACGAAGCCGTAAATGAAGGATTCCAAGGATTTGCGACTTTTCCTTTAGGCCAGCCAATTAGCAATGCAATGGACATTTTCTTGAAAAGGCAACCGCCTCGTGCAAGAGAAGATTTTAATAAGTATCTTGAGGCTTTACGTATTCTTCCAGATGTAGCAGCAGGAATTTCGGATTTTGCTCTGCTTGGTTATTCTGGCGCTAAGCTTCCCGACGATAATTTTGCTATAGTTCATCCTTTTGACGGAGTTGAACATAACTGTGAAATATTGACAGAAATTTGTGGGTTCCGCCATAACAATGGGGCTGAGCTGATAAAGAATCAATCAGTTTCTATTGGAGACAGTGTTGAATTAACGGTGGAACCCAATAATCAGTACGACTCCAATGCAATTATGATTGAGCATAATGGGATTAAGCTTGGTTATATAAACAGAGCTCAATTAAATGCTTTTAATTGCTGGCTAAAGACAGGAGTCATTGATAAAGCGGTTATTGAACGCGTTAACGGTTTTGCAGACAATCCAAAGCTATACATCTTTGTTGAAGTAAAATAATTAAGAATTTCTACCAACAATTTCCCAACAGAAATCAATCGTATTTTTGGCTAACGCTCTCTGTCGAAAACAGGGGTTTTTAGTGGTTTTGGATGGTTGCCAGTGGTAGTGTTTTTTGCTTAAATTGGGGCGTGGTAAGGGAATTGTTTGTTTCTGTAAATCAGGCGTCTGGAGTTTATCCGCCGCAGGCGGAACTTCGAAGGTTCAAATCCTTCCCCCTCCAATAAATTTTACTTTGTAAAATTTCAGGATTAGGCACAGGCATAGGACAAGGCGTAGGATAAAAAGTAAAATTTATTGCCTTATCCTAATCCTTCGCCTATGCCTCAAAATGGATTTGCTAACAATAAATTAGAAGATTCTAATTGTTTTTCCGTTCTCACTTGCATGTGCATACATTGTCCCCCGCTATAATTGCGCTCGCCAAAAAATTAAAAATATCGAATAGATAAGCAATGGACAAAAGTGCTATAATTTCTGATAAGGATAAAGAATGAACACATCATTGGCCGAAAAAATTGTGGAAGATAAAAAAAACGGTATTTCAGATAAAGAAATAGGGAAGAAATTTGGAGTAAACCTAAAATTAATTGAAAAAGCTGTGACTCAACAACTTGGTGTTAATATTTCTAATCCGAGCAAGCGAAAGAAAAAGATTATTTCTCTAGATCCTCAATCTTTTGAGCTTGAAACTTCTACTGTTTGGAGTTTTAAGTCTAGAGGAAAATGGGCGACACATAATGGTAATTACAGGGGCAATTGGTCCCCATATATTCCGAGAAATGTTATTTTGAGATATTCAAAAGAGGGAGATATTGTGTTAGATTACTTTTGTGGTGGAGGGACTACTGCTGTCGAGAGTAAACTTTTAAACAGAAATTTTATCGGGATTGATATTAATTCCAGCGCAATTGAGTTGTCAAAAGAAAATCTTGATTTTGACAGCGACCTATTCTCACCTAATCCTAGTATAATACTAAAAGTTGGAGATGCAAGAAATCTATCTACAATTCACGAAAACTCAATTGATTTAATTTGTGCTCATCCTCCATACGCGGATATTGTTGCCTATTCACATGGAAATCCTTCAGATCTCTCAAGTAGGGATGTTGGCGGCTTCTTGGACGAAATAGAAAAAGTTGCCAGAGAAAGCTACAGAGTTTTAAAACCAAAAGCGCATTGCGCAATCTTGATTGGAGATATGCGGAAGAATAAAAATGTAATCCCTTTAGGATTTTGGACAATTGGAAAATATTTAGAAGCTGGATTTAAAATTAAAGAGCTCATAATAAAAAGGCAGCACAATTGTAAGACAACCGGTTTTTGGTATAACAATAGTGTTAAATATAATTTTCTTTTGCTTGCGCATGAATATCTTGCTATTTTTGAAAAAACTAAAACAAACGAAGAATATGAAAATAGGACTACAGCACTTTCAAAAGGATTTAAAATTGATAAAGAAATTTATTTGGAATCAACAACTGTTTGGATTTTTAATAAGAATGATTGGGAAGGAAAAGCCATCTCGAATTTATTTAAAAGATATTCTGCTAAAAAGCCTTTATTATATAAAAATAGTGCCAAAGATGCTTCAGTCGACTTGATTGTTAATATTGGGCCAAAAAACATTGACGCCTGCTTTAAATATTCTGAAAAAAACTTAAAAGATGGAGGCATACTAGCAATTTTTTGTGAAGACACAAGAGGAAAGCATGGCCTTATTAAGTCAACAGCCATGGAAGTTGAAAAAGGTCTGAGAGGGAACAAATCTTTCACACTTAAAGAGCTAGTTATATTATCGATTGAGAATGGAAAACCTAAAAATAATGCCGACATAGAAATTACACATAAATATATTTTGATTTATATTAAGGCGCAAATAAATGGCAAATAGCAAATCTTGGCAAAAGATCTTCAAAGACTACAAAATACTGAATCACAATTTTAATAAGGTGCCATTTCTGCTTTCAGCAACACAAATAAAAAGAGCTTGCCAACTTTTTAAGGAGACCAGCGAAAAAGAAGTCCGGATCCTGTGCAAACAAGACAGCAGGGAAAGCAGGCCAAATATTTTTATCGAAAACAGCCTCTTTTTGCTTCCGGTCAAGAATGGCTATTACAATATTATCAAAGGCGAGGGATATATTGATATTCCTGAGATAAAGAAGGAAGTAGTTATTTATTCTTCAAAACTGGATTTTCAGCTTGATACAACGAAAATTGGTAATTCAGAGATGCAACATCTTGATTATGCATATGCTGCAAGTTTAATCCGAACATTTATGGATGATCCATCGCTTGTTTTAACTATAAGAGGTAGAAAGTTTACGCCAACATTTGAATTTATGGTGGGCAAACAACTTATTAAGGTTGCGAGCGTTCAGACAGAAGTTGATGCTGGTTATGAAGGCAAGGAGCAGATAGTGTTAATCGAGGCAAAGAATTTTGATGCAACAAATATTATTATTAGACAGCTTTATTATCCTTTTAGGCAATGGCAAGAGCACTCAAAAAAGAAAGTTATTACGCTATTCTTTGACAAGGCTCATGATGAAGATGTTTACTCAATATGGCAGTTTGAATTTCCAGAACCAAAAAACTACAACAGCATTAGATTAGTAAAATCCGGTAAATTTAGAATTATTGAATAATAAATTAACAAAACCACTCTTTGTAGATCGTTTTTCAATGCCGTAGACAATAATTGAGCCGATTTGATGAACAGAGTATAATTATTTCAAATGGCATAAATAGAATAGGTATGATTAAATCAATTAAAATTAAAAACTTCCGTTCAATTAAGGATTTGGCAATAGAGCCAAGTAGCGTATGCGCACTTATTGGGCCTAATAGTTCTGGCAAAACCAACATTCTAAAAGCACTCGATCTTGTCATTGGTGAGGGATGGACAACAAAAGCAAAAGTTGCGCGTGAGCTTTTCTATGATGCAGCACAACCTATTGTTATTGAGGTTAGATTTAATAACCCTATAGAGTTTACGAATAAAAGAGGGTATGAAGTTAGTATTTCTAGTGTAAAATTAGAAATGGCTCTTGATCCCGAGCTTTCTGCCAAAACGACAATAAATGGTAACGATACTTTTTATGATCAAGACCAATTCAAACGACTCTGTCATTTTATCTTAATCCCTTCCGAACGACATCTTTCTTCCGAATTGAGAGTGACTCAATGGACAATGCTTGGCAAACTTATGAGACTTGTTTATGAGAATTATATTTCTCATTATAGCGGAAACGAACAAAATCTAAAAAAAGAATTCACCGAGAAGATTAAGCCGGCAAAAGATTTTTTGGAGCATGATTTTTCGACCAACGAAATAACATTTAAAAAGTTTGTGGAGTCATTCAAAAAGCATTGTAAAGAAAATAGCGCGGGGCTTGCGAATGAATTTGATCCTGTTCTGGATATATACAATTTGAATTGGTTTTATAAAACACTCCAGATTCACGTAAAGGAGGATTTTCCGGATCAGCCTTTTGATAGCGAAGAAGTCGGTGCGGGTATGCAAAATTTGCTTTTGGTCTCTATTTTTCAAACATATTCCGAGCTTATGGGCGGGAAAGTGATATTTGGAATAGAAGAACCGGAAATATATTTATACCCTCAAGCACAACGCGCTCTTTATAGGAATTTTATTAAACTTTCAGAACAAACACAAATATTTTACACCACCCACAATCCAAACTTTGTTGATGCAGGAAGACCAGAAGATATTGTTTTGCTTCGCAAAGATTATGAAAAAGGTACGTATAAGCTAGAAAAGGATGTTGCTTTCAATGCCAAAAATGCTGCAGAGCAAAGACATAAAATTTATACTCATTTCAATTCGGAAAGAAATGAGCTTTTCTTTGCACGCAGAGTACTTTTTGTTGAGGGCGACTCTGATAAAATATTGTTTACTTCTCTTTGCGAAAACAGGTGGGGTATAAATTTAGATGAAAAAGGGGTTTCTGTTATTGAATGTGGCGGAAAAGGTGGTGTGGTTTATTTTTTGGGAGTATGCCGTTTAATTGGGTTTGATGATTATTTTGCTGTTTGGGACAAGGATGGCAATCTTGATAATGCCGAATTGTTGGATAAGGCAAAACAAGATGGAAAAGGATTAGAATTTAATCCAAAACTAGAATCAGTTTTGGGGCTACCAGAGGGAGATGATGCAGAAAAAGTAAAAAATGCATTTGAATGGGCTACAAATATAACTAATCAAGTCCCAGCTGATTTTGGGAAAGTTGAAAACTTTTTAAAACAAAGCGAGTCAAATAGCATCTTGCCCGAAGCAATCGAAGAGCATGCTATAAATTTTAAAGATGTCCCTTTTTAATGAAGAAACTATCTCATTAGATATTACCATTGTACTTAAAACCGATCTTCGCCGGGGAATTGCCCTGAGCTTGTCGAAGGGTGTGGGGGAGGCGAAGACCTTAAGAGTCTTTTTGCATTTGCCTCTGTCATTATTTTATGCTTAAATATGTGCAGAGCTGAAAGAAATATTTCAAGGAGGCAATATCATGGCAAATAAAGAACAGGGCAGCAATAAAAATATTAAGAAAGTTGCAAAATTATCTCTCAAAGAAAAGCGCGCTTTAAAGAGAGAAAAAAAAGCCAATAGCCAATAAGGTTTAATTGAAAGTTAAACACGTCAGATTCGGCCGCGCTTATATTTATTTCTTTTTCTTCAAAAAAGAGATATAATTTATATCATGGCAAAAGTAGGAATCATCGGCGGGACAGGGCTTGACGACCCTCAAATTTTAAAAAATGCCAAGGATATTACTGTCAATAATATTTATGGACAGCCTTCTTCACCCTTGGCTTGCGGGACAATAGATGGGGTTGAGGTTGTTATTCTGGCACGCCACGGCCGCAAACACGATATTACGCCGACAAAAGTAAATTACTTAGCTAATATTTATGCACTAAAAGAAGAGGGATGCACCCATATTTTAGCGGCAACCGCGGTTGGTTCTTTACGGGAGGAAATAAAACCCGGCAACCTGGTTTTCCCTTCCCAATTTATTGATTTTACCCGACATAGAAACCTTACTTATTTTCAAGAAAAAGTGGTGCATACCCCCATGAGCGCGCCTTACGATGAGCGCATCACAGATATCCTTTGCAAGACCTGCGATAAACTGGGTTATGCTTATAACCGCGATGTGACGGTTATTACCATTGAAGGCCCGCGTTTTTCAACCAAAGCAGAAAGCAAAATGTTCCGCGCTTGGGGTGCGGATATCATTAATATGTCAACCTGCCCCGAAGTGATTTTGGCCAACGAATTGGGAATCCCATACCAAACCATTGCCATGTCTACCGACTATGATTGCTGGAAAGATGATGAGCCGCCGGTAACTTATGAAATGATAATGTCAAGAATGAAGGAAAATGCCGAAAAGGTTAAAAATCTTTTTGTCCAAGTTATAAGGAGAATATGATGCCTATAAAATCCAGGATCCGCACTGTCCCGCATTGGCCCAAAACTGGAATTATGTTTCGGGATATTACTACGCTTTTAAAAGACGCGGTGGGATTAAAAATTTGCATTGACGATTTTGTGGAAAGATATAAAAATAAAAATGTTGACGTAGTGGTAGGAATAGACTCGCGGGGTTTTATTTTGGGCGGGGCTTTGGCCTACTTGCTCGGCAAAGGATTTGTCCCGGTCAGGAAAAAAGGAAAACTGCCGGCAGAAACCGAGCGGGAAGAATATACGTTGGAGTATGGAACCGATATCGTTGAAATCCACAAGGACGCGATTGAAAAGGGACAAAGGGTTTTAATTGTTGATGATTTAATCGCTACCGGCGGCACTGCCATGGCCGCGGCTAAACTGGTAAAAAAACTTCACGGGGAAATAATTGAGCTGGCATTTATAGTTGATCTTCCGGATTTGGGCGGAAAAAGCAAGCTTGAGAAGGCCGGATATTCGGTTTATGCCCAGACCAGCTTTGAGGGAGAATGAGGGCAGCGGGTAAAAATTACCGAACCGTATGGATGGATGGGGCGTCTGTCTTTTTAATTGAACAAAACCTCCTTCCTTTTAAATTCCAAATTTACGAATCAAAATCATATCTTGAAACCTGTTTTGCCATTGAAAAAATGCTTGTGCGCGGCGCGGGAGCAATTGGCGCTGCTGCCGGTTTTGCCATGGCGCAGGCAGTTTTATCCGGCCAAAATATTGAAGAAGCAAAAAAACGGATAGAATCAACCCGTCCAACCGCCCAAAATTTATTTTACGCGGTTCAAAGGGTTTATAACGCCAAGGACGCGCAAAAGGAAGCACAAAGCATTGCAGACGAAGATGCTCAAAATTGCCGCAAAATCGGCGAAATTGGCAGTGAGCTGATAAAAGACGGGTCTGCCATTGAAACGCATTGCAACGCGGGTTGGCTCGCTTTTGTGGATTACGGATCGGCGTTAGCACCAATTTATCATTCCCATAAAGCTGGTAAAAAGATTTTTGTTTATGTGGATGAAACCAGGCCAAGGGGGCAGGGGGCGCGGCTGACAGCTTGGGAGCTAAAGAATGAAGGCGTGCCCCACGCTATTATTTCTGATAACGCCGGAGCATATTTAATGTCGCAGGGAAAAATTGATCTAATGATTGTTGGAGCTGACCGAATCGCCGCGAATGGCGATACAGCCAATAAAATCGGAACGCTGGAAAAAGCAATTTGCGCCAAAGAATTTGGGATCCCGTTTTATGTGGCGGCGCCAACTTCAACTTTTGATAAAAACTGTAAAACCGGAACTGATATTCCTATTGAACAGAGAAGCCAGAATGAAGTTTTATTTCAAAGCGGCATTACAAAGGATAATCAAGTGGAAGAAATTTTAGTCTGTTCGCCCGGCTCAACAGCTATTAATCCTGCTTTTGATGTAACTCCCTCCAAATATATTACCGGCTTTATTACCGAAAAGGGGATTAAAACCTCTCCGCGTACTGGGGCGGGGTTTGTTCAGGAAATATTTTAATTGAATTTATTTCATGGAGAGTATATTTGACAGCCCTTATATAGCGGTCGTAGGGGGGAACTCCCTTGTAGGTGTAAACCAGGTCTTTAATATCCTTTGTCCTGCGGTATTTTTTATACCATTTCCCCGTGGCAATGATTTTATGGGTTTCATGGATGTTGTCGTAAATTGACTTAAACTTTTTTGAGCCGTTTAAAACGCCGGTTAAATTACTGTTGTGTTTTGGATACCTTTTTCCAAAACTGCTTTCAGCTCCTGCAATCGCGACATACAACCTATAATCCAGCCCAAATTTGTCCGCACAATAAACAATCTCGTTAGTATGGGATATTAACGGGCTAAAAGGATAGCGCGATAAAAATTTTTCAAGCTTTAAGACCCTGATATCGTCAGAATAAGCCGAAAAACCAAACATCATCAGCATTATTGAAGCAAAAAGTATTAACTTTCTCATAGCATATTATTTTCGTCATAATACCAGTAAAATTTCACTTTACAAGCCATTAATAATCCTGGTAAGTATTCAGAGTTATTGAAGTGCGTTTGAGAGGATGATATTTTTCAGCGAGGAGATAAGTGGTTTTTGTTGAAGGCGAAGGCTTTGAAAGATACT
>WPAF01000062.1 GCA_009772965.1 Candidatus Saganbacteria bacterium
GCATTTAATAAGGAGAGCGGGTATGGTGAGATTCCTTATGATACTGTCCGAAACGCTACCCAAGAGCATTTCTTTGCCTAAACTTTTACTATGCGAGCCCAAAACTAATAACTGATAATTTTCTTCGGCAATAAGGCGGTTGATTTCCACGTAAGGGATACCATATACAAACGCATACGATGTATCTATCCCCGCATTCTTCAGTGTTTCGACTTGCTTTTCAATAACCGGCTTATTCGCTTTTTCAAGCACATCCTCAATACCCCCGGCAGTTTCTACGGAAATAACGTGAACCATTTTTGCTTTTTTAGTAAAATCTTTGCCTTCTTTTGCAACGCACTCCACAACTTCATTAGAAGTTTCGGATAAATCAGTAGCAATCAGTGTTTTTTCCCAAAGGAGTTTTCTTCCTTTAGCCATTATCACCTCCGGGTGGATTTTTTCTTCTCTGGCGAACCAGTGCCGAGTTTTGTTGGAAAAATTAACTAAACTAAGCATTATCGGTACTTCGGTTAAAACTCCTACTACGGTAGCCAGGGCCGCCCCGCTCTTTAATCCAAAAAGAGAAATCGCAACTGCTACTGCCAGCTCAAAAAAGTTGCTTGCGCCAATAAGCGCTGCAGGGGAAGCAATTGAATGCTCCACTCGCCATTTTCTTGCCCAGAAATAACCAACGGCAAAAATAAAATACGTCTGGAGAGTCAAGGGAATAGCGATTAAAAGGATATGTAACGGGTTTTCGATTATAATCTTGCCCTGAAAAGCAAAGAGCAAAATCAAAGTCAAAAGAAGGCCTAAAATCGTAACTGGTTTCAATATCTTCAAGAATACGTTCTCAAACCAAGCCGCGCCTTTATGTTTTATAAGCTGCTGTCTGGAAATATAACCTCCGGCCAAAGGCACAACCACAAAAAGAATAGTAGAATATATTAGGGTGTCATAAGGCACTGTTATTTGGTTTACTCCCAATAGAAATTTAACAATAGGGACAAAAGCTATTAATATTACAAG
>WPAF01000016.1 GCA_009772965.1 Candidatus Saganbacteria bacterium
TAAATAAAGCAATTGGTCCTGGCAGGCTTTGCTCCAGGATGCAAAAAATGTCACAATTACCGGCTTATTAGAAAAACTAGAAAGATCAAGCTTTTTGCCGTAAATGTCATTGCGCAGGATTTGGGGAAGAACCCCCTCAAACACTGGCATATCAGCCGCCAAGCATGGAATAAATAAAAATATTGACAAAATAAAACAAAGAATAATTTTCCTAACCATTGTGCCTATATTCTACTCCCCCAACATATATTTTTCAATCCTTTCCGTATCTTCATTTTTGACCACGCCAAAAGCAATTGAATAAGGGAGATTTTCTTTTTCAAGCGCCGCGCTGCCGTTTCCTGCTAAAAATCTCTTATATGCCAGCCATTGCCTTTTTTCCGCGGGGGCAACCATATTCTTTTTGGACGCGCCCCCGGAAAATGCAACAATGATTAAACCGGAAATAATAATGCTTATTAAAAAAACCAGCAAAAGGCTTTGCTCAATTATCCCAATTGCCAAAGCCCTTGCCAGCAAAACTATTATCGCAAGCATCATTAATGCAGAAGAAAACACTAAGCTTTTTCCTTTTAAGCTGCAGCCAAGCAGTCCGGCAAATAAAACAAGCGGGGCAAAAAACAGGATTATCTTTAAATTAAAAAAGCCGCAGACAGCCAACATTAAGATTGATATTGCCCATCCGAAATAATATATTCGCCTTTTAAAGGGCAAGCGGTCTTCATAAAAATACCCCAATTTTACCGCTTCATCGTCAATTGCTTCTTTTAAGTCGGGAATATACTTTGAAAAAAGCAACTTAAATGACGAAGCGTTAATAATATTGCCTTCTTTAGCAGGATCGCCAAACATTGCTTTTAAAAACTTGACTTCATATTCTTCAAGATTAACGGGAAATTTTATCAGTTTTATTTCAAAATCATTTTGGTTTTTGTTGATTTCAATATATCCTCTCCTAGCCAAGTCATAAATTGTCGCGACCACTTGCCTAATATCTGGCTTTTCATCAATTATCAAGGCGCTTACAGCCGGCATTAAATCCGCCGGTCTTGAAGTATTTTTTTTCTTTGACGCAAAAAACTCATAGCCCATTTCAAACCTTAAATATAAAAACAATACTACAAAAAATACGGCAAAAGGAATCACAAACAATGTATAAAGCGGCATATTTTGTATCTTTAAAAATCCAATCCTTTCAATAACCCCCATCGGGATTCCTACCTTGATATCAAATGAATCAGAAGGACCAACATTTATTGCGGAAAACCCCAATATATTCTCACCAATAAATTTTACTTCAGCTTGCCCATTATAAATAATTGAAGCGGAAACTTTTGATCTGTCAATATCTGTTGGAAAATACATTTTAACTGACAGCTTTTTAATCATTCCATCCCTGGCCTCATCAAGGACTCTCCAATATAGCTCATCATAATTCCCATAAAATCTAAAAGCCCCATGGGCTTTATACTGGATTGTCATTTTTTTTCTGGTGTTTTTATATTCCGGATCAATTGGCCTTCGTGAAGTCCATTCAATAGCTAAACCGTTAATTTTAGCAGCTGTCTGGAACTGGAATTTTTCCAAGCTGCCGGGAATATATTCAAAATCCCCTTCTTTTACTAAAACATCAGAAATGCTTTCTAATCCTTCAAGTTTTATCGTGCGGCTTCCGCCCGTAAAATCTCCGTCATATAGATAATCATGCTCTTCGATGATGTCTAATGTGGCGTCTTCCTTAATGTGGAGATTGATATTAATATTTTCTAAAACAACTAATTTTCCCCAAGCCGGTATAATTAAAAAGACTAAAATAAGCAGGAGTAATCTTTTTCTTGCCATTTTCGTAAATATATCTAATTTGGGCAGGTGTGTCAAGGCAGCTCATGTTATAATTAAAATGTGAAAAAGGGACTGCCAGTATTTATCTTTCTATTGCTTTCTGCAATAACTTTTGCCGCAGAAAATGAAATCCCAGTCAACATAAAAGCGGACAAACTAAAGTATTCGGAAGACACAGACACAATTTTTGCCCAGGGATCAGTTGAAATGCAGTTTGAAAACATTAACATTAAGTCCGATTCGCTTGCCATGAATTCAAAAACCAAAATCATCACTGCCGAGGGTAATGTCATAATGAAGAGTTCTGAGTATAATGCCGATGGAGATTTTATGACCTACTTTTTAAGTGATGAGACGGCCTTGTTTTCAAACTTTAAAACTAAGCTATCTCCTGAGGGAGTAAAAGGAAATATCTATCTAAGCGCGCAGTACGCTGATAACCAAAAACTTAAATGGCTTGGCAAAAAAGGAGCCATGACTACCTGTGATTATTATAATTCGCCGCATTACAAAAATACCGCTTATAAAAT
This sequence comes from Candidatus Saganbacteria bacterium, assembly GCA_009772965.1. Lineage (GTDB taxonomy): Bacteria > Margulisbacteria > WOR-1 > XYC2-FULL-46-14 > WPAF01 > WPAF01. The sequence continues at coordinate 2,373 of WPAF01000016.1, forward strand.
GGAATATTATCCTAATGATAAAATTATCGGGTATTCTGTCACTTTTTATGTCGGCTCGGTCCCCTGCATGTGGGCGCCCTATGTTGTTTATGACTTAAAAAAGAAAAGCAAACGCAACTGGACTTTTGGGCACAATGAAGTTGAGGGCGACTTTGTTAAAACTTTTTGGGATTATCCGGCAGGGGTATATCTCATTGACTATATGTCAAAAAAGGGGCTGGGTTTGGGGATAGAGCACAACTATAGCTTTAAGCAAAACGGCACCGGAAAATTATATTTATATTTATTAAATGAAAGCGATTTTCCCAATTTAAAAGACAGGGTCGTGAAAATCAACCACGAAATTAAATTGACGCCCTACTCTACCCTTTCACTTTTTCATAATTCTTCTTCAATATATCTTGTCCCTTCTGGGAGATTAGATCTTTCATCTTACAGGATAGAACTTAACCACCAAAACGGCGATCGGCTATTCAATACTTATTTAGATACATTGGATGACCGCACCCAAAACCTTGAAAAGGCAGTTTTTAATATTTCAAATCAGCAAAACGGCGTCTCTTCCCAATATAATTATTCTATTGAACAGGGAAAAATTGCCCCGTATAAAAGAGTTTCCCAAAGGCTCAGCCATAGCCAGCCGCTCCCGTTAAAAAACACAAAATTCAACCTTTATTCAAATTATTCCTTTATCACGCAGGACAAGTCCCAGCCAGGCGATGAACTTCTTGATTTAAACTATGAGATTGTAAACAGCGGGGATTTTTATAATATCAGCATCGCGGAAAACAAACATATTGATTTAGACAGGTCATTATATGCCAAAGACGACAGCGACCAATTTGTAGAAAAACTGCCTGAAGTAATATTAAATATAAATCCTTACGATTTGAAGCTTTTTACTTTCAGGCCAACTATAAAATACGGCAAATACAGGGAGGTCAGGTATGTGCCCAATTTTGGCATGAGAGATTATTCAACCTACCGCTATTCCACAATTATCGGGGCGGAAAAAACTATCCCGCTTGTTTTGGGGACATCTCTTTTGCTCTCCGGCGGATTAGAACAGCATATATATGAGCCTGGCGACCAATTGTATGCTTTTTCAGAAAGCATCTCGTTGGATACGGAACTGTTCAGTATTTTTAAAAATTCCGCGGATTTTAGCCGCGGGATCGCGGAAGGAAATTCTCCTTTCTTTTTTGACAAACAAGGCACAAAATACAGCCATATTAAAGATACTATCAATCTTTTTTATTTAAGCTATATTAATTGGATGATAACTGGCGGATACAACTACGAAACAAAAAAATATTTTAATATCGATACAAACCTTTCTCTCAATCCTTTCCCGTTTTTAAAAACTAATTTTATTTCCGGCTGGAGCATAGAAGAACAAAAGTACCTTGACCTGCAATCCACTTTTGGCTTTAAATATAATGATATGCTGTCAAATGATACCAGTTTTTTATCTGATTTAAACACCGGATACTTAAAATCGGGAAGCAACTATGTTAATTTGGAATTTGGCGATGAAAAAGAATGGCCCAGCCATTTCCACCTGCAGGCCGGACATACCTATCTCCCCCAAACGCAGGAAATTAAACTCCAGGAAATTTCCGTCCTAAAAGACCTGCATTGCTGGGATATAAAATATTCTTATTCAGATTTTCGCCGTGAATTCAGCATGACCTTTACTTTAAAAGCTTTCCCGGGAGATCCCATAGGATATTCTCAAAATAAGGGCTTTCAATTTGAAAGTTTGGAAAAATCATTAAAGGAGGAATTTCAAGGTGCATCGCCTTCTCGCTACTAGCTTCGCGTTAATTATATTTTTCTCGGGTTGCGCAAGAAATGTCACCCAGATTGTAACCTATGGGACGCAAATGACCGTCACAGTTTCTTTTCGCGGCGCAATTGACCTTACAAATAATCGGTATTTTGTGGTGATTTCATCCCAGGAATCATACAGCTTGCCTCTCCTTCCGCCTGAAGGATCAAGCACAGATGAATTTTTAGAGCCCGGCGATTCGCCTATTTCAGGCTCAATTTCTGATTATTACAGCAAATATTATTCATCCTGGCATTCGCTTGTTGTTGCCGATAATCTTGGCATTTTTATTATTCCCGGCCCGTTTTCAACCACAAGCTCAACAACCAGGGAAATTATTTCAACTATCCCTGCAATATCAGACAATATCAGCTTTACAATCAGGCTTGATAAAATATTCACGTCATCCGTACCGGAAACAATTTATTTTGACATAATCAGCGCCAACTATCCTCCAAGCTCCCAAAAATATTTAAAAGACCATATCGCTCCGCCCGGCAGAAGCATTTCAAAAGTGACGGGATCGATATTATCCCAAAGCGATGAGAGCAAAAGCGATATTGACGCAAGCCAAGACATTACTACATGGACGGTGAAAATAGAATGAGTATTTTATCAGGGATTTTAGCAGCACTAAGTTTCCCAAAAGCAAACCTGAGCATATTGGTTTGGGTCGCCCTTGTCCCGCTGTTAATTGAAATAAGCAGAAAGAAAAACATAAAAGGCGCGGCAATGTCCGGTTTTCTTTTTGGCCTGTCGTTTTTTTCAATAAACCTTTTCTGGATAAATACGCTTAATGATTATGCCCCGTTTTTTGCCGCTTTGGGCTTTGTTTGCCTTGTCGTCTACCAGTCAATTTTTACCGCGTTGGCATGCGCGGCAATCAAGCGGTTTGCCAATTCACTCCTTATGCCTCCTATAATTTGGGCCTCTTTTGAATGGATAAGAAGCATGGGCCCTTTTGGGGTTTCCGCGGGGGACTTGGGATTGACTCAAGCCGGCAACCTTCAGCTCATACAAATCGCTTATTTTATCAAGGTTTTCGGCATAACTTTTTTAATTGTGCTAATTAATAATTCAATCGCAAAATACTTAACAAAGCCCAATAAGTTAAATATATTAAATATGGCATTATCTATAGCTCTAATTTTTAGCGTTATCATTTACGGCAACATAATTATAAAAAACCCAGCAAGCGGCAAAGGCATTACTATTTCAATTGTCCAGGGGAATATCCCTCAAGCGCAAAAACTAAGTTATAAATACAATAATGAGATTTTTAATATCCACGAAAATATGACAAAAGCCGCAATAGCTGAAAAATCAGAAATAATTATATGGCCGGAATCAGTTATGTTCTTATATCTTGCCGATGAACCGCAGTATTTGTCCCGAATAAAGGCTCTTTGCGCAAATTCACATCTTATCATCGGATCTCCCTTTAACGCCAAAGACGGTAATATTTATAATTCTATTTTAGTATTCTCTCAAAAAGGCGAAATAGTTTTCCGATATGATAAGCAAAGGCTTGTCCCTTTTGGGGAATATCTGCCTTTCCGCGCGCTGCTTTATCCGTTATTAAAATATTCCAATTTCTTTTTTGACGATTTTAACCCCGGAGGATACGCGTCGCTATTTGAAATAAACAGCATTAAATTTGGTCCGCTTGTCTGTTTCGAATCGACTTTTCCTGATTTGGCAAAGGATCGGACAAATAAGGGGGCTGATGTGCTTTTAACTTTAACCAATGACGCCTGGTTTAAAAATTCCTCAGCGCCTTATGAACATCTGTCAAACGCGGTATTCAGGGCGGTTGAAAACAGGAAATACTTCATTCAAGCGGCCAACACCGGCATTTCAGCCGTAATTGACCCATACGGAAGAATAATTGCTAAAGCCGGCATTGATGAAAGAAAGGTTTTAACCTTTAAGATACCGCTCCCCTAAAATAACCGCCGCGTAATCATCTATCGGCTCTTTTGGCGCAAGAAGGGAAGTTGGAATAAACTTTAATAGCCAACTCCTGGGATGATCAGCCCAATACCTTTTTCGAGCCTCAAGTGAAGTATTTTTTTCATTAGCGAAAACAATACTGCACTTGTTTTTGATTCTTTGTATCTCTTTTTCACACGCTTTTGAGGATGTCCCTTTGCCAATTACAATTGTTTTAATGTGATATTTATCTAAATATCCTTCAATTTCCCTGCCAATAAATAAAGTTTCAACAATTGCTTTTTCAAGGACGTTTGAAGAATTATCTAAAATCGCCACTCCGCATTTTTTTGTTCCCGGGTCAACTGCAATTATCATGGGGTAACTTTAATTTCATAATTTAGGGGCCCGATAGTATAAATATCATTTAAAGCAACCACGTTTACTTTGGTTAATGTACCATATCCCCTGATGCGCCTGACTGCTGAAAATGCTTTTTCATATTGCGACTCGGTCGCTTCAGCCCTGGTTATTACTCCTCTTTTTTTCGCGGAATTAAACGCGCTATTCAACAGGGTTTCAACCCTTTGCTCAGTTTCAAGCTGGGTTAATTTTCCCGAAATGCTTGATGATTCTATGATTTCTCCTTTTTTATATATCAGCCGGTTAATTTCCACATCAAAGCCAACAGGCACCTTTTCTCCAATCGTCACATTTTTGCTTGATACAATCTTAAGCGCTACATCCGCGCTCATATTGGCTATATAACTTAAAGTCGCCGAATAATCTGTTTTATTATATAGGATTTCTATATTTTGGCTCTTCAAGTCATCTATAATCTTTCCCAGTTCTGCTTCTGCTTTTGCGCTTCCCTGCCCGCCAGCAATCATAGCTGAATAAATAATCTCATTTGCCTGGTATTTTACTTTTTGAGAAGAGGCAACATCTATTTCCTTCTTCAGTTTTACCTTTGATTCTTTCAAATTAGCGATTTCAGTTTTTGTCTTATCTAAGACTTCTTTCATTTTATCCATTTCAAGCTTTGCTTGGATAAGCTCCATTTTTGCTTTCCCTAATTCCGATGAAGCAGCTGATATTTCATCTCTTAATTTTTCAAGCCCAAATAATGCAGTCCTGGCATCTTGCGAAATTACAACAACAGTCAAAAAAGTCATTAGCGCAATCAGCACTCCTGAAATAACTGTAAAAATTAAAGCTGTATTTCTCGGCCTCAGCCCAAAAACGGACAATCTTTTTTTCCCAAAATACCTGCCGACATTATTGCCGATAAACGCGATAACCCCGGAAATCAGAAGAAGAACAAAAATAAATTCAATGGCAAAGTTCATGACTGCGCGGTTTTATTTACAAAATATATGCCGATCCCGCCGGTTATGATATTTGGCAGCCAGGCGGCAACGGGGGGAGAAAGCACCTCAAGCTCCCCAAAAGCGACCGAAGTAAACATCAAAACATAATAAATAAAAATAACAATTATTGAAAAGCCCAAGCCGACCGAAGAAGAAACCCTTCTCGGGGAAATGCCAAGCGGCGCCCCTAAAAGAGCAAACACCAAACAGGCAAAAGGGATGCTCATTTTCATATTGAGCTGTATTTTGTAATCTGTTACTTTTACCCCCATTTTTTCTTTAAGAGGGATATATTGGCGCAGTTCACTAATGCTCATATCATCAGGGGATTTATCCTGGTTGGATAATTCCTTCGGCGAATATTTTATGGCGATTTTTTGCTTGTCGAATTTAATTAAATGCTTATATTCTCCTTCTTCAGACAAAAGATAAATTGTCCCTTTTGAAAAGACCCATTGGTTTTCGCCCCATTCAGCAGAAAACGCATTAATGATCTGGCTTAATCTCCCCTGAAAAAACTCCGAGACAATAATCCCCTCCAGTATGTCTCCCTTCATTCTCCTGGCATAAAAAATCCTTTTAAGCTCTCCATTTTCAAATTCCGGCACAAATATGTTCTCTTCAATTTTTATCGTCTTTTTTGTGGCAAACTCCATCATGATGTTTTTTGACATCTTATTGCTTTCGGGAACAACAATTTCATAAAAAAGAAGGGTTATGATTGAAATAGCCAAACCCATAACCACAACCGGAACCATCAACCTGAAAAGAGAAATTCCCGAGGCCTTAAATGCTGTAATTTCGCTGTCCTTGCTTAACCTTGAAAAGCCCAATAAGGCGGCAAGAAGAGTAGCCATCGGAAAAATATACACCACAACGGAGGGAAGCCTGAATATAAAAAGTTTTAGCGCGATAAACATCGGCATGCCCTGCAGGACTACCGCGCGCGTGAGCTCAAAAAGCACCATAGAAGCGGATAAAATCAATGAAAAAGAAAGCAGCCCGAAAATAAACGGGTCAATCAGCTCTTTGAAAATATATTTGTCGATAGTTTTAAACATTATTTTTAAACATTATAATAAGGTAAACTGCTCTCCTAAATAAAACTTCTTAGCTTCTTCAGACTCCGAAATATCCTTTGAGTTTCCGGCAACTAATATTTTCCCTTTGTGCATGATATACGCCCGATCGGTAATTGCCAGCGTCTCGCGCACATTGTGGTCGGTAATTAAAACCCCTATGCCTTTTTGTTTTAAGTATTTAATAATTCCCTGTATATCATTCACCGTTTTTGGGTCAATGCCGGTAAACGGCTCATCGAGGAGCAGGAATGATGGATTTGTCGCAAGAGCTCGCGCAATCTCAACCCTTCTTTGTTCTCCGCCGGATAAAGTGTATGCTTTATGTTTTCTAAGACTAGTTACACCCAATTCATCAAGCAATGCAACCAGCCGCTTTTCATATTCGGATTTTGGTATTTCCGGTTTTAATTGCCAAAGGATTAATATATTTTCTTCAACTGTTAGCTTTCTGAATATTGAAGGTTCCTGGGGCAAATAACCGATTCCAGATTGAGATCTTTTGTGCATCGGAAGCATTGTGATTTCTCTTCCTTCATGAATGATTCTTCCTGAATCAGGCTTAACCAAGCCAACCGTCATATAAAAAGTTGTTGTTTTTCCAGCGCCGTTTGGCCCCAAAAGCCCAACCACCTCTCCCTGCGCCACCTCAATTGAAATATCATCCACAACCCTATGCCCATGATATGACTTAACCAGATTCTCAGCTTTTATATACATAATAATTTCCCCTTGATTGCAACCACACTATAATCCCCATACTAACAAACTTGATGTATTCCCCACACTTTAGTGTGGGGTGTCGCCTGTACCCTTCCTCAACGCTTCAAGTTTTTTAAATGCTTCGCCCAAAATAATCGATTCTTCAGCTAATTTAATCCCTTCTTTGATGCTTTTTGCTAAGCCGGAAATATAAATTGCCGCCCCCGCATTAAGCAAAACAACGTCAAGCGCGGGACATTTTGTATGTTGTTCAAGGATATCAAGAGCAATCGATTTTGATTGTTCAACATTGCCTGCAGTTATCCTTTCCCTTTTGGCTTTTTTTATCCCGAAGTCTTCAGGTTTGACATAATAATTCTTTATTTTACCGCCAATCACTTCAGATATTTTAGTTTTATCAGAGATTGAAATTTCATCCAATCCATCCATTCCATAAACCACCAAAGCATGCTTAACTCCTAGCTTAAGTAAAACCTTTGCCATGATATCGGTTAGTTTTTCGGAGTATACGCCCAAAACCTGCCTGGCAGCCCCAGCTGGATTAGTCAGCGGCCCTAAAACATTAAAAATTGTCCTAAAGCCGATCTCCCGCCTGACCGGACCGGCATGCTTCATTGCCGGATGGAAATTCGGGGCATAAATAAAACCAAACCCCAAATCATCAATGCACTTTGCAACCCTTTCCGGCGAAAGGTCTATTTTAACGCCAAGCGCTTCCAGCAAATCAGCGCTTCCGCATTTTGAAGAAACCGAGCGGTTGCCGTGCTTCGCGATTTTAACCTGGGCTCCCGCGGCAACCAAGGCTGAAACGGTTGAAATATTAAAAGTGTGGGAAACATCTCCGCCGGTTCCGCAGGTATCAACTAAATTGCCGGCGTTTGGTTTTATTTTTACTGCATGGGCAATCATTTGTTTTGCGAAACCAACTATTTCATCAACTGTTTCGCCTTTAATCCTAAGAGCGGTTAAAAGAGAAGCTATTTGGGTCTGATTTGCTTCTCCCCGCATGATCGTATCGGCAGTAAAAGCGGCTTCTTCGCAGGTGAGATTTTTTCCTTCAATAACTTTTAAAATTGCTTCTTTAATCATCAGCTAAATTATACCACGCTTGCCCTGCTTACATCATAAACATCGGCCACGTCTCTTATTGAGTGGATCACCTGTTTTAAATGTTCTATATTCTTTACATCAATCACCAATTTTAAAAATGCCGTTGACCCTTTTTTCGTTTTAACGTCAACTGACACCACATTGGTTTTTGTATCAGAAATTTTTTCTAAAATATCATGGAGCGCGCCTACCCTGTCAAATGCTTCAACTTCTATTTCAACCGGATAATAAATATCCGCCTTCAGATCCCACTCAACTTTAACCAGCCTCTCGGGATCATATTTTACATTCTTGCAATCATGCCTGTGCACTGCGGCTCCCCTGCCTTTTGTTATATAGCCAACTATTTCATCTCCCGGCAGGGGCCGGCAGCATCTAGACATTTTTATAAGAATTCCATCCATCCCCGCAACTTTTATTCCGTGTACAATTTTTCTTTTTCTTGGCCTCTTCAATAGCGGAGCGCCGGATAATTCTTCAACTCTATCCGCCGCGGGCATTTTTTCCCTTATTTTTTTGGCGCAGTCAAAAGCCGATAGCTCTCCATATCCCAGCGCCGCATAAAAATCATCCGTACTTTTTGCTTTCAATTCTGAAACCAGCCAATCAATGTTTTCAACGCTTAATACATTTTTAGGGTGTAGTTTTAACTTTTTTACTTCTTCTTCAAGGGTTTCTCTTCCTCTAATAATACTTTCATCGCGCTTCCGTCTCCTGAACCAGCTTTTTAACTTTGTCCTGGCGCCTGAGGTTTTAACAATATTCAGCCAATCAAGAGAAGGATTGTCCGCCTTGCCGGTTATAATTTCAATAATTTCCCCATTTCTTAATTTATAATCAAGAGGCACTATCCTCCCGTCAACTTTCGCGCCCACAAAACGATGCCCGACTTCAGTATGGACATGGTATGCAAAATCTATGGGAGTTGCGTTTAAAGGGAGCTGGATAACCGAGCCCTTTGGGGTAAATACAAAAACTTCATCAACAAACAAATCTATTTTTAAAGAGTCTAAAAAATCGCGCGCATCCTTTAATTCTGTTTGGGTTTCAAGCATTTGCCTGAACCAGCTCATTTTCTGGTCAAACCTTTTGTCAGTCAGCGCTTCCTTATATACCCAATGAGCCGCCACTCCATATTCGGAAACCCGATGCATTTCCTTTGTCCTGATTTGGACTTCTATCGGCTTCCCTTGATCGCCAATTACTGTGGTATGAAGAGATTGATATCCATTGCTTTTTGGAACCGCGATATAATCCCTGAATCTTCCGGGAATGGGCTTCCATGTAGCATGGATTATCCCTAGCATCGCATAGCAGTCTCTTATGGATTCAACAATCGCCCTGACCGCGGTCATATCATATATCTCTTCAAATTCCAAATTCTGGTCGACCATTTTGCGGTAAATGCTGTAAAGATGTTTTGGCCTTCCATAAACATTCGCCTTTATTCCAACCTTGTTTATTGAATCACAGACATTATCGATAAATTTTTTGATATAAACTTCGCGCGCTTCCCTGCTTTCCCCTACTTTCTTTTTTAACTCTTCATATTTTTCTTTTTCGATATGTGAAAAAGCCAAATCTTCAAGTTCCCATTTTAACCTCCACATCCCCAAACGATGGGCAAGCGGAGCAAAGATTTCCCTTGTCTCAAGTGAAGTTGCTAAAATTCTATCTGGCGGCAGGTATTTAAGCGTTCTCATGTTGTGAAGCCGATCTGCCAACTTTATAACAATAACGCGAAGATCTTCTCCCATTGCCACAAACATTTTTCTAAAATTTTCCGCCTGCCTAATCTCATGGGAACCATAAACTAATTGGCCAAGCTTGGTAACTCCTTCAACCAATTTGGCTATCTCCGGTGAAAAATTTTGTGATATTTCATCAAAAGAAACATTTTCGTCTTCTATGGTGTCATGCAAAAGCGCCGCGGCAATTGAGGGTAAATCCTGCTCCAAATCCGCAAGATTATAAGCTACTTCCAAAGGATGGGAAATAAAAGGGTCGCCGGAAAGCCTAAGCCTATGCTTATGTTTTTCTTCGGCAAAAGTATACGCCTTATCGATCAACGAAAAATCCGCTTGAGGAAGATAAGAAAGAATTTTACTTTTTAATTCTTCTAGATTCATCGCTTGTGATAGCGGGAGCGGTCCATCACGCCGATTCCCGGAGGAATCGCGCGCCTAATTTCTCTGGGTTTCTGGCTTTGCCCTTGGTTGATCCCGGGCTGCGGATGTGCGAGCATTCTGGAGATCACAATAATTTTACAGGTGTTTTCAAGTGTTGAGGTAAGCCTATAGCATTCTTCAATATCCTGTCCAATCGCAAAACTGCCGTGCCCTCTAATCATCGCCGCAACATAACCTGCCGCAAAAACCGGAGACAGATATTTAATCACTTCTTCTGACCCAATCGAATCCCTCGCCCTTACAACAGGAATTGATTTCATGTAAAATTTCCCTTCGGCGTCCTGCGGAAGGATTTTTTCTTCACTCATTGAGAGTGATATCGCGTAAACCGGATGGGCATGGACAATGGCCAAAGCTTTACAGGATTTGTATATCGCGCGGTGGACAGGCAATTCAACAGAAGCTTCCTTGTCATTGTCCCCCGGCTCCATCCCGCATTCTATAACGCCGTCTTCTTCAAGTTTTGAGAGGATAGCTTTGGTTTTTGTAATATAAATTTTATCGCCCTGCCTTATGCTGATATTGCCTGCGCTCCCATGGATTAAACTTTCCGCATAAAGCATTTTTCCTATTTCTTTAAACTGGTCTTTCATTAATATCCCCCTAAGTGAATTGCCTGTAGTGCATCAAATTTTGAAAATCTTGCAAATTCCCCAAAACGATCAATAATCTCATGCTTTTTTAAAATTTTCATCCTATCCATGCTGAAGTCTTCAATGTTAAAAGAAGCCATAACTGAACCTATTATTAATGCTTTCCTGACGCCGCCATCGCTTATATCATCAGTTTTTGCCAGGTAGCCAATAAAACCGCCGGCAAAAGAATCGCCGGCTCCTGTTGGATCTTTAAACATTTCCTGCGGATATGAAGGCACAGAAAAATGGTCGTCGTCTTTAAACAGCAAGGCGCCATGCTCGCCTTTCTTAATAATAACCGCTTTCGCCCCTAATTTCAACAATCTTCTTGCCGCAAGCGGAATGTTTGGAGTTTCCATCAGCATTCGCACTTCTCCCTCATTTATGAGCATGTAATCCACTCTTTTAATAACTTCAAAAAGCGCTTTGCGTTTGCTTTTTATCCAAAAGTCCATAGTATCCGCCGCGACTAGTTTTGGGCTTTCAAGCTGGTCTAAAATTTTCAATTGGATATCCGGATCTAAATTCGCCAAAAAAACATATTCCGCTTTTCTTGATTCAGCATCAAGCTGGGGATTGAATTCGGTTAAAACATTTAACTGGGTTTCTTTTGTATGGGCTTGGTTCATGTCAAATTCGTAATAGCCGCTCCAGCGGAATGTTTTCCCATTAAGCTTGACCAATTTAGAAGTATCAATATTATGCCTTCCTAAAAGATCGAGATATTCTTGGGGGAAGTCTTCTCCAACAGGGGCAACAATGCTAATTTTAGTAAAAAATCCGGCCGCAACCGCCGCGTGGGCGGAAGATCCGCCAAGAATATCGGTTTTTGTCCCAAAGGGCGTTTCAACGGTATCAAGCGCGATAGTCCCCACCATCAAAACATTCATTGAAATCCTCCAAGTAAATATATTATCAGTCTTTGTATGATAGCAAACACAAAAATTAAAATAAACGGCGACGCGTCAAACCCTAATTTGTTGGGCGGCAGTCCCTGGCGGATAGGGATCATAACCAGGTCAGTAATTTCATAAATCAATTTCAAATGTTCGCGATTGTGCGGGACAAATGGGAGCATTGCCCTTATTAATATGAGCAAATAAAAAACTCCAAACAAAATATTAATTAAAAATATTAAAAAATCCATTTTCTTAAGTCAATTCTTGGCTAAGTTCTTTTGCGCGGTTTGCCGCAGATTTTACCGCCTCGCTAATAATGGTTTTAAATTCTTTTTTATATAACACATCCAAGCCGCGAAGGGTAGTCCCTCCCGGGGAAGAAACCATCTCAATTAACTCCTTGGGGTTTTTCCCTGCTGATAAAAGGGTTTTAGCGGCGCCGTATACTGTTTGGACAGCAAGCTTATAAGCCGCTTCTCTTTTTATCCCAACCGCCTCCCCCGCCTCAATCATTCCTTCCGCAAAAAGATATAAAAAGGCAGGCCCCGACCCTGACAATCCCGTAACCGCATCCAGATATCTTTCATCAATTTCAACAACATCCCCGATTAATTTTAATATCCCCAGGGCTTTCTTCTTGTCCGCTTCTTTTACTTTTTCTCCATAAGATATTGCCGTAATACCCTCTCCGATTAAAGCAGGATTATTCGGCATTGCCCTTATTATAGGATTGTTTTTAAAATTGTTCTTTAAGTATGAAATTGGGATCCCGGCCGCAATTGAAATTATCAACTTTTCTTGTTTGATTTTTAAATCTTTTACCGCTTCTTTCATTGCCTGGGGTTTTACCGCAAAAATAATTACATCTCCAAAATCAACCGCTTGTTGGTTACTATTAGTAACCCCTGCTTGAAAATTTTTCTTGATATAATCACGGCGGATTTTTTGGATGTCTGAAACAATAATTTGTTTTTTTACAAGGCCTCTTAATAATGCTTCACACATTCGGCCGCCACCGATTATGGCAATTTTATCGGCGCGAAAAGAAAGGTTCTCTTTTTTCTTCAACCGAATTTATCTCCTCTTCCATGGACAACTTTCCCTCAGCATCAATGATATTTACTTCTCTTGAAGTAAATAAAAATATTGTTTCCCCGATTTTCATCATATGCCCGTCAATCGCATAAGCTGTCCCGCAGACAAAATCAATCAAACGGGTGCCTTCGGTTGAATCTAAATGCTTTAAATTGACAATAACAGGATTTCCGCGGCGCAAACTTGCGGAAATATTTAGCGAATCCTCATAAACCTTCGGCTCATAAACCATGATATCAGAGGCCGTTTCGCCATTTTTACTTTCCTTTTTGCCGCCCCTTAAAACAGAAGTTATTTCCATCTGCTTTACTCCCTGGGACTCGTATTCTTCCCCTTCTTCCAACCCGATAAAAGCCTTTGCCCGCTTAAAAAGACCTTCCATATTTACGCCTCCGTAGTAAAAATTGCTCGGCCGACCCTTATTATATCAGAACCTTCTTCAATTGCAAAAGAATAATCATCGCTCATGCCCATGCTTAAATGTTTTATCTCCACATACCCCGACAATTGCAGATTATCTCTTAATTCGCGCAGTTTCTTAAAAGACGCTTTTATTTTTTCCGCGTCATCAGTCAACGGCCCCATGGTCATCAAGCCAGTTATTCTCAAGTTCGACAATTTAGATATTTCTTTAACTAAATCAACTGTTAATTCTGGTTTTATTCCGAATTTTGATGTTTCCTGCGATGTATTTACTTCAATAAATATTTCTATTTCTTTCTCTGCTCTTTTATTTATCTCCGTCGCAAGACCAATCGAATCAACTGATTGGATAACATCAAATATTTTCAATGCGGCTTTTACTTTGTTAGTTTGCAGATGCCCTATCAGGTGCCATTTTATTTGCGGATATTTTGACTTAATTGCATCGTATTTTCCGGCTGCTTCTTGAACTTTGTTTTCCCCCACATCAGTTATTCCAGCTTCAATCGCTTCAAATATTTTTGGTATTTCAACATTTTTCGTAACCGCAATAATCCGCGCCAGACCGGCCTTTTCGCGCACTTTTGCAATATTTTGGGAGATAGTCATTACAGGCACTTAGTATCAAAAACAACTCTGATTTCAGCCACTTTTTTTTCTTTCCTCATGGCATGAACTTCTTTGTTGATTTGTTGGATAGACAGCCCTTTACTCGGCGCTCTTTCCGCAAATTCAGTTGGACGAAAAGGGGACAGCAAAGTTATTGTGCCGTTTTTCCCAATTTTAATATACTTCATAATAAATTCACTTTTTTGAGGAATAAAATACTATCCCTCTTCTTTTAATGTGATCAAGCAGATCTAAACTGCTTATTTGATCCAGGATTGAGAGGTCAAAGGAGTATGGCAATAGCAGATCATCAATTTCAATACTTATCTTATTAACCAGCGAAAGGTCTAGTTTTTTGCCTTTTAGAGTAATATCGATATCTGAACCTTTTTTAAAATCACCTTTCGCGCGTGATCCGTACAAGATGGCTTCTTCTACCTGGGAATATTGGGCAAAAATGTTATTTATTTTATTAATAGTTTCTTCTTTTAATCCATACTTCATTTGTTTTCTTTATTTACCAAGTCCTTTAACTTTGTTTCCAATTCGACAAATTCTGGATAATATCTGCCAATAATGTTATTAGCAATTTTCTTGGACACCTCGTTATTATAGGTATGGGAAGTTTCATTGCGGCTCTGGATCATATCCATCCAGGTTTCTCCGCCTTCAATTAAATTCAATTTAAATGCTTTTCGGGTTGCGTCTTTTGATCCATATATTTTTTCATTTCCGCGGCTTTCTAAGAAGTCTTTTAAAGTGTTCCAGGCTAATTCGTGGGTGTATTCAAAAGACTGTATAAGCCCCTGCTCTTCAAGCTCATTTAATTCTCCTTTTTCTATAAATTTTGAAAGCCGCTTAAGCGCTTTTTGATAATTCGCGAATCGTTGTATCCACCTTACATCATTATTTTTCATCGTATTTACCTCGCTAACAAATTCTAGCATAAAAAAAGGCATTACCATAGACAACTTCTCCTAAATCAGCTCTGCCCCATGAGGGTCGGGAATGCGCCCCTGGAGAACAATTGTGGGTTTTTGAACGTTGCATTTTAGCATATTTTATGATAAAATTTTAACTTGTTGTTGAAATCTATATGAAATCAAGGAAGGAGTAAGTATGTCAGTTGTTACAATGAAGGAATTGCTGGAAGCAGGGGTGCATTTTGGGCACCAAAGCAAAAAATGGAACCCAAAAATGGGAAAGTACATCTACTCATCAAGGAACAGCATCCATGTGATAGATCTCCATAAAACCATCCCATTGATTGAAAAAGCTTTTGATTATGTAAGAAATGCGGTTTCCCAAAACGGGACTGTGCTTTTTGTCGGAACAAAAAAACAGGCTCAGGACGCGGTTGAGGAAGAAGCAAAAAGATGCGGCATGTTTTACGTAAGGGACAGGTGGCTTGGCGGAACGCTGACAAACTTTAAAACCCTCCTTAAAAGTAAAAAGCGGATGGAAGATATTGAAAAAATGGAAGCAAACGGGTTGTTTGAAAAACTTCCCAAGAAAGAAGTCGCAAATCTTAAAAGAGAACACTCCAAGCTGATCCGAGGGCTGGGCGGAATAAGAAATATGTCCAGTTTGCCGGCTGTTATATTTATAATTGACAGCAAAAAGGAATTAACCGCCATTTCTGAAGCAAAAAAATTGGGGGTTCCAATTATCGCCGTAGTTGATACAAACTGCGATCCTGATGAAGTTGAATTTCCAATCCCGGCAAATGACGATGCCATTAGATCAATAAAGCTTTTAACTTCCATTATTGCCGAAGCCGTGCTTGCCGGACGGGAACTAACCAAGCCAGTAGAAGAAAGAGCCCCAGAGATCGCAGTCCCAATTGAAATTGGCGACGAAACAATGGAAGAAGCCGTGGCAATAACTGAAGAAGAACGGCTGGCAGAATTGGTCACCAAGGTGCCAAAAGTTGAAGAAGAGGAAAAAAGGATTGGCTTCTGATGGCGGATATCACAACTGACACCATCGTTAAATTAAGAGAAAAAACCGGCTGCGGCATGATGGACTGCAAAAAAGCGCTTACCGAAAATAACGGCGATATGGAAAAGGCAGTCGATTTTTTAAGAAAAAAAGGATTGGCTTCGGTTTCAAAAAGAGCTGAAAGGACAGCCGCCCAGGGAATTGTCCAATCATACATCCACACAGGCGGAAAAATCGGGGTACTGGTTGAAGTGAATTGCGAAACTGATTTTGTCGCAAAAAATGACGACTTTATCGCTTTTGTAAAAGATCTCGGCATGCAAATAGCCGCCCAGGCGCCGCTTTGCATCAATAAAAGTGAAGTATCTGAAGAAATGCTAAGCAAAGAAAAAGAAATTATTTCTTCCCAGGCTAAAACCGAAGGAAAACCGGAAAAAGCATTGGAAAAAATTATTGAGGGAAGAATTGAAAAATATTATGAATTTGTTTGCTTAATGGAGCAGCCGTTTATCAAAGATCCCAAAATAAAAATAAAAGACCTTCTCGGCGCGATTGCCGCAAAAATCGGCGAAAACATTGTTGTCAGGAGATTTACCCGTTATCAACTAGGCGAAAAATCTTAATGTGATACCATTTATTTATGCCTAAAGCATATTTAATTGATGGCAACTCTTTGGCTTACCGCGCTTTTTATGCCCTGCCCGATACCATGCGCACATCCTCAGGAATTACAACAAATGCAATTTACGGGTTTACCACCATGCTCCTTAAAATACTTGATGATAAGCCGGAGCTTTTAGCAATTGCTTTTGATCTTCCTGCGCCAACTTTCCGCCATAAGGAATATAAAGAATACAAGGCAACCCGGCAAAAAGCACCCCCTACCCTAATTGATCAAATGGCATATATAAAACAAACTGCCGAAGCATTTAACATCCCAATATTTGAGACACCCGGGTTTGAAGCTGACGATATCATTGGAACCCTTGCGAAAAAATTGGAAAATTCAGGATATGATGTAACAATTTTTTCAGGAGACCTTGATCCATTACAGCTGGTCAATGAGCATATAAAATTATTGACAACGCGCAAAGGAATAACAGATACAGTACTCTATGGGACAAAAGAAGTTGAGGAAAGATATGACGGGTTAAAGCCAGAACAATTAATTGATTACAAAGCCCTTAAAGGCGATGCGTCAGATAATATCCCCGGCGTGCCAAAGGTCGGAGAAAAAACCGCCATAGAACTTCTAAAAGAATTTGGGACGCTTGATGCGATATACGAAAACATTGAAAAAATAAAAAAACCTGCTCTTAAAGAAAATCTTAAAAACAACCGCCATTTGGCTGATCTCAGCAAAATGCTTGGAACCATTTCCACAGACGCGCCTGTGGGAATAGATGAACTAAAAAAAATAGTCACCGATTGGGACAAAGTTATTCCGTTATTCAAACTGTTCGAGTTTGAAAGCTTAGTTAAAAAATACGGCAAAAACGCCGAACAATTTAATGAAACCAACCAAATTGAAAGAAAAAGAGAAGAAATATCAAAGCTTGATTATAAAACCGTGCTTAATGAAAAATCTTTGGATGAATTAATTGAAATATTATCCTCCGCCGACGCTTTTGCTTTTGACCTTGAAACAACCAGCTTAAATACTCGTGAAGC
The DNA here is from genome assembly GCA_009772965.1 of Candidatus Saganbacteria bacterium. Lineage (GTDB taxonomy): Bacteria > Margulisbacteria > WOR-1 > XYC2-FULL-46-14 > WPAF01 > WPAF01. Next base: position 19,880 of record WPAF01000016.1, read on the forward strand.
AGAAATTGTAGGGATTTCTTTTTCCATAGAAACCAAAACAGCATACTATATCCCTATAGCGCATATTGGCAAAGTTAAGGTTTTAGAAAAACTTTCCCCGCTTTTTTTATCTGATAAATTAAAAATCGGACATAATTTAAAATACGATATAGAAGTATTAAGCACCCATAATATTAAAGCAAACGCGCCGCTTTTCGATACTATGGTTGCCGCATACCTGATAGACCCTACCGCAAACAAATATTCGCTCAAATCGCTCGCCAAACAATTTTTAGGCAAAGATATGATTCAACTGTCTGAGCTGATTGGAAAAGATGCCCAATATTCCAACTTCAGCGAGGTTCCGATTGACTTTGCCACAGATTATGCCGGAAGCGATGCTGATGCGACCTTTAGTTTATTTAAAATATTTAATGAAGAATTAATAAAGAATGGCCTTGGTGATCTTTTTTTTAAATGCGAAATGCCGCTTCTTGAAATATTGATCGCCCTTGAAGAAACAGGTGTTTTTATTGATAAGGAAAAACTGCATACCATGTCCGTTGAAATTGATTCTGAGATGAAAGACCTTGAACGAAATATTTTCGCGATCGCCGGCGAGACATTTAACCTTAACTCCCCAAAACAACTGTCTGTTGTCCTTTTTGAAAAATTAAAGATTCCAATTGTAAAAAAGACGAAAACAGGGTATTCAACCGATTCGGAGGTACTTGAGGAATTATCAGGAAAATTCGAGATCGCGGAAAAGCTGTTAAAATACCGCCAGCTTTCAAAACTTAAATCAACTTATATAGATGTGCTCCCCACCCTCACCGACCCAAAAACAAATAGGATCCACGCAAAATTCAATCAAACTATTACTGCAACCGGAAGGTTGTCTTCTTCAGATCCAAACTTACAAAATATCCCCGCCAAAGGGGAACTCGGCAAGAAAACACGCAGGGCATTTGTCCCTCAGGAAAAAGGATGGTTAATTCTCGCGGCTGATTATTCTCAAATTGAGCTTAGGATACTGGCACACTTAAGCCACGACCCTGCAATGGTTGAGGCATTTAAGAAAGCTGAAGACATCCACCAGGCAGTTGCCGATGAGCTGGGGATCCCGCGCGATTCCGCGAAAACTGTCAATTTTGGGATTGTTTATGGCATATCAGACTTTGGGCTTTCTAAAAGTTTAAAAATTAAAAGGACTGAAGCCGCGCAATACATCAATAAATATTTTGAGAGGCATAAAGGGATAAAAGATTTCATTGATAAAACCATAAATGAAGCCAAGGATAAAGGATTCGTCAAAACAATGTTGGGAAGAATCCGGCCAATACCAGATATTTTAAACCCAAATTTCAGCATTAAGTCTTTCGCCGAACGCACGGCAATAAATACGCCTGTCCAGGGAACAGCCGCAGATATGATAAAGCTCGCCATGGTTAAAATTTATAAAGCGCTGAAAGCCCAGCAATGCAGGTCTTACATGATTTTGCAGGTGCATGATGAGTTGGTTTTTGAATGCCCTAAAGATGAAATTGATCAGGTAAGAAATATCGTAAAAGCAGAAATGGAAAACATTTTACCGCTTGATGTGCCGGTTAAAGTTGATATCGGCGTTGGGGAATCGTGGGGAGAGGCTAAGTAATTTTTAAATCTTCTTAAGGAGCTTCCTCAATTTTTACACCAAGTACAATAGCACGCTCTTGCGCTCTCATAATTGCTGCATGATCTGGGCCGCCGGGGAAGAGATTCCAAACGTTCGGACAATCTCGGCTTGGATGGAATTCCCCAAAATCTCCGGTGTCAAATCCGGAAAGTACAAGGTTCTGCCAAAACATCGCCCAGACCGAAGGTTCATCGTCCGATGATCCTGTCTGATTTAAAGTTACTAAATTATCTTTTCTAGATAGCATAGACCAAGATACAGAAGTTATTGAGGGGAGGTATGATCTCCATATTTGTCTTGGAGTACGTTCATCAGCTTGATGGATAACAGCTCTCCCGGCTTTTAGGTCATCTTCACCTGCACAGACAACAGTATATTCCTTGCCTGGCCTAATATATTTTTCTAGTAAAAAAAGCTCAAAAGGATTAAGTACAAATCTTGCTTCAACTGTATTGCCGTCTGGTAAATTTTCTATATTGAGTTTTTTATCATAATCTGACATTTTCAGCGCTTCAGCGATCGAATCAATTGTTCCTCTCATAAACACGCCTTGAACCTTTCCCTGCACCCTTAAAGTAATTTCGAGTCTCTCTTCCAGCAATCTCGGATATTCATCAGCGATTGCTCCTATTCTTGCTTTTTCTAATTTAATGTTTCCCAAAAGATCATTACTTAATCTGGTTGCTATAGATTCTGGGCTGTAAAGCCCTTCAAGAGAAAGTTTTTGATCTCCCCTGACAAATGGTTCTGATGTTGAATAACACCTAGCTCTAGTTCTAGGACTAATTACCCCAATTGAAATATTATTCATTTTTTAACTCCTTCGCTGATGGGCTCGCACTTTTTACCCCTGTTCATATCTTCTTTTTTATTATCGATCCCCCCCGAAAATTTCAGGTAATTTCATAATGTTTTTTTTAAAAAGAAGATTACTCAAGCCAATCTTGTCTGATAATTATTATTACGCAAAACTAACTATTCTATATAATTCTAAAACCTTTTTTCTTTTTAACTTTTTGCTTGATCAAAAAGTTAATTAAAAATCAAGTGCCTTCAAGCGCCCCCGTAGCTTCGCTTTTGCTTCCTTTGGCCACCACCAAAACATCCGCCAAATACACGCAAACCGCTTCGCTACTCACCTCCATTTGAAATCCCCACCTTGAAGTCACATTTACTTACATTTTTATCCCCTGATTCTCTGATACTCTGGTATTCTGCATCCTGGTTGCCTGATCCTCTGATACCCTTAAACTGTCAAGGCAAAAGAAGAAAGAGGAAGAAGGACTTTTATATAATTATCATTTTGATTAAAAAGGAGAAACTAGGTAACTTTAGACATTCCCAAGATAAACATACTGCAATCCTTCTTCTATCCCGATATTGCGGGCTTTTAAAAGTGTTTCAATCGGGGTAGGATCAAGATAAGAAAAATCAAGATGCGGAAAAAATCTTGTGACGTGCCAGGGGGTATCAGCCCCAAGATCATTTTTTATCCATTTTGCAATCGCCCTTAACTGAGGCTCATCATCATTTATAGTCGGAACAACATTAGTTATGCATTCAACGTGCATTTTTAAATTCTTTTTTGCGTGCACAGCTGCTTTTAATATCGGCTCAAAATCGGGAACTTTAGCTAGCTTTAAATAGCTTTCTTTAGTAAAGCCCTTTATATCAACGCGGAAAGCATCAAGATACGGGCTAATCATATCAAGCGGGGGAATATTTATATATCCATTTGTCACCCAAACGGTATAAAGTCCCGCTTGCTTCGCCAGCTTTGCCCCATCCAGCGCATATTCAAACCAGATAACTGGTTCATTATATGTCCAGGCAATCCCAGCAGTATTTTCTTTTTTCGCCAATGCTATAAGTTGTTCAGGAGAAATAATTTGCGCGTCAATTTTTTGGTTGGCATAAAAAACATGGGCAATCTGCCAATTTTGGCAATGCCCGCAACGCATATTACAGCCATAGGTTCCAAGCGAAAGGACCCGAGTTCCAGGGTGAAAATGGAAAAGAGGTTTTTTCTCTATAGGATCATTGGCTATTGATGAAACAACCCCATAGATTAGTGTATAAAGTGTACCGCCCTTGTTTATCCTGACTCCGCAATATCCAACACCCTCTGGGGGAATTTGACAATTGCGCGGGCATAACTCGCAACGCACATTGTTATTTGATAATTTTTCGTAAAATAAAGCTTCTTTCATATTATTTCACATTGAGATATTATAATACAATTCCCCCTGCCCTAATGCATCAATCCCTCTCGCATAACCGATGGATATTGTATACGGGACATATCCAAAAGCATTTAATGTATTTAAATCAATCTCCATTCCATAGCTTTTGCTAAGCGGTAAATTTTCAAACTTTGCATATCCAGAAGTTCCTGCCTCAATAAAAGCTTTTCCCCAAAGCCTTTCAAAAAAAGTAGCCCCGTAGCCAAAACCTGATTCAATCAGCCAAATCGGGAAACGGTATTCAATCCGCTGGGATATTTGTTTATTGCCCGGGAAAGAATTTGACGGATATCCTTTTATTCTTTGGTACTCCCAAGTAAAACCTTCCTGTTCAAGCTGTTCCCCTTTGATCCAATTTGCGCTGGCAAGATACGCTAAAACATTATGCGAAGGCAAGCCAAAGTATTTGCCAAAGGACGCGGAATACCGATTAAAGGCATATTTGCTTCCCAAATCTTTTAAGTAAATAGAAGTATTCAGTGAAAGAGATATCCCGTCTTCTGGAGAAATTGAATTCGCGTAAGATCTCAAACTAGAGTATTTATAATTCAAAAATACTCCCCGCAAATCCCCCAGGCTTGGTTTTTTTGTAAATATTTCAAGGCTTGAGATATTGCTTAATGCTTCTACCACACAGCCAAAAGAAAATATTTGCCGGTCATTTTCCGCAAATATCCCGTTACCCAAGAAAGCTAAAGCCGCGTTTGCCCCGCATTGCCTTTCCCAATAAGTTTTATTGCTATCCCAGTTATAAGGCAGGGCAATATCATAAGCGCTAACTGATAATTGGGGGAAAAACTGGTTGTTTATATAGCTAATGTTAAATGTAGGCCGTTTTGCCGTCCAGTCATGTCCGTATTTTACCTCAAACATATGCTGGTTCAAGGCGTCGATGCCGGCAGTGTAAAGCAAAGTATGGGGGCCATTCTCGTCATAGTAAGAATATGGGAACCAAAATTTAGGAATTAAGCTTTGTATGGGATTATAATCATAATTTGTGGTTTCAAAAGCAACAGTTTTGTTTTTACCTGATGAAATTATTCCGGTTAATTCTTCCTGCCTGCCTCCTGCCTGCCGGTCAGGCACGTCCTTGGGAGCCGCTTTCCAGCTTCCCGGCTTATAATCCATTATCGCAATATCATGCCCGTTTGATGAATAATTTACAAAAGCAATCCTTTTTGAATCCGGCGATACATCCGGCATCATTGCCGCGCCTAAAACATTTGTCACTTTATATATTTTTTTTGAATTTAAATGATACGCATAAATATTGCAGATCCCTGAAGCATCGGAATCAAAAATAACATATTCCCCATCTGGAGAAAAGCACGGGTTTGCTGACAATCCGAATGAAATTATTTTATTCTCAACGCCCGATTTCACGTCAATTAAATAAATATCCTGGCGCTCGCCAGTTTTCCATTTCGAAACTGCAACCTGTGTCCCATCCGGTGAAAATGCCGGCGAAAAATACTGAGCTTCAGGGCTGCTGAATATTTTAGTGTTTTTAAAATCTTCATCAGATAAATATAAAGCCCTTGTGCCAGTATAATTTTTTGTATAAGCAAATATTCCTTGGTTAACTGCAGGATCGGCAATCCTTTCTCCTTTAGTCAGTTTTTTTTCCTTCCCGCTAATAAGATCAATTTGAAATAAATCCTTATAAACATTGAAATTCTTGTAATAATTTCCTTTTATAAAAAACAAATTGTTTTTGCTTACTGCCAGAGAATCATCAAATACAATACCCTCAATAACTTTTCTTATTTTAAAAGAGTCCCTGTCAACGGAATTGATACTCGAATATTCATCTTGGTTATTGCTGATATAATAAACCTGTTTTGAATCCGCACTCCATTTTGGTTTTAAGCAATAATATCCTTTTTGGGTTAATGTTTTATAACTTGTCAGGCCTTCTTTAGATACTTCTTCTTTCTGTTTTTGATATTTTTGTTTAAGGTCATCAAGCCATTCCTGCCACAACTCCTTGAAGTCCTTTTCATATATATCTTTAAACATCCCGTCAAATCCATATGATTGAAGAAGATAATCGCCATATTCATGGCTGATTGCCATTAATTTTTCTTCTCCATATTTTTCCGATAGGTATTGGAGAAACATCACCCCATAAAGATAACGCAGTGTCCCCCCCGGCCAGGAAATTGTGTTTACTGCCGCCTTATCAATAGATTTAACCTTATTTTCCAGGACATCCATGCGCATCATTGCTTCATATCTGGGATCGTTTCCCCTCCCACCGCCATACCCATGCCGCGTTTCCATATATGTTGCAAAACCTTCAGTAGCAAAATTCGGCATCATCGCATTTGGAAAAATCGCCCTCCCAAATAAATTTTTAAAAAATGTCCCGGATCCTTCAACTGTATCTAAATGCAGAACATGGGCATACTCATGGAGAAAAACATATTTTAGCCAGGTTTCATACGCTGCCGGCCTTAAGTTTGACCCTCCGTCCATCAGGTAAATCGTCACGGAGGGATTTGGGATTACCGTAGTAAAGCCATTCGTGTAATCAGAATTATCCACTAAAACAACTTGAGTTTTATAATCAGGGGTATGTTGAAATATTGGCGACAGTTTATTATAAACTTCCTCAACTATCGGAACCATTTTTTTGGCAGCCGGTTCGATTTGTTTATAGTAATGGATATAAAAATGCGGCGTTTCAATAGTTTTCCACTTTAACTCAGGGTCAAGCCAGGTGGCAGCATGACAAGAAACTCCAAAAATAAAAGCCCATACTAATATAAATAGGCTTCGGGTATTAATTATTTTCAATTTCCAATCCTTTTTTAAATCCATAGACCAGCGCATCTTTCAGCTCAGAAAAGCCAATCTCCCTTCCTATTGCTTCTTCTATACTAACGGCATCAATTGTCTCATCACAATTTCTAAGAATGATTATTTCTGACAAAGATTGAGCCCTGCTGGAGCAAAGCCTTTTTGCCTCTTTTTTGCGCGCTGCCGACAATTTTTTTATCTTGATAAATTATCTCATACTCGGCAGGATAAGAAAAACATAACTTATTAGAATTACCCTCTTTTTTAATATTGCCGATTTGAGCTGTAATTCCAATTTTTTTAAGACCGATGACAACAGCTTCAGATATTTTTTTATAAGAAGGAACTAGCCCTTTTGGAAAGATCGGATTATTAATTGGAGTTATTATGCTGTAAGTTATTTCAGACTCATTATGAAAAACAATGCCCCCGCCGGTCGGCCGTTTAACGATATCCCATCCAAGCTTGCCGGCTTTTTCTTTGTCTATTTCATCATCAATATTTTGCGAATAGCCAAGCGAAACACATTTTGGCCGCCAGGAATAGATATATAAGAAAGATTGATTTGGATCCCGCTCACAGCTATTAAAAGCAGCAAGGTCTCTCTTCATATTTTCTTTTCCGGATGTTTTTGGGGAAACGATAATTTCCCAACTATTCATGCTGATTTATTATATCTTAAAGAAGCTTATCGGAAATCATCCGCTCGGCAATTAATACGGCATTGAGCGCCGCCCCGCGCCGCAAGTTGTCAGAAACAATCCACATTTCTATCCCGTTTTGCTGGGATATATCCTCGCGGATACGGCCAATAAGGGTTTCATCTTTGCCGACACAGTCAATTGGTGTTGGATAAACTCCTCTCGACGGATCATCCATAATTTTAACGGTTGGAAAATTTGACAGAAGTTCGCGCAATTTCGCCATAGATATTTTCTTTTTTGTTTGGATATTAACTGATTCTGAATGGCCAACGGCCACCGGAACCCTAACGGTTGTGGCGGTAATTTTTATTGATTCGTCTTCAAGTATTTTCCTGGTTTCATTGACCATTTTCATTTCTTCCTTAGTATATCCATTATCGGTAAAAGAATCTATTTGCGGGATAACATTAAAAGCAATCCTTTTCGGCAGATAATTTACCCCAACTTTTGCTTGAGGATTTTCAAGCAACGCTTTTGTCTGCTCATACATTTCGGCAATTGCTTCTTTTCCCCACCCGGAAACTGATTGGTAAGTTGAAATGACCAGCCTTTCTATTCCGGCCTCATCATAAATAGGTTTTAGGGCAAGCACCAGCTGGGCGGTTGAACAATTAGGATTCGCAATAATGCCTTTATGGCTTTTTATCGCATGGCCGTTTACTTCCGGCACAATTAAAGGGACGCTCGGATCCATCCTGAAATGGCTGGTGTTATCAATAACGACACAATTTCTTTTTGCCGCCTCTGGAGCAAGTTTTTCAGATATTTTCGCCCCGGCAGAAAACAACCCGATTTCAATCCCCTCAAAAGAGCCCGGCTCCGCCTGCTCAACAGTATATTCTTTTCCTAAAAAAGAAACTTTTGAACCTGCGGTCCTCTCAGACGCTAAAGGCAGGAATTTGTTAACCGGAAAATTCCTTTGCTCAAGCACCCTTATCATTTCCTTGCCTACCATGCCGGTAGCGCCAAGGACGCAAATATTATATTTTTTACTCATTACTTATCACCGTAATAATTATAGCAAATTTTATGATAAACTTATAGGATAATGTATGTTTTTACGGTAAAACATTTCCATACCATTGTCCAGCATTGCCTTGATTACCTTCCATTTGAGGCGGGAGGATTTTTGGGCGGGCGGGGCAATGTAATATTGGGAATATTCCCGTTAAATAATTTTGCCGGTTTTGAAGGGAGGGAAAAATTTGAAATTTCCTCTTACATGACTTCTTCGGTCTTTGAATTCTTTAAAAAGAAAAAAATCCAGGTGATGGGTTTTTATCACTCGCACCCTGAAAGAAACCTTCCGATCCCGTCAAAACAAGATGTCCTCGCATCCCAAATAATCCCGGCAATCAGGTTAAATATGATTGTCAGCATAAATGATATTCTAGATGTAAATTGCGCTCTGTTTGAAACAATTGGCGGCAAACCGATAAAACAAACAATAAAAGTCGTCCAAGACAGCAAAATTGACCAATATCTGATTTAGCTGTTAGGCGTTAGGAAGAACCCCCATACTAAAGTATGGGGAATTCTAAAGTCCAGTTTTATTCCCCACACTTTAGTGTGGGGTGTCATTTAAATTGCTTATTTAGCTGTTTATATCTTCAATATATTTTTTAACCGCGGCTTTAGCTTTTGCGTTGAAATCTTCGTATTTTTTGACAAATTTGGGGGGATTGCCATATAAGCCAAGCATATCGTAAGTCACAAATATTTGGCCGTCGCAATTGGCTCCTGCCCCAATGCCGATTGTCGGAATTTTTATTTTCTTTGATATTATTTTTGCTAAATCATGGGGAATCATTTCCAAAACGATCGCGAAACAGCCCGCCTTTTCTAAAGCCTGGGCATCGTTAACAATTTTATTTGCGTCCTGTTTTTCTTTGCCCTGGACTTTATATCCCAATGCGTTTACTGACTGCGGGACAAACCCAAGATGCCCCATAACCGGAATGCCGGCTTTGATAATTTCTTTAATTGTTTTGATATATTCCGCTCCCTCCAGCTTAACCGCCTCCGCCCCCGCTTTTATTAATTTTACCGCGTTTGAAACGGCAGCTTCGCTTGAATTTTGAAAAGAGCCAAAAGGCATATCGGCAACAATTAAAGCCCTATTAACCGCGCGTGAAACTGCCTTAACATGCATAACCATTTCTTCGTTTGTCACAGGAATAGTATTTTTATAGCCAAGCATCACATTGCCAAGCGAATCTCCCACTAAAATAATATCAATTCCGGATTCATCTAAGATTTGGGCAAACGTAAAATCATAAGCTGTCAGCGCGGATATTTTTTTTCCGGTTTTTTTTGAATAAATAATTTTGAGAGGAGTTACTTTTTCTTTTTTATCCATGGCAGTATTACTTCTGGAAATTGCTCTCCATAAGTAAGAAATACTTTTTCTTCAAGCAGTTCCCTGGTGGCGCTTTGGGTCAAATAACCGTTTTCCGCAATTGAAATCATGCCGGATGTTTCAGAAACAACAATAACTAGAGCATCTGAGGCTTCTGTCAATCCAACAGCCGCCCGGTGGCGGGTGCCCAGTCTTTTATCCAAAAGCTTTGATTCAGAAAGCGGAAACAGGCATGAAGCCGCCGAGATCCTATCGCCTTGAATTATTACCGCGCCGTCGTGGATAATAGATTGGTGCTGGAAAATTGAGATAAGAATTTCTGAAGTTAAGATGCCGTCAATCCTGGTGCCGGTTTCAATATAATTGCTCAACCCGCTGTTTCTTTCAATTGCGATAATAGCTCCCACTTTGTTTTCTGAAAACCACTCAATGGCTTTTACCAGCTCGCGGATAAATCTGGATGAAGCAGACGGGGTAAACCCCAATTTTTTTAAAAATATCCCCCTGCCCAATCGTTCTAAAGTTCTTCTAAGCTCCGGCTGGAAAACAATTATTAATACTACAAGTATTGCCGCGGCAAATTTTTCAAACAGCCAATTGATTGTTTGAAGCCCCATAAGCTTGGCGCCAACATAAATAGAGAGCAGAATTACCAATCCGCGGATTAAATTAAAGGCCTGCGTGCCCCTAAGCCATAAAACAATGTAATAAAGAAAAACCGAAACAATCGCAATATCCAATATATTTAACAGCCAGCTCAACTGCATTAAAGCACCACATCATTTGCGATTAAATCTTCGTATGCTTCGCGTTTTAGAATCAGCGATGAGATGCCATTATTAACAAGAACCATCGCCGGCCTGCCAACGCGGTTATAATTTGAAGCCATGGAATAATTATATGCGCCCGTGCAAAAAACGCATAAGATATCGCCAATTTCTGCTTTTGGCAATTCTATATCTTTTATCAGCCTGTCGCCTGATTCGCAAAATCTTCCTGCAACCGTCACCTTTTCTGTTTTTGGGGCATTTGCTTTGTTTGCGAGCAAGGCATCATATACTGCACCGTATAAGATTGGCCTTGGGTTGTCAGACATCCCGCCATCAACTGCAATATATTTTCTTATTTCTGGGATATCTTTTATGCTTCCTATTGAATAAAGCGTAACTCCCGCGGTTCCAATGATTGACCGCCCCGGTTCAAGTATTAATTTTGGCGCGCCTAATTTTTGGCTTTTATTTTTAAAGACCTCAACAATTTCCGATGCAACCGCGTCTAATGAGATAACATTATCTTGGCCGGTATAATCTATCCCAATTCCTCCGCCAATATTGATATCCTCGCATTTGATGCCGGTTTCAGCAAGAACGCTTCCGGCAAGATCGCAAAGCAATTCAACCAGGGCAATATAAGGTTTGATATCAAATATTTGCGATCCAATATGCGAGTGCAAGCCGACAAATTTTACATATTTCATTTTTGCCGCTAATTTTACCGCATCAATTGCTTTTTCTTTGGCTATGCCAAATTTTGAATCTATTTGCCCCGTTTGGATAAACTCATGGGTATGGGCTTCAATGCCTGGATTGATTCGGAATAAGATATCGGCTTTCTTTTTGGCCTTTTGAGTTATTGCATCTAAGGCTTTCAGCTCATCAAAATTATCAACCACAACTCTGCCAACTCCAAGATCAACAGCTTCTTCCAATTCTTTTTTGCTCTTGTTGTTGCCGTGAAAATAAATATTTTTTAAGTCGCAGTTGGCTTTTCTCGCAATATACAATTCGCCGCCGGATGAAACATCAAAGCCAATCCCTTCATCGCTTAATAATTTTAAAACCGCGGTGTTGCATAATGCTTTGCAGGCATAAATTATTAATGTGTTGTCGTACCTGCCTTTAAATGCGGTTTTGTATTCCCGACACCGGCTTCTAATCGTCACTTCATCAAGAACATACAAAGGCGTGCCAAATTCTGCCGCTAGATCAGCTAAATCGCAGCCGCCTATTTCAAGATGCCCTTTTTCATTAACTTTCGAGGTTATTGGCTGGTTCATATTATGATTATACCAAAATATTTGTATATCTGAAAGCATTAGAAGTATGAAATTGCGGAAAAACTATTTTATTAATTTATATTCAATGGAATCAACAAGCGCAATCCAGCTGGCTTCGATGACATTAGTTGAAACGCCAACTGTTCCCCAGGTTTTTTCTTCATCAGCAGATTCAACAATAACCCTGACTTTTGCGGCGGTACCGGACTCAGAATCCAAAACGCGGACCTTATAATCTGTAAGCTTTACTTCTTTTATTTTTGGGTAAATCTCTTCAAGGACATTTCTTAAGGCATTATCTAACGCATTTATCGGGCCATCGCCAGCTCCGGTTGAATTGTAATCTTTCCCTTTAATTTTAACTTTTATCTTTGCTTCAACCCTGCTTTTTCCGTCCCCCGTTAATTTTGTTTCAGTAGTCAGTTCAATTAATTCAAAAGATGGTTTTATTTTTCCCAAAACCCTTTTAATTAGAAGCTCAAAACTGGCTTCTCCTTCTTCAAACTGGTAGCCTTTATGCTCCATGTCTTTTAAAGTTTTTATCAAACCTTTCATTTCCGGCGTATCTTTTTTAATATCAACGCCAAATTCCTGGGTTTTATAAACAAGATTTGATATTCCGGAAAGCTCAGATATAGTGACACGCCTTTCGTTGCCGATAAGCTCCGGCTTAATATGCTCATATGTCCCTGGATGTTTGAGGACAGCAGAAACATGGATGCCACCCTTGTGGGTAAATGCGGATCTTCCGACAAACGGCTGGTGCGCTGACAATTGAAGATTGGCAATTTCAGCAATATGCCTTGAAAGCTCAGTCAACCCGTTTAAGGATTTGTCGGAAACACAATTAATATTCATCTTTAGTTTGAGGATAGGAATTATCGAACATAGATTGGCATTGCCGCAGCGCTCGCCATATCCATTGATTGTCCCCTGGACATGGGTTGCCCCGCATTTTACCGACATGCCAGAAACAGATACCGCGCACTCGGAATCATTGTGGGCATGGATTCCCAATGGCGCTTTAACATGCTTTTTTACTTCATTGATGATATCCTGGACTTCAAATGAAAGGGTGCCGCCGTTGGTATCGCAAAGGCACAAGATATCTGCTTCTTCTGCGGCTTTCAAACACTTTAATGCATAAGCGGAATTATTTTTATAGCCGTCAAAAAAGTGTTCCGCATCAAAAATAACTTCGCGGCCTTTTGATTTTAAGTAGCTGATCGTATCTTTTATCATTTCAATATTTTCTTCAAGAGGCACTTTTAATGCTTCTTTAACATGAAAATCCCAGCATTTGCCGAAAATTGAAACTACAGGAGTTTCTGCCGCGACAAGTGTTGCAATATTTTTATCATCTTGGATTTTTATGTTTGCCCT
>WPAF01000017.1 GCA_009772965.1 Candidatus Saganbacteria bacterium
GCAAGCATGCTTTTGAAAGGGCTTTGGAACTTTTAGATTTAACAATCTCTGACAAGAAAAACATTTCCCGATTAAGGGAATTATTGCGGGTAAGAGAGGTTTTGGCCGATTATTTTGTTTTTGATAATACTTATAATTCCACCGATGAAAGCTGGCAAAAATATTTTCTTCAGTTCAATTATGCAGCACGGTTAAACAAGTAAAGGATGATTCTACAACCCTTTTCCAACGCGCAGACACAAGCATAAGCCCCAAAATGATTGAACGGGATTAATATTCCCAAACCCAATAACATCCAATCCAAAATCATATACTGCGGTGAGCAAGAGTAATTTAACTTCAATAGGAAGTCCAAATGTAGCAAAAGGAGTGCTTTCATAATCACTGGCCATGGTAGCATTATCCAAATTTGCAGGACCGATATATCTGCCTCTTTTTATGCCAGTAATAATACTTGCACCAAGCCCAAAAGAGATGATTTCTTTGTTTCCTTTAAAAAGGAGACCGACATTTTCATACTCAAATATTTTATTAATTAAAAAACTGAATTCACTAACTTCATCAGGTTTAAAAAGAGCTGCTCCTCCTATTGAACGAAACGAATACGCATAATCACTATATCTTTTGGTATAATCAACCACCACCGAAAAACCTAGCGCGGCACCACCCGCACTCTCTATCCCAATTCCACCTAACCCTAAATTAAGCCATGAAAAACTCTTTTTCGTTAATTCGTTACTTGCAAAAACAGACTCGAAAGAAAAAACCGCAAAAATTAATATAAATAAAAATATCCTAAGCTGCATATTTTCTCCTTTAATAAAACAATGCGCGGTAGAGGGATCCCCTCGACTCGTCGCTACGCTCGCGAATATTTTACTCAATATTTTCGCTATTGGATGGTATTGCTTCAGCAGATGACAAAGAATTATTGACATTATTTAAAGATTTGTCATTTGGGACTAATAAATATTCATGTCCTAAATACCCACCAATAATCTTAATGCCTAAATACGGGAAATAATAACCGGGTAAAGTTGGGATAAAAAAACCAATATTCCCAGGATATGCAAGATAAAGCCAACTTGGAATCAATGCACCCCAAAAAGTTCCCCAGTAATTACTTTTTGATCCGTTATCGCCCATAGAAGAATCAATTAGCCATGGATAAGCAATTGCATCTAGAATTAAACCAAAAACCAATAAAACACCTACGCCGCTCATATCACCCCAGCTGCTTAGTCCCGAACCAAAGGCCAATCCAACACTTTGAATTGCAATAATAAATACAAGGAAAAAAACAACTATTTTAACTTTCATCTCAATTTTAATCTTTCTTTTAAATCACTAAGCATTTACAAAATATAACATATTTCTATTAGATAAGCTAATCTTTCAAAATAATCTTCTTATAAAACAGCACTCCTACAACCAAAACCAGCCAATGAACAAATATTTCTATAAAATAAGTGCCGACAGTAAATAATTCGACTAAAATCATAGAAGAATGCGCGCTACCCTTCGACTTCCCTCGGCTCCGCTCGGGACAAGTCGCTCAGGGCTCGGGGCAAGAGAATCAATAACTCTTTACTAACAAGCAAGCAAGGGATCAGATAGATAATAAGCTGACATGGCTATGAACTTCGAAAATTAAGCGGTGGCAAAAGTTGCATCCATTTACGGGATTATTACCTTATCCCTTTTGAGGGGGCAATAAAGCATAAAAACTAATTCTCTTGCCAAGAGATTATCCATAATGGACGTTTAACGTCAATTAAACGCACGAGTTTAAATAACTGCCGCGAATTACTCCACAACTTGGTTATTAAATTGCTCCTTTTGTCTCTTATCCGCTGGAAAGGGATCCCTCTATTAGTCCACTATGAGTTGACGCTCATAAGCGAGGATGTTTGGGACATAGTCACTATTTGGCTAATTAGCCATTCCATAGTAACCCCCTCCTTTGCTGCGCCATAGCTGGCACAGTGTAATAATTATATCATAATTCAAAACAGTCCTGCTTATTTGAGACTATTTATTTTATCAATAGGCACTTTTAACGCTTTTGCAATTAAATGAACTGTCGAAAGTTTGGGTTCTTTTCGGGACTTATATAAAAGACCCTGAAGGATCATTAATGGGAGCTTAGCTCTTCGAGCAAGTCCGGAATAAGTGATTTGCTTAATCTGACATTGCTCTTTGAGGTTTTTCGCTATAGTTTCGTGATAATTAATTTTTATTAGGCTTTAAATTCGCTAAGAAATATTTTTGGATAATATATTTAAAAAGGGACGCTACAGAATAAATATTATTTGTGAGCCGCATAACCAAGTGATACGCCAACTACAAACAACAAAAGTCCTACTAAATAGGCATTTTCAATATCCTTATTATACTTTTTTATAGAAATCATTTCTTGCTTGGCCTGCATTTCATTCAATAGATAAATATTGCTAGTAGTTGAGCTTTGATTGTTTTCATTGCCCAATGCTCCAGCGCCAATTGTCTTGGAAGCAGGAATTACCACAGAAGGGTTACTTGGATCCTGATAATATTCACTTGTTGGGTCATGAATATATTTATTTGTTCCTTCCTCTCCTGTATAGGGGTTAATATTCCCTTTGTAGTTATAATTATCTATAACAGTATTATTCGGCGCCGATCTCTCGTAAGGTTGAACATAGGTGCCATTTGAACGAGTGTATCCACCGACATGCACAGCAAATGATGAAGTCACAGTGAATAGAAATAGGATACATACAACTATTATTTTTTTCATCTCATCATCTTCTTCAAGTGAGTGGTTCGCATTTAATAAATTCTTTTTGTCCCTTTTTTTCCTGTCGATGGATTGATATTGCCTTTAGTTGACCAATTATCAATTTTTGTTTTATTGGGAGAAGTCTTATAATGTGGGGACACATAATTCCCGCTTTTTTTAAAACTTCCCCTTACTATTACGCTTTTTGCAAACGAAACAGAAACCAATAAAAAGCAAGCCAAGACTATTAATATAAACTTTTTCATGTTATTTCCTCTTTTCATTTAATCATAATAAGTTATAAATGTTCTTAGACAAGTATTCTCCGCTATGCTCTGCTACCACATTTGGTTTCTCCCTACCCCTTATTGTTATTGGCAAGGTGTCCAGTAATGTCTTATAACTGAGTGATCGCCAGTATCATCATAGTGAGCAGAATATCTCCAAACTTTCCCCGTAACTGTATCAATTTTAAAAAGGTCTTTTGTGTCTTCCTTTCCGCCCACATTCATGCCAGTTCCGTCTTTACCCGAGGTAAGAACAGAATAATATCCCTGACATAATTGGTATCTTCCTTCTCCAGCCGCTAACCCAACAGAAACGAGAGCCATTAAAAAGATTAAGCAAACTAGCGCTTTTTTCATTTCTTCCCCCTTAATGACACTAAAAAAACAATGCGCGCTACTGGGATTTCCTCGACTGCGCTCGGAACAAGCCCTTGCCTATTAATTATAACAGTTTAATCAATTATTTCTGTGAATTTATTAAACCGGAGAACATTTTAGACAATTCTTCAACCAGTGCATTAAATTTCTCAATAGTTTCATTTCCAGGATTTAAATGGAGTAAAATAAGGTCAAAACAGGTTGCTGTTTCGTTCAAAGATGCTCTCGCGGTAATATAAAAATGCTTTTTATCATTTTTTGTAAATCGGCCATAACCTTCGGAGAAATTAAGAATAATAGAAATAGTTGACCTTGAAATTTGATCCTTCAACGGTTTCGGAATATTCTCTTTCAGGCAACTATTAACCAGCGAGTATAACTCTTTTGCTTTTTTATATATCTCTTTATCTTTAAAATCGGTAAACATGGTTTCTTCTTACTTCTTATTACTTACTACTTATTTCTTACTTCTTTTTTCTTACTACTTATTCCCTATTTCTTATTTCTTGCTGCTTACTCCTTCTTAACTTTGCGCTTAAACGAAAATTTAAGTAATAAGAAATAAGTAACAAGGCATAATTTCGCTTCGCAAAATTATGGTGCGCGCTACTGGGATCGAACCAGTGACCCCTTGCCTGTCAAGCAAGTACTCTAACCAGCTGAGCTAAGCGCGCAACATATATTTAGGCGCGGGGCGGATTTGAACCGCCGAATGACTGTTTTGCAGACAGTTCCCTTACCACTTGGGTACCGCGCCATATGTTTATAATCAACCATTATACTCAAAACCTAACCAAGTGGGGCGGATTTGCCCGCCTTCGGCGGGTTGCAGACAGTTCCCTTACCACTTGCCTGCCCGCCGGCAGGCAGGGGTACCGCGCCGCGAAATAAGAGAGCGGGAGACGGGGCTCGAACCCGCGACCTTCTGCTTGGGAAGCAGAAGCTCTACCAACTGAGCTACTCCCGCGTATTTCACCAGCTATTCAGAGGATTTTGCCGATTTGCGCATTTTAATAATTGCTTCTTTATAGATGCGTGAAACCTGGGACTCAGAAAGCCCTATCTCTTCTCCAATCTCTTTAAAAGTCTTATCTTTTTTGCAATAAGTTTCAACAACTTCTTTTTCTTTATCTGTTAAAACTTTTAAAGCAGATTCAACATGCAGTAAATCGTCAACTTGGTCTCCGATTATCGCTTCTTTGTTAAAGGCCATATAAGCGTAGGCCGCTGAGTTTATCCATTCATACATGCCTGAAATCTGATCCATCTTTTTCCTGCGGAGATAATCCTGCATGGATCCTTTTAAGCGCAGGGAAACATATGACCAAAGCTCCCCTTTTCTGGGATCCCAATTTTTTAAGGAAGTAACAAAAGCAATTTTTGCTTCAGAAGCAAGATCTTCCGCTTCAGAACTTTTTATATGATACGGAAGAGTTGAAACATACCAATTTACCGTGTTTGTAATTTGCCTATTAAATCTTTGAAGAATTTCTTCTGAATGCTTGAGAAATTGCTCGCGGAGCACCCTGACTATTCGATCTTCAACTTCAGGCCTTGAGATCATCCCCTGCCCTCTTTTTTAAAATCGCGCACAACGGCCTTTAGCAATTCCTCCTCGCCTTTTTCGGGGTTAGTCAGGTATTGGGCGAATTTTTTGGCTTGTTTTTTTGTATATTCCCAAAAATGACCAAGTATTGAAGGTACCCCTGGCGGAACTGGAGCACCCATCCTCCCAACCGATCCAAGCCTTGAGCCAACAGAAGATATTCTTTTATCAGTCACAGATGCAATTTTACCATATGCTATAATGTAAAATCAATGATTATCACTATCGCCATTTATTTTTTTTTATGGTAAAATATAAGCAATGATTCAGGAAGATGCTCTTGTTCTTGACCAAAAGCAAA
Source organism: Candidatus Saganbacteria bacterium (assembly GCA_009772965.1). Lineage (GTDB taxonomy): Bacteria > Margulisbacteria > WOR-1 > XYC2-FULL-46-14 > WPAF01 > WPAF01. The sequence continues at coordinate 5,334 of WPAF01000017.1, forward strand.
TAAGCGATAAGTATTTTAAATTAACCCTAAAATCACAATTTATTTCCAACAACTCAAAGCCCGGACAATTCGTAAATGTCAAAGTTTCTCCCAGTATTACCCCGCTTTTAAGGCGGCCTATTTCGATCCATAAAATAAACAAAGAAAATAACTCGTTCGATTTATTGTATGAAATTGTCGGGGCTGGCACAGAGATATTATCAAAAAGAAAAGTCGGCGAAAAAATCAGCGTCCTTGGCCCGTTGGGCAATGGCTTTACAATTAAAAATACTCCCGCCTTATTGGTAGCCGGGGGCATGGGCGTCGCACCATTATATTTTCTTGCCGAAGAAATGAAAAAAGCTTCAATAGACGCTGTAATCCTTATCGGCGGAAAAAGAAGCGACAGCATAAATTGTGAAGAAGACTTTAAAAAGCTGGGATTTAATGTGTTTGTGACTACCGAGGACGGGTCTAAAGGAGAAAAGGGTTTAATAATCAACCTTTTGAGAAATCATTTAAACAGGCAGGCAATTTATGCCTGCGGACCCAAAGCAATGCTTAAAGAAATATCAAAAATGGCAGCCCATAAAAAAATCGGATGCCAGGTTTCAATGGAATCATACATGGCTTGCGGAATTGGATCATGCAAAGGATGCGCGGTAAAAACAAAAAGCGGCTATCAAATGGCCTGCAAAGACGGCCCGGTATTTAACGCGGAGGAAATTATATGGTAAAAATCGCCGGCATTGAAATGAAAAATCCGGTCATGGCCGCGTCCGGGACATTTGGAAATGAGTATTCAAAATTAATTGATATCAATAAGCTCGGCGCTGTTATTAGCAAAAGCGTTACACTAAAGCCAAAAGCGGGAAATCCCCCCCCCCGCATCTGTGAAACCCCTGCCGGCATGCTTAATAGCATTGGGCTTCAAAATGAAGGGCTTGATGCTTTTATTAAAACCACGATTCCCATGTTTTCTCTTTTTGAGGTGCCGTTAATTGTCAACGTGGCAGGTGAAACAATAGAAGAATATGTCCATATCTGCAAACAATTAAGCAAACACAGCACAGTTAAAGGATTAGAATTAAACATCTCCTGCCCCAACGTGAAAAAGGGATGCATCACTTTTGGGATTGACCCAAAAGCCACTGAAAAATTGGTAAAAGCTGTGAGAAAATCAACCAAGCTTCCGCTCATAGTCAAGCTCACACCGAATGTGACAGACATTACTCAAATCGCAAAGGCGGCTGTTAAAGGCGGAGCTGATGTTTTATCTCTCATTAACACCGTCCTGGGAATGGCAATAGACATTAAAACCAAAAAGCCAAAATTGGCAAACATCACCGGCGGCTTATCAGGCCCGGCAATAAAACCAATTGCTATAAGAATGGTATATCAAACAGCACAAGCGGTAAAAGTTCCAATAATCGGGGTTGGCGGGATAACTACTGTTGAAGATGCGGTTGAGTTCTTTTATGCCGGCGCCTCGGCTATACAGGTTGGCACCGGAAGTTTTATTGATGCGCAGGCGATAATTAAAATTATCGAAGGGCTAAAAAGATATCAAATATAGTTAGTTGCTTCTCGTTCGATTTTTCAATTGAAGCAGAAAAATATAAGCAGGATCTCCCATATTAAATAATATAGTAGAAAGTTCTGTTCCATTAAATTTATTTTTTTCTTCAATCCCAAGATAAGCGCCAAGAAGCTCAAGAATTTCTTTTTTCTTTTGCAGGCTATAATTTTTAATTACAGCATAGAAAGGTTGATAATACTTCCCCATATTTGCCGCTATCATAGCGGCTTCTAGTTTTTGCTCGTAAGTCAATTCGATCTGAGGCTCTTCAACTTCTACTATTTTCGGTTTTTGCACAACTTGGAGAGGACAATTTACTTTTTTGGGGACAGGAGTTGTTTCCTGGTTTTTTTCTTTTCTTTCTACAGGTTTTTTCCCATTTAAATAGGCGTCTCTAGCTTTGCTGGTGATTATTTGTTGTTCTCTTACTGAAACAATATATTTCCCGTTTTGCGGCTCTCCTAATTCCTCAAAGAGGCTTTTATAATAAACTACCATGTATCTTATTAATTCATCAACATTAGTCACTTTGCTATAGAGCTTTCCGCTCACGCCAAATATTTCAGGTACAGCAATTTCAAGCCCTCCATTGGTTTCCTGCCAAATAAGCTTTGCAGTGTTAAGAGGATTCGGGACATTTAACCAATGAATTAATGCATTAATCTGAGCATCATTAAATCCACCTAATAAAACATTTGCCGCACAGTTACCAATATTCATTTTACTCAAAGCAGTTCTAGCTTGTGCTTTAAGTGTTTCGCTAACATATCTGGCATTTCTAATATTTGCAACAGAGCCAACACTAATTGCCATTATTCCCCTCCATTTGACCTTATATTTATCACTTTTATTTATCGTCAGGGGAATCAACAAATTTCACTTTTGGGGGATAATCTTCTATTAAGTTGTCAGACAATTATTTGAAAGAGCATATCAGGGCATCAGATTATCAGAAGGTAGGATACCAGAGTATCAGAGAATCAGGATTTAAAACCTGATATTCTGTTTGTCTGATTCCCTGCGTCCCGATAACCTGATATTCCGGTATGCTCAATATTCAAGGCAAAAGAAGAAAGAAAAAAAAACAATGATTAAAAGAAGTTTTAACCGCCCAATAATAATCGATAAAAGAAGTTAATTACAAAAAATAGGATCTCCTGCGTCGGAGGGAACATAATAATACCAATCAAGATAAAAAATCCGTATTTCTCCAAATTATACTGCCATTCAACAGGCAGATACTGGGTATAAATCCGGGAACCATCAAGCGGCGGTATCGGCAAAAGATTAAAAACCATCAATGCCAAATTAATAAAAATCGCGCTCTGAAGCACTGTTGCCCATAAATAATTATTTATCGGGACTGTTTTAAATATTATCGCTAAAATCCAAGCAAGGATAAAATTTGACACCGGTCCGCCCAAACCAACCAGCATCATCCCCTGGCTGGGATTTTTAAAATTATAGGGATTTATCGGCACCGGTTTTGCCCAGCCGATCTTTATTAAAACCAACATAAGAAAACCTATGGGGTCAAGATGCGCGAGAGGATTTAATGTTAACCTGCCGGCCAGCCGCGGCGTTGGATCGCCCAAAACATCGGCCACTTTGGCATGCGCATACTCATGCATCGATATGCTGAATAAGACAACCGCGATTAAAATAATAAATTCCATATTTTACAAAACCTTTTTCAAATATTTTCCGGTATAACTTTTTGATATTTTGCTTACTTCAACAGGCGTTCCCGCCGCAACTATTTCACCGCCTTCATCCCCTCCCCCAGGCCCCAGGTCAATAATATGGTCGGCGGTTTTTATTACGTCAAGGTTATGTTCAATAACTATAACAGAATTTCCGGAATCGACCAAACGGTTAAGCACATTTAACAGCTTTTTTATATCATCAAAATGCAGGCCAGTGGTCGGCTCATCCAGCAAATAAAGCGTCCTTCCGGTTGAGCGCAAGGCAAGCTCCGTGGCCAGCTTTACCCTTTGCGCTTCGCCGCCCGAAAGAGTGGTGGCCGATTGCCCAAGCTTAATATAATTCAAGCCGACTTCCTTTAAAGTAATAAGTTTCCGTTGGATTTGGGGAATATTTTCAAAAAGTTCCAATGCTTCCTCTATTGTTGAGTTTAAGACTTCATAAATATTTTTACCTTTATAGTGAACTTCTAAAGTTTCCCGGTTATATCTTTTGCCCTTGCAAACATCGCAGTTGACGTAAACATCAGGTAAAAAGTGCATTTCAATTTTTACCAGTCCGTCCCCATGGCAGGCCTCGCACCTTCCTCCTTTTACATTAAAAGAAAACCTGCCGGCCTGATACCCGCGGGTTTTAGCTTCCGGGGTTAAGGTGAAAAGATTTCTTATATGGTCAAAAACCCCTGTGTAGGTGGCGGGGTTGCTGCGGGGAGTCCTTCCAATCGGGCTCTGGTCAATAATGATAACTTTATCAATGTGTTCAAGCCCAACTATTTCTTTATGCGCGCCGGACTTGTCAATTGAGCGGTAAAACCTTTTCGCCAGCTCTTTGTAGAGGATGTCATTTATTAAAGAGCTTTTTCCTGAGCCTGACACGCCTGTCACACAGGTAAAAACTCCCAGAGGAAATGAAACATCAATATTTTTTAAATTATTATGCTTTGCCCCTTTAATTACAAGCGATTGTCCGTTTCCTTTTCTTTTTTCTTTTTTATAATCGATTATTTCCTGCCCGCCCAAATATTTTCCGGTAATAGATCTTTTTGCTGAAATTATATTTTCAACTGTCCCCGCGGCAATAATTTCTCCCCCATGCACCCCAGCCCCCGGGCCTATATCAACTAAAAAGTCTGCCTCCCTCATTGTTTCTTCATCATGTTCAACAATAATAACCGTATTGCCAAGATCCCTTAAGTTTTTTAATGAAGCTATTAAGCGCTGGTTATCTCTCTGGTGGAGCCCGATTGACGGCTCATCAAGGATGTAGAGCACTCCTACCAAGCCGGAACCAATTTGCGTCGCCAACCTTGTCCTTTGCGCCTCGCCGCCCGATAAGGTGCTTGACTGGCGGTCAATCGTCACATAATCAAGCCCAACATCAATTAAAAACTTTAAGCGCTGTTTGATTTCTTTTAAAATTTGCTTCGCGATAAATTGATGTTTTTCAGACAATTTGAGAAATTCAATAAACAGCAAGGCCTGTTTTATCGAAAGGTGTGATACTTCAGCGATTGATTTGCCGCCAATTGTCACCGCCAAGCTTTCGGGGCGCAATCTTAATCCTTTGCAGGTACTGCAGGGGATGGAACTCATAAACCTGTAAAGCCAATACCTGACATTCTCTGATTTTGTTTCCACGTATCTTCGCTTGAGATTATTGACCACTCCTTCATATTCACCCTCGTACTCCCAATAACCCTTTTGCATGACATGTTTAAATTTTAGGGGTTTTGGCGAACCATAAAGGATAGAATTTACCTGTTCCTTGTTTAGTTTATTTATAGGCGTTTTCATATCAAAGCCATATGCCTCTCCCAGAGCCTCAAGCTTTGTCAAATAATATGACGCTGATTCTCCCCAGGGGCTGATTGCGCCATCTGAAAGAGTCAAATTTTTATTGGGAATGACCAGGTCGGGATCAAATTCAAGCTTGTCCCCAAGCCCGCTGCAGTCAGGACAGGCACCATAAGGAGTATTAAAAGAAAAAATCCTGGGAGTTATTTCATCAAGGCTTATATTGCATGACGGGCAGGTAAATTTTTCAGAGTATAAATCCTCTTTAGTTTTCTTTCCTTCACCCCGGCTTACAATCAATAAGCCGTTTCCAAACCTTAAGGCGGTTTCAACTGATTCAACTAATCTCCTGCGTGATTCATCTTTTAAAATTATGCGGTCAACAATTATGTCAATATTATGCTTTTTCTTTTTGTCTAATACGGGAACATCCGGCAATTCATAGGTTTTGCCGTCAATCCTGACTCGGATAAACCCGTCTTTTTGGATATCAGAAAAAAGGTCTTTATACTCACCTTTTCTTCCCCTGATTACAGGCGAAAGGATAGATATTCTTTCTCCTTTCGGCAGGTAAAAAATCTGGTCAACAATCTGTTCCGGCGTTTGCTTTGCTATCGCTTTATGGCATTTGGGGCAATGGGGAATGCCAATGCTTGCGAATAGCAGACGCATATAATCATAAATTTCTGTGACAGTTCCAACGGTTGATCTTGGGTTTCTTGACGGAGCTTTTTGGTCAATTGATATTGCGGGAGATAATCCTTCTATCTGGTCAACATCCGGTTTTTGCATCTGTTCGAGAAATTGGCGGGCATAGGCAGACAAAGATTCAACATATCTTCTCTGCCCTTCAGCATAAATTGTATCAAACGCCAAAGAAGATTTGCCCGACCCTGAAATTCCGGTAAAAACAATCAGCTTATTCCTGGGAATTTCAAGGTTTACATTTTTTAAGTTATGTTCTCTAGCGCCTTTTATGATTATCTTATCTGAGTTCATTTAAATAATCTTATTAAAGAAACAGCTTCTATTGCCCGTATGGCAGGCAATGTTTCCCACCTGCTCAACTTTTGCCAGCAGGGTATCCGCGTCGCAGTCATAAAAAAGCTCTTTTACTTTTTGGATGTGGCCGGAGGTGTCGCCTTTGTGCCAAAGCTCCTTGCGCGATCGGCTCCAATACCACATTTCTTTTGTCTCAAGCGTTTTTTTATATGATTCTTCATTCATGTAAGCCAGCATTAAAACCACGCTATCCTTGTAGTCCTGCACAATAACAGGTATCAATCCTTTTTCGTCAAACTTTAGCATAATTCATCCCCTTTTAACATGTTTAAAATCCACCCTTACCGCACCTGTACCCAAAAGCTCTTCAATTTGGGCTACTAATTCAGGATTTATATCTGCCCGGTATTTACTTGATATTAACTTGCTTTCATAATATATTACCACAGGTTCGTCCCCTTTAAAAAACAAAAGTATTTCTTTTAACCTTTCAAGTACCGTCTTTTCCTTGATGTCAATTATCTCAATCACCAGCGACCGCACTTTTTCTAGCTCCGCCAGGGGCTCAACGCTGTCTACCATAATATTAAATTCATCTGTCCTGGCGTCCCTATTGAGCCGGCCTTTTATTATTACAACCGAGTCTTCAATCAGGCACGACTGAAATTTGTCATAAGCTTTTGGAAAAACAACAAGCGGAATTGATCCGGTAAGGTCTTCAAGGTTTGCAAGCATCATCAAATCGCCCTTTTTTGTGTTTATTTTTCGGCACAGGCATTGAAATATATAAGCCCAGTAGTTCTTTTTCCATTTTAAGAAGTTCTTTTGGCGAAATATCGGGGACTTCAATATTTTCAAAATCCGCATCAGGCCGATAAGACGGCATGGCCTGGGGCGAAAAATCAAATAGCGCGCTCTGCCCGTTTGCTTTTTCTTTTTGCTCAATATTCGCGCGGTCTAATATTTTTTCAAAAACTGCCAGCAAATATGCCCTGCTTTTGCCAAACGAATCAAGCGCTCCAGATTTAATCAGGCTTTCTATTACTTTTTTATTGCACGCGCGAGTATCAATCCGTAGGCAAAAATCCATTAAAGATTTAAACGCCCCATCCTTACGGCGCGCTTCAATTATTGAATCTATCGCCCCCACCCCCACATTTTTTACCGCAGTCAGCCCAAACCGGACTCCATCTTCAACTACGGTAAAATTCTTATAGCTCTGGTTAACATCCGGCGGCAAAACCTTATGCCCCATCCTTTGGGAATCGGCAATATACATGGTAATCTTATCGGTGTTTCCCATAACTGAGGTTAAAAGCGCGGCCATAAATTCTTTGGGATAATTGGCTTTAAGATACGCTGTTTGATATGAGATAAATGCGTAAGAAGTTGAATGCGATTTATTAAAGCCGTAGCCGGCAAATTTTGCGCAAAGGTTGAAGAGCTCGGCCGCTTTATGCTTTGAAACCCCTCTTTTAACCGCTCCCTCAATAAACCGCTCCTTCTGCTCAGCCATTTCTTTAACTTTCTTTTTGCCCATGGCAGAACGCAAAACATCAGCTTGTCCCATGGTAAAGCCCGCGATTTTACTGGCTATTTCCATCACTTGCTCTTGATAAAGAATTACACCATAAGTTTCATGCAGGATCGGCTTAAGCTCAGCCAGCTCATACCGCACTTCTACCTTTTTATGTTTTCTTTTGACATAATCCTCAACCATCCCCGATTCAAGCGGGCCCGGGCGGTATAGGGCTAAAAGGGCGACAATTTCTTCAAAGCTGTCGGGCTGAAGGTCTTTTATCAGCCCCCGCATGCCGCGCGATTCAAGCTGGAATATTCCTGCCGTTTCAGCAGACCTAAATAATGAAAATGTTTTTTGATCATCCAATGGAATTTTGTTTAAATCAATATCTATCCCTCTTGTATGCTTAATAATGTTTACCGCGCCTAAAAGCATGGTAAGCGTCCGCAACCCTAAAAAGTCCATCTTTAAAAGACCGATTTTTTCCAGATCCGACATTTCAAACTGCGTGACAATCGCATTTTCATCTAATTTTTGAAGAGGGACGTATTCCACAAGAGGAAGCTTGGAAATAACTATGCCCGCGGCATGGACCGACGCATGGCGCGACAAGCCTTCAATCTTTTTTGCGGTTTCAAGGAGATTTTTAACCTTTGGATCTTTTTCATACGCCGCTTTAAATTCTTTATTTGTTTCAAGCCCCTTATCAATCGTCATGTCGGGGCCAAATGGAATCATTTTGGCAATGCGGTCAACTTCAGCAAGAGGAATCTGCATTACCCTGCCAACATCCCTAATTGATCCGCGCGCCGCCATAGTTCCAAAAGTCACAATCTGGGCAACATGGTCTTTGCCGTATTTGCGGGTAACATAATCAATTACTTCCTGCCTTCTTTCAAAACAAAAATCAATATCTATATCAGGCATGGAGATTCGTTCAAGATTTAAAAATCTTTCAAAGATTAATCCGTATTTTAAGGGGTCGACATTGGTGATATTTAGAGAGTAAGAAACTATGCTCCCCGCCGCAGATCCCCTGCCCGGACCAACAGGGATATTATTGCTTTTCGCGTAATTGATAAAATCTTCCACAATTAAAAAATACGGGGCGTATCCCATTTTTTCAATGGTATAAAGCTCGTATTTTACCCGATCGTTAATTTCGGGCGGTATTTTAACTTTGTTGTCAATTTCTGTCCCATACTTTTGGCCTATCCCGTCCCAAACCTTTTTTTCAAGAAAAGTATCGGGGGTTTCTCCTTTTGGCACATTAAAATCCGGTAGTATAAGCTTGCCGATTTCAAGCTCAGCATTGCACTTTTCCGCAATTTCCAAAGTATTTGTCACCGCTTCTTCAAGCCCTGAAAATATTTTTTGCATCTCATGGGCGGATTTCAAATAAAACTCGTTCCCGCTAAACTTTAAACGGTTTTCTTTTTCAAGGAAATTGCCTGTGCCTATGCATAAGAGGACATCCTGTCCGTATGCGTCTTCTTTGTGTATGTAATGGGCGTCGTTTGTAGCGGCCAGCTTTATTTCAAACTTCCTGCTCAAATCAATCAATTGAGGATTTATTTTTTTCTGTTCCTCCAGCCCGTTATCCATAATCTCAAGATAAAAATCATCGCCAAAAATGTTTTTATGCCACTTTGCTATTTCTTCCGCTTTTTTAATTTCTCCTGATAAGAGAATTTTGGGTATTTCCCCGGCCAAACAGCCGGAAAGGACAACCAGTCCACTGCTGTATTTTTCAAGAATTTCTTTATCAATCCTTGGCTTTTGGTAAAACCCTTCAATTGACGCCAACGATACAAGCTTTAATAGATTGCGGTATCCTTCATTATTTTTTGCCAGCAAGGTCAAATGGTAAGGAGACCTGTCCTCCCTTGTTTCTTTATCAAGGCGCGAACGGTGCGCCAAATACACTTCACAGCCTAAAATCGGCTTTATGCCATGTTCTTTCGCTTTTAAGAAAAATTTTACTTCCGCGTACATATTGCCATGGTCTGTCAGCGCCACTGCTTTCATGCCAAGGTCTTTGGTTCTTTTAATAATATCTTCAACCCGGCTCATTCCGTCAAGCAGGCTGAATTCAGAATGGGTATGAAGGTGCACAAAATTGTGAGGCATAAGGAATTAAATTATAACAAAAAAGGCCGCTTCTGGAAAGGATTATACTTTCCTTAAACGGCCTTATTAGCTAGCTAATAAAAGATTACCCGCCGATCCTAAACATTTTGGTTCCGCATTCCGGGCACTCGCCTTTGGTCGCTTTCCTCTTGTTCTTCATAACAATTGCTTTTGGGTTTTTCATTTCCCTTTTCTTTTTACATTTAACGCAATATCCTTTAACTTCCGCCATAATTCACCTCCTATTCATCGTCTTGCCGCTGATTATGGCAAAAAGCACCTTTTGAGTCAAGCGCAATTTTAACCTTAGTTATTACGATTATATATATATGGTCAGTAATATACAAAATAACCCGTCATCTATGTATGAAGCGATGGCCGCGTCTTCTGCAATGATTGCAACCGGGCTTGAAAAAGAGATAAAAACCGAGAAAATTGGCCTAAAAGATGTTAAGGTCAATATGGAGCAAATCAATAAGATCATCAGCAGGTTGAGCTGCACTGATCCTTTAGAAAACATCAATGAGCACAATAAAAATTCCAAACACAAAAGTAAACGGAATAAGAATAATTTGATCAGATCTTTTAGCTCGCGGATTATACCCGTTAGCGATAAAGGATGGTTAGGCTTTATCTTTGAATGGCATGACAATATATTAAAAGGGATTTTAAAGTTTGTGCTCCACCCCGATTTAGACGAGCTTACTCAAGTGGCAAAAGAGCTTAAAATCGACTTATCCTCCTGGAAATTGGATAAAATAAAGATCAACAGCCGCGGGCAATTTATCCTTGCATCTGATCTTTCAGAACCTGAGCTGAACCAAATGCTTTTACTTGAAGAGCTTAAGATATTAACCATTGCCAGCCATCTTGAATCTTCTATAATCAAATCAGTTGTAATTAACTTGAGGATTTTTGCCGTTAAAGATGAGCTTATTGAGGCCGGGATATTGGCTCAAGAAATCGAGCAAATAGAAATCTCCGCCAAGCAGATTGCTTTTTTAAAAATTATTTCTATGCTAAAGGATTTTCATCTTAAAAGGGTTTTTTCAAATTCAAGCGGAGAATTCATGAAATATACAAAAGATATTAAATATTTAACCGAAAAGATTATCTCGCTTAACATTGAACTGCCGAATATGGATATTAAGTGGATTCATCAAAAACTTGAAACCCTGGCTCTTGACGCCGCAAGATATAAATTGGAACTCCTGCAATCAATGCAAAAATTATCCCATAATAAAGAAAATGAAAAAATGATCGTTTGGCTTGGACACGCAGTTAATAGACTAAGCCATTCCTAAAATCTTGTGCATTTGCGGTATTACGCGCACATTTTTCAGCTTTCTCTTTGCAACCAAAAAATAACTCAATATTTCTTCCGGCGTCGGCCGATGTTTTACCGTCCCAAAGGGAGTTACCGGCTGGATGATTGTTTTTATTTCACTGTCGATCGAGGAAATAATTGAAGCCGCCTCGTCTATTTCTTTTGCTAAGGTTTCTCTTGTCACAACCATTTTAACAAATACTTCTTTTGCGTAAGCTATTTCAAGGGCTTTTTTATGTTCAACCCAAAGCGGAGCTAATCCGGTTGAAGAAGGCAATTTAAAATCAAGCGCCACGATATCAACTGATTCAATAATTTCTTCAAGCCGGCTTGGAAAAGTACCATTGGTTTCTAGGTATATTTTATTTCCCGCTTTCTTCAATTCAGGCAAAAAGTTCTTTAAAAAATCAACTTGCAGTAAAGGTTCTCCTCCGGTTATCGAAACCGAGTGAATATAGTTTTTGCCTTTTTTACAATCCGAAACAATCTCAAGCAAATTTCTCACCCCAATAGGATTATTTTGGATTTGTTTATTGTGGTCTTTAAATGTTTTAGGGATTTCAAGCGCCTGCGGCGAATCGCAATATTTGCAGGATAAATTACATCCGGCAAACCTTAAAAATATCTGGTACTCGCCAACATACAACCCTTCACCCTGGAAAGAGGCAAAGATTTCTGACAAGTAGGTTGTGCTCATCCGGTGATATTTGGAAGCTCTGAAGTATCTTTCAGCCCAAAATGCTTTAAAAAATCAACTGTGGTGCCGTAAAGTATTGGCCGGCCAAGAGCCTTGCTGCGCCCGCGCTCTTCGATAAGGTTTTTTGCCAGCAGGGTTTCAATTACCCCGTCGCTAAAAACCCCCCTGATAGATTCTATTTCAAGCCTTGTGATCGGCTGTTTGTAGGCAATTATTGCCAGTGTTTCAAGCGCTTGCGGGGACAATGTTGTTTCAATTTTTACATTTACCAATTTATCAATAAAATCCGCGCACTCAGGGTCGGTGCCCATTATAAAACCATGGGCAACTTTTAATATTTTCAATCCGCTTTCTTCGTTATGTTTTTGCAAAAGCAAATTTAATGCTTCCTGCGCCGCTTCTTCGCCAGCCCCAGTAATCCTTTGGATATCCTGGATAGTTAAGGGCTTCTTTGCCACAAAAAGCAGGGCTTCTATCGCCTTATTAAGCTTTTGCAAATCTAAGGTTAATTCCACTAAATCTCCCCTCCTGTGCAACTCTGATTCTTTTTTGCCGGCATAGCTCCAACACCGCTAAAAAGGTTACCACCACTTCCATCCTTGTCCGGCGTATAAACAATTTTTCAAATTCCACTTCGCCGCCAGCCCCGCGGATAATCTCGACTATTTCTTCTACTCTCTGCGTAAGCGAAACCTCATCCAAAATAATCGGTTTTGTTTTTTCTTCTTCCGCAAAAATATTATACACTTTTTGAAATGCCGTCACCAGGTCGTTTAAATTAACATCAGTCAGCAGGAAATCCGCTTTTTCATGGGTTGGATGATGTTCTTTATGGTAGCGAGAGTAAATCCTTGAAAATTTTTCTTTTTGCCTTTTTAAGTGTTCCGCGGCTTCCTTAAAAATATTATACTCCGCCAAATGCTTCGCCAAGTCGGCCTCCACCTCTTCTTCTTCCCGCCTTAATTCAATTTCTTCAGGCTGGGGAAGAAGCTTTTTGCTTTTCATTTCCAAAAGATAAGCCGCCATAACCAGAAATTCAGAAGCGGAGCTAAGGTCTATTTCCAATAATTTTTTCATGTGTTCAAAATAAGCGGAAGTTATTTCAGTCAAAGAAATTTCAAAAATATTAACTTTCATTTCTTTAACCGCGTCTATTAAAAGGTCAAACGGCCCTTAAAGCCCCATCGCGAGCTTTGCTTCATTTAGCGTTTTTGCGGCAATTACTCTTGCTTTACCACAGCCCGAATCAAGTATTTTTATAATTGATTTTTGCTTTATTATTTCAGCCCGTCTCGCTTGTATTGGAGCCAAATACGCAAGAAGGAGCTCAACAAATTCTTTTTTGCAGGCCACGCATCCCCTGCTGGCGGCTTTGCATTCCTTTTCAATAGCGCTGATTTTTTCTTTGTTAAAAACTTTATGGTACGAAAAAACCGTGCAAACATCAGGGTGCCCATTGTCTTCTTTTTTTACGCGGGCAGGATCGGTTATCATCTGATTTACTTTTTTTATTATTTCATCTTTTGAGTCGGAAAGGGCAATAGTATTGCCGTAGCTCTTGCTCATTTTTCTGCCGTCAATACCCGGCAACACCGGAACCGAAGTCAATAAATCCTTTGGCAAGACAAAGGTTTCGCCGTAAAAATAATTAAACCTGCGGGCAATCTCCCTCGTCAGCTCTATATGGGGCAGTTGATCCTCTCCCACCGGGACAAAATCAGCTTTATAAATTAATATGTCCGCGGCTTGGAGCACTGGATATCCCAAAAAGCCGTAGGTGCTCAAATCTTTTTCTTTAAGCTCATTAATTTTGCTTTTGTAAGTTGGAACCCTTTCAAGCCAAGGCAAAGGCGTAATCATGGAAAAAAGAAGGTGCAATTCGCTGTGCTCGGCAATATCCGACTGCTTAAAAATAGTGCATTTTTCTGGATCCAATCCAGCCGCCAAAAGATCAATGGTTAGTTCCTCAATATCTTCTTTTAATTTTTTGGGCTTTTCATAGCCGGTAGTAAGCGCGTGCAGGTCGGCAATAAAAAAATAACAGTCGTATTCATCCTGCAGTTTAACCCAATTTTCTATTGCTCCAATTAAATTCCCAAGATGCGCTTTTCCCGAAGGCTGGATGCCAGATAATATCCGCTTTTTCATGGTTTATTGGCTGATTTTACCATATCCGGAGGCACATTTAAATATCTAAGGGATGCTTCTACTATATTTTTAAAAGTCGGCCCCGCCACCGTTTCACCCCAAATACATCCTCTTGGCTCATTCACAATAACCATGGCTATGAGTTTTGGGTCAGATAATGGAGCAATGCCAATAAATGAGGCAATATATCTTCCTTTTAAATACCCGCCCTGCCCCGCTTTTTGCGCGGTGCCGGTTTTCCCCCCAACCCTATAATCGCTCATTTTTGTTTTTCTTCCGGAGCCAAGCAATACCACATTTTCCAAAAGTTTTATCATATCCTGGGCGGTTTTTTTGGATATCGCGCGATTTAATTCTTCGGCAGTAAAAGTTTTTAAAGTTGAAAGATCCTGGCTTTCTATTTTTTTAATCAGGAACGGCCTAACCCTTTTTCCATCATTAGCGATCCCGGAAAACGCAGAAACCATTTGCAGAGGAGTAACAGCAATGCTCTGGCCAAATGCTATCATCGCGATATCCGGCTTATACCAATCTTTTGGCTCTCTAAGCAGTCCCCGCGATTCTCCCTGCAAGCCAATAAGCGTAGGTTCTCCAAAACCGAAATCCTTGATCTTTTTATAAAATTTATCCGGGCCCAATTTTATGCTTATCTGGGCGGCTCCGGTATTAATTGACTGCTCAAGCATCCAAGAAACCGAAATAAATTTTCCCTTCCAATTGATATCATGCGAATTCTTAATCACTTTTCCGCCAATGGTCAGCGAGTCCAAAGCATTCAGCTTGGTTTCAAGATTAATAACTCCCTCATCCAGCCCCGCCGCCGCGGTTATTACTTTAAAAGTCGAGCCTGGTTCATAAGCATCAATCACGGATGATTTCCATCTCATAGGATCAAATTTAGAATATTCGTTGGGATCAAAGTCGGGCTTTCCGGCAAGCGCGAGAATTTCTCCGGTTTTTGCGTCCATTACCAGCGCCAACCCTGAAACGGCATTATAATTTTTTACCGCCTTTTCAATTTCCCTTTCCGCGTAATATTGGATTGTTTCATCAATAGTTAAAGTGAGATTGGATCCCGGAGCCGCTTCTAAAACATTTTTATCTTTTACCGATAAAAGCTCATATCCCATCGGATCGCTTTCTGTGACAATTCTCCCCTCCACCCCTTTAAGATACCTGTCACAAGAAAGCTCAATTCCCGAAAGTCCTTCATTGTCTATCCCCACAAATCCGATTAACTGGGAAGCAAAGTGCCCCTTGGGATAAACGCGCTTTTTTTCGTTTAAAAAATAAACGCCTTTCAGTTTTTTTTCTTCAATTATCCTGCCTAACGATGGGTCAATTTTTCTTTTTACCCATGCGAATAGCTTCTTTTTATCAAACGGCCCAACCGCTTCTTTTAGAAGGGCGGAAAGTTCTTTGACATTTGTAAATTCGCGGGGATTAACATATATTGAAGTCGTGTCAATTGAGGTCGCGAGTATTCTGCCGTTGCGGTCTAAAATATCTCCCCTGTCAGCCGCCAGATTTATGATTCTTTTCCGCTGGCGCTCGGCCTTTCCGCGGTAAAATTTATAATGGATTACCTGCATTTCAAATAATCGGATAAATATCATGGAGGCCAAAATAAAAAAGACCGCGAGAATTATCCTATCTCTTTTCACTAATTAGCTCCGCG
This sequence comes from Candidatus Saganbacteria bacterium, assembly GCA_009772965.1. Taxonomy (GTDB): domain Bacteria; phylum Margulisbacteria; class WOR-1; order XYC2-FULL-46-14; family WPAF01; genus WPAF01. The sequence continues at coordinate 20,893 of WPAF01000017.1, forward strand.
ATCAATAAAGGGATTTCAACTTTTGGATTCGCCCCGTGTTTTAACTTAAAGTCGGATTTAACAAGCAGGTCTATGTTGTTTTCCAGTTCCTCTTGGGAAAACCTCGCGGTTTCATTTGACAACAATTTTACCCTAAACGGGTTAGCCCTGATAATTTGCGCGATTTTATAGGGGTCAAGTTTATTTTTCATGAGCATTTTTATTTTATAGAGCATTAAAAACTGCGAAGAAATAAGCCCCATCATTTCAATCGGGTTGTTGCCGTCGGATAAAAGCCGGTGGATGGAATCGAATGCCGTTTTTTTGTCTTTTTTTATTAGCGCGTTCGACAAGGTAAACACATCATAGCCGGTATTTGGCACCAGGGCTTTTATATCATCCATGGTTATTTTTTCCCTGCCATCGGCATAAACTGACAATTTTTCTATCTCTGAATAAAGCCTTTCCATGTTTAACCCGACTAATTCAATTAAAAATTCAGCCGTTTGCAAATCAATTTTTTTATTGGATTTGCCTGAAGTTTCAATTACCCATCTCGCGAGCTTTTCTTGCTCCCACTCTGAAATTTTGCGATGTTCAATAATTGAAGCTTTTTCTTTTAGGAGCCTAAATATTTTTGTCCGCCCGTCAAGGTTGCTTGGATATAAAAAAACTAATTTCAGCCCTTGCGGAAAATTATTTATCAGGGGCTCGATGGCGCCGCAGTCTTTTGAAAAATCAAAGCCCTCAACAACCATCAGCCTTTCAGGCGCAAAAAGCGAGGGGATAGCCATTTTCTCAGCCAATTCTTCAGATGAAATGCTTTCGCAGGTTTCAACCAAGGCAGACGGGGAAGATTTTTTTATTTGCGCTAGCTCCTGCTTGACTTGAAACCGCTCTTCCCCAAAAAGTATTACAATAGAACTCATATATTAAAACCCCATATAAGCGGCTCAAAGCCGACGGTCGGACTTGAACCGACAACCTACGGTTTACAAAACCGTTGCTCCGCCATTGAGCTACGTCGGCGTTCTTTTGAGGGTGCTCACAAGCTAGCCGCCGGCCAGAATCGAACTGGCGACCTAGCGATTACGAATCGCTTGCTCTACCAACTGAGCTACGGCGGCAGTTTTTACCACCGGTTCATTAGAAGGCGCGCATTTTCATTGATTGGTGCTGCGGTTTTGCGGTCAGGATCGATCTTCCATTCAAAATTTTCATTTTCGACCTTGCCGTTTCTTTCCTGCCGGCAGGCAAAAACAACTTTTATGCCGTCTGAAGCCGCCACAACCTTCCATCCGTCATCATGAATTTTGGTTCCCAATGATTTTGTAAGGGACAGCACAGATTTAACTGCTGATGAGATCATTGTCCCTTTACTGGTTTTTAATTCTTTAACCATGCCAACCGAATCAACCAATAATTCTTTTGAAGCCATGGGTACAGCGGCAGTTTTTTGGACTGCCTTCTTGGGGACTTTCGCATATATATTTATTTTATCCTTTGCGTTTTCGTTTAGTTTTTGCACAAGCAGCTGAGGGTTAAGCTCAAACAATTTCGCATAGTTCTTTTTGTTTAGCAATCGATCAGAAACCATATCAGCAATTGCCTGCGCCTTTTTATCTTCCGGATCCTTTCTGATTGCTTCTTTTATTTCATCCGCTGCGGCTTCTAATTTATTCTGCCGGTAGAAAATTCTTGACATATAATAATGGGATTTTGCGTGCGTCGGGTCATATTGGAAAACCTGCTTAAAGTAACCAGTTGCTTCAGTCAACTGCTTGTTTTGGAAGGCGCGGCATCCTAAAAGATAAAGGTCTTCAACCGGCTCTTTAACCAAAGAAGCCTCTATCCAGCCTTCTTTGCCGTCTTCCAGGCGAACCCTGTAAAATGGGGCTTTATAGAGCGCTACTACTTTTAAGCCGGGCAAAAGCTGCCTTATTATTTCTCCCTTTTCAACAACCGGCGCTGTGTTTAAAATTGTCAAAGGCATATCTTTATTTGCCATGGCGCCGTCTTCTTTGATCGCAAAATCCAACGAACGCTGGATCTGCTTGTTATTTTTTCCAGTTATTATTACTCGCGAAATATGCAGGCCGGAAGGGATGTCGGCTGAAACCTTCATGACCCTGCTCCAATTTTTATTGTCGTCAGAAAAAAGAGGGATATATTCTTTTTCGGCGTCAAGCGCAAGCTTTACATCTTTTACCGCCGATGAAAGCCTTACCTCAATAAAAACTTCCTTCCCTCTTTCTACCACCTTTGGATACAAAGCGGCTTCAACCCAGGCCAAAGACAATTCTTCGGTCATATCTGTTGGGCCAGCTTTTACGCTTATTCCTTCAGAATCCATTTCTTCAAACGCAATAGCCGGTAAAACTGCTAAAGAAAAAAGCAAGACCACTAAAAGTAATTTTTTCATCCTTTTCCCCCCTCTTATTAATTAGTAAATATTATGTTGTCAACCGCGCAGTCAACCGCGCCTTCTTGAGATGCGGCCACAAAAATAAGCTGCATCCTCAGGATGGGGCCTGTTCCCCACTTGCCGCTTCCAACACCTGGATTGGCAAGGTTAAACGCGGAAAAGGGTACAGAGCTCCTGCTGTAACCATCTTTATAAATTGGAACCTCAATATCAAAAATATCGTCTTTTGTTACTTTCCATCCTAAATTTTGATCCTGCTCAATGCTTCCGCTGTTGTCAGAATCCTGGTACAACTCAATTTTAATCTTGCCCATGCTTTGGCTTCCAAGGACATCTATTTGGAGGCGGGAATAATTTGAGATATCCACATTAATGTTTGTCCCAATCCCTCCCACATACCAATCTTTAGTTGCCCCTGAAATATTAAGGGCATATTCCCCGCAAGATTCAAGGACTAAATCTTTTTTATCATTTTTAGGGTTGTTGTAAATAGATAATTTTACTTGATCAAAGGAAAACCATTTACTAAAAGTCCCATCATCAAAATTATCCACCAGATAAAAGGTTAATACCGCTGAAGCCGAAACTGCAAATACCGTCAGGAGCCCGAAGATAACAAATAGCTTTTTCATTTTTTCTTTTTCTTTCCTTTCTTTGTTTTATTTTTAACTTTTTTTATTTTTTTAACCTTTGCGGGTTTTGCCATTACAGCCATTTTTAGCGGTTTGATGTCTTTTCTTTTTATAGTTCTTACAGGCAGGGTTTCCTGGGCTGCTGCTTCCTCTTTAGTTTCTTCCTTAAGGGCGGAGACAACAGCGCCTTCGGGTTTCTTTTCTTCTACAATCTGGATAAACGATTCCATTTCTCTTATCTGGTTAAAAATATTTTGCTGGTTTAATTCCGCTTTAATGCAATTGATTTCCGAATTCAGCTTCTCTTTTTCAGTGGTCATTTTTTCGCATTCGCTTTTATAATATTCCGCGCTCTTTAATAGCAGTTCTTCGCGGGCGGATCTTTCATAAAGCTTTTCCTTTAGCGCTTTATTTTCTTCGTTTAAATCTGAATTTAATTTTAATGCCTGGCTGTTGGCCTCTCTTAGTATTTCCTTTTCGGAATCAATGATAATTTCCTTTTTTGTCTTGCCTCTGGAAAATATTTCCAACCCCTTCGCCGCCGATAATGTGGCCAGCACAAAAGCAAAAAAACCAAAAGTTATAAACCCGTAATCGAGCACGCTTCCTGACCGCCTCAAGACATCAGACAGATCCGGAGCATTGATGCGGGCAAGGGACTGGAAACCGAGTGAAACGAAAAAAAGTGCAATCGAAATAATTCGCATTTTTCACATCCTTTTAAATATTGGGATTTGCCGGGACCCAGAATCGAACTGGGGACGCACGCCTTTTCAGGGCGTCGCTCTACCACCTGAGCTATCCCGGCAGAAAAATCAACAAGTAAATGATATTATATTTAAACCAATTTAGCAACTATATTTTGTAAGTGTTCTTTTTTTGTATCACCCCACACTGAAGTGCGGGGAATTCCCCAGACGACTCGACTGAGCTCGTCGAAGTCTTTAGTCTGGGGTTCCCAAAACCCTAAATACTTATATTTTTTTAAAACACTTTCTACCCGACAAATTCAGCGCACAACTTGGTGTGCAATTATACTTGATTTAAATTCATTTTTGTGCGATACTTCACGCGATGAATTACTTTGCCGTTCCGCCCTTATTGACCGGGATTTTAATTCTCTTCATTGGCTTGTTTGTTTTTCTAAATAATAGGAAATTCGTCACAAACATCGTATTTAGCTGCTTTTGCGTCAGCATGAGTATTTGGTTGGTTTCTTTCGCATTAATGTATTATTTCAACGACAATCCTGTTCTTGCTTTAAAATGGGCAAGGTTCGGCTTCATCGGCATTATTTTTATTCCAATCTTTGCTTATCATTTCATAAATACTTTCATAAATAGCCGCCAGCCAAAATGGGTTATGCCTTCATTATATATACTGGGATCATTTTTTGTTTCGCTAAGCCAATCAAATTATATCTATAGCGGAGTAAACAAATATTTTTGGGGCTATTATCCGGTTGCCGGCCATTTTTACTTAATTTATCTTATAATGTTTGTGCTTCTTTTTACATACGGTATTTTTCTTTTATACAAAAATTGGGAAAAATATAAAAAAGAAAAAAACAATCTGCTGGCCCAACAAACCGCCTATGTCTTGGTAGCATTTTTGGGCGGCACAACAAGCTTGGTAGACTTTATAGTTAAATATCAAATCCCCATGTATCCTTTTGGATATTTTTCCGCTTTGCTTTTTATATCTTTTATCGCTTACGCGATACTTCAATTCCGCCTGATGGATATTGAAATAATAATTAAAAAAACAGCAGTTTACTCAATCCTAACGGCTTTTATTACAGTGGTTTTCCTTTTGGTAATATTTATCAGCAATTATTTGGCTCTTAATGTAAGCGGCAACAATTCAATTTGGATAGGTTTAGCCGCCGCCCTGATCATTGCTTTTATAATCAACCCCCTGCGCAATAATGTACAAAAATATGTTGACCGCCTCTTTTTTAGGGAAAGATATGATTACCAAAATATCTTGCGGAAATACAGCAGGGTTTTAACAAAACCGATAAGTGACTTAAATCGGTTTTCAATAATTACCCCCTATTTAATCGCTAAATCGCTAAAATTGTCCGGCAGCTCTTTTATGGTGCATGACCGCGAAAGCAGGCGCTATGTCATAAGGGGCGGGATTGGAGAGGTTAAGGAATTAATAGGATTTTCTATGCCTGAAGATTCGGATTTAATCACGGAAATTTTTGACAAAAGATCAGAAATAAATCTTGAGGAAATAGATTACTTGTTAGCCTCCAGCCAAAACCTGACAACCGAAAGAAAAAACAGGCTTTTGTCTATCAAAAAGCAAATGGTACTTATCCATGCCGAGCTGATAATCCCTTGTATTTCAGACAGCGCTTATTTCAATAAGCCCACGCTTCTTTCAACCATTAATCTTGGCAGAAAGCATTCTGACGCGCCGTATTCGGGAGAAGACATTGAATTTTTAAAAACTTTAGCCAGCCAGGTGGCAATAAACATTGAGTATGCTTTTATTTTTGAAGAATTAAAAAGGAATCAGGAAAAGCTTTTACACTCCGAAAAATTGGCGGCAATAGGATCCACCACCGCAGGAGTTGCGCATGAATTAAAAAATCCGCTGACTTATTTAAACACCCTATCCCAAATCCTGCCGGAAAAATGGGACGACCCAAAATTCAGGGATATGGTAAGCCAAACCCTGCCTTCTGAAATCCAAAGGATGCAATTGATTGTCGGAGGACTGCTTGATTATTCAAAGACACAAAAATTCCAGCCGTCTCCTACTGACATTAAACAAGTAATTGAAAAAACTATCGCCGTCATGGGCTATGAAATGAAAAAACATAGCACTGTCTTAAAAACTACATACAACCATAGCAAAACTTTAAATGCCGACCCAAACCGCTTATTGCAAGTATTTATGAACCTTATTTCAAACGCGATTCAGGCGATGCCGGAAGGGAAAAGCGGCGAGATATTAATTAAAACAGAAGATAGCCCAAATGGAATTACTATCATCGTTTCAGACAATGGAGCAGGCATTTCCCAAGAAAAGCTATTAAGGATATTTGATCCTTTTTTTACTACCAAGGAGCAAGGGAATGGAATCGGGCTGGCAATAACAAAAAAAATCATTGATGAGCACAAAGGATCCATTTCTGTAGAAAGTAAAGTCAACGAAGGGACAAAATTCACCATACTTTTGCCTTCATAAGCTTGCTTAACATTTTTCCGCCTGCTATCATTAATTATGCTTACTTTCCACCCTGCAGATAAAACTGACAATAAAAAAATCCTTAAAATCCTCAAAGATATTGACCTTTTCTATTCCGGACATGATATGGCTGGTTTTTGGGTTGCAGAAAAGGACCGCAATATTGTCGGGATCGTCCAGGTTAAAAATTTTAAAGATTATATCTTCTTAAGTTCACTTGGCGTCCCTGCCGCAGAAATGAATAAAGGTTATGGGGAATTTATTCTCTCTGAAATTTTTAAAAAGTTTAAAAATGATATCTATATTTATACAACAATACCCGATTTTTTTAAGAAATTCGGTTTTTTAGAAATCTCTTCGCTGGATTTTCTTCCAGCAAAAAATGCTTTTGAATGTGATGATTGCCATCCGGAAAAATGCGTTGCAATGGTTAAAAAATATGGTTCCTGAATATCCGCAATTTAAAGATTTGGATATAAAAGACTGGGAAATATTGGCAGAGCATTTATCAAAAATAAAAAGAACTATTTGCGAGCTGGTTCTCGCCAACATTGTCATCTGGAAGGATTTTGACTGCCCAAAATTAACTATGGTCAATCAAAACTTATGCGTACTGATAAATCCCCTTAATGAACTATCTTATTTTTTAGAGCCGTTGGGACATAATAAAATTGAAGAAACAGTTAAAATTTGCTTGAGCCATACAAAAAGGATTTCGCGCGCATCAGAAAGTTTTGTTTCTTCTTTGCCAAAAAACTTATACCACCCAACCTGCCTGCCCGGGCAATATGACTATGTTTATTCCATTCCCGAGCTTGCCCAATTAAGCGGGAAAAAGTTTGACGCCAAAAGAAACCATATTAAAAAGTTTTTAAGCCGCTATCCTGACCACGGCTTTGTTAATCTCACAGCTGAAAATAAAGATAAAGCAATCCGATTATTTGAAAAATGGTTTGAATCAAAAAAGGATTCAAGGTCTTTTTCAAAAATGGCTTATGTTGCCCAAAAATCAGCTTTAGATTCAGCATTTGACAATTTTAATGAGCTTAAATTGGCTGGCGGAGCGATACTTATTAAAGAAGAGATTAAAAGTTTTTATATCGGCAGTAAATTAAATAACGATACAATAGACCTGCATTTCCATTACTGCGACCCAAATACTGCAGGGCTCTCACAATTCAGCCTGCAAAAAGCTTGTTCAGACAGCTTCTCCTCCTATAAATATATTAACCTCGAACAGGACATTGGCATCGCCGGCCTTAGAAAATCAAAACTGTCTTATCACCCGTTAAAAATTGAGAAAAAGTTTGAAATTAAGAGACCTTTATAATAGAAAGCGGGCATTGGTCAGCCGCGTCTTTTAATTGAGCTTTGTTCTAATGAGTCGCTTGTCCTGGCTGTAAAGAAAATTTAATTTTTTGTTTCGACTCAAAAAAGTGTGGTTGGGGGTAAATGTTTTTAATTAAAACTTCCTTTTCTATTTGTTCAAGCAACTCAAATTCTACTTTGGAAAATAAACTTGCAGGTATACTGCCTAGTCTTTTTTTTACGGTTTTAATTGCTTGATCAGACTGGTCTATTCCAATCCATTTGCGATTTAGTTCATGCGCTGCCAAAAGAGTTGTTCCAGAGCCACAAAAACAATCCAGCACTAAATCTCCCTCATTTGATGAAGCGTTCAAAATAAATTTCAATAAATCCAAGTTTTTTTCTGTTGGATAATTCGGATGCTGCGGATCTTTAAATTCCCAAATGTCTTGCATTTTTTTTCCGTCTTTTTCATCAAGAAATATTTTTTTCCTTGGCACTCCATTCGCAGACCATTCAATAAGGCCTGCGTTATCCCATTCTTCCAATAATGCAGGGTCGCTACGCCAGTGGCGACCTTTTGGCGGCTTTATGCCTTTCCATTCTTTTCCTGTATTTCCATTTGCTGTTTCACCTGGCGCATGCAGAGGTATTGTTGTATATAGTCGCCCATCTTTATCAACTTTCTTAAATAATCGCGCTTCATCTTCCCCTGTGTATTGGACGCGAGGATTATTCCAAATTGGATTTTCAGATTTTGAATAGAAAAGTATTAAATCTTTAACATTTCCATACGCTTTGCGGTGAAAGTTTTTCGGATTGCATTTAATACGAGTGATATCATTGCGAAAATTTTTGCGGCCAAAAACTTCGTCCATTATTAATTTAACATAATGACCAATTTTATAATCAATGTGAAGATAAATTGACCCATTTTCAGATAGTAGTTCTCGCAAAAAAATTAAACGCTCCCTCAAAAATTCCAAAAAATCAGCTCCAATAAGTGTATCGCTATATGCGATATCATCATTAATGCCGCTGCTAATTGTGTTAGCCCTATCTTCTCCTATTTTAAAATATCCATTTGTTGCAAATGGCGGATCGATGTATATCAAATCCACTTTGCCCGCATATTCATCAAGCAATGTTTTTAAAACTGGAAGATTATCGCCATGGATCAATTTATTCCCCGCACTGTTTCCAAAAATTGTTTTTAATTTCGCATTTACGGTTTGCGCGAGAATATCTTCTTCGGATTTTTTATTTTCATATATAATAATCATAATTAAAGCTGATAAAGAAATTCGCGCAAAACCAGCGCGCTTACGACATTTTCATTTTTTAACTTTTCGGTTATATCTTTGTGCATTTTATTTTTACCCTTGATATAAAGCACTCCATCAAGAATAGCGATTGTTGTCGCCTTTACGCCCCTTGCCTTTAATGTTGAAATTGCGTCATTGAATTGCGCGTTTTGATGCCCACCGAAATCTGTCAAAAATTTTGCCTCTCCAATAACATACTTTCCATTGAAGCGCCCAATGAAATCAAGTCCTTTGTTGTGCTTGTAATTTAGGTGTTCTTTTGCAAAAGACATCATTTCAGCATCACTGGCGTCCAAAATGGCATTTCCCTTTGCCTTTAAAAATTCATTCAGTTTCATGGGTGCGATTCCTAGTGATTTGTTATTAACCCAACGCTTGAAAAGCGGGCCAATTTGTCGATTTGTTTCTTTTGGTTCAGAGGAACGAGAAAAAATTTCATCAATGCCCATTTCATAAAGACGACCGCATAAGCGATCAACTGTAGCAGGATTTCGTTTTAACGATTCCTTGTCGCGCTTAAGATAAGCCACGTACGAATCTTTGATAGGAAATAAATCCAGCTTCAAAAGATTTTCAAGAAGTGTGGCGTTGTTTCGCTTTTCAAACGCTTTTTCAACATTTTCCCATAGCTCACCATGAATATCCCTGATTCCTTCGGGAATTGTGGGATAAACATGAAAAAGATCATCTAAATAACTTCTTTGATTGGCGTATTCTATGCTTAATTGCGTCCAGTGGTTCATATGCTTGTATTTTACATCAAAAATTGAATTTAATAAAATTGTTTTTTCTGCTTCTTAGATCGCAGGGGCGGTACGCCCCGGAGCCATTAAAACTTACGTACAATTTTGCGCTAAACGCTATTCAAAAATTAAGAAACCTTTATGATAGAAAGCGGGCATTGGTCAGCCGCGTCTTTTAATTGAGCTTCGAATGAATTAAAATCCACGCCAGCTTTAACTTTTGCAATATCCGCCATTTCAAAAACTTCCGGGCACACAGATTCACAAACCCCGCAGGTAATGCATCCGTCTTCTATTGCCACATTGTTTATTGCCATTTATTTTCCCTCCTTACCTAGTAATCTTAATTATTATATCATTTTAATAATTTTTCTCCATCTTGACCTCCCCTCTCTATAAATGTAAGATTTCAATATGCAAAAACACAACCTGCCAAATTACTTAAAACCAATGGTAATGCATGGAGAAAAAATAGAAGAAACCCATATCAGCTGGGTTATTGTTGGCCTACACTTTACTTATAAAATCAAAAAGCCGGTAAAATTTAATTTTTTGGATTTTTCTACTTTAGAAAAGAGAAAGCATTTTTGCAATGAAGAAATAAAGCTCAACCAAAGATACTCCCCTTCAATTTACCTTAAAGTTATGCCCATAAGTATAAATGGAAGCATAGTAGATTACGCAGTTAAAATGAAAACCTTACCCCCAGAAAAAAGATTAGACAAGTTAATTACCAAAAATAAAGCCACCCCTTCTATGATAAAAAAGATTGCTGAAGAAATTTGGCATTTCCACAGCAAGGCAAAGGCCAGCGATAACATTTCTAATTTCGGCAAACCGGATCATTTAAGAAAAATATATAATAAGGACTTTAATTCCCTCTCCCATTTTGTCGGCAAAAACATAAGCGGGAAAGAATACGGCCAGCTATACCATTTTATGAATAATTTCTTAATTAACAACAAAACCTTCTTTCTTTCGCGCATTAAAGAGAAAGCTATCAGGGACAGGCATGGCGACTTACATTCAGAAAATATTTTCTACCATAATAAGCCGTATATTTTTGACTGCATAGAATTCAACCCGAATTTTAGGTATATTGACAGCGCGGCGGAGATAAGTTTTTTGGTTATGGATCTGGAGTTCCGCAAAAAAGAAGAACTGGCGAAAATATTTCTTAACGCCTATCTTAATAAAAGCAAGGATTATGATCTCTTAAAATTATTAACATTTTATAAATGCCACTATGCCTGTGTTGAAGGGCTGGTAAATATTCTGTCAGGAAATTATAAAAAAGCAAAAGAGTATTTCAAGCTTGCTTTAAGATACACAAAACCATATTTAATCGCCGTGGGCGGGATAATCGGCACAGGCAAGAGCACGCTAGCAATGGGTTTGGCGGAAAAATTGGGGGCTTTTCTTTTACGCTCGGACATAGTAAGGAAGAAATTAGCAAAGGTCCCCCTTTATGACCACTCCGGCTCAGAATTTAATAAGAGTATATATTCTAAAGTATTTACACAGAAAACCTATCAAGCATTATTTTCTTCGGCAGTACAAGCTTTGGGACAAGGGCAAAATGTTGTTCTGGACGCTTCTTTTTCAAAAAAACATTTTAGAAAGCAGCTTGTAAGATTGGCCCAAAGAAACAATGTGGATTTTTTATTTATAGAAACTTCAGCTCCCGATAAAATAATTTTAAAACAGCTTAAACAAAGAAAAAGAGAAATTTCAGATGCCGGCTCCAAGCTATTAGCTCCCTTCAAAAAAAGCTATGAGGCGCCGGAAGAAATCCCCGTCCTAAACAGGTTTAGGATAAAAACTATTGGGAAGAAAGAAAACACTTTAAAAAAAGCTCTTGCCCGCATTAACGCCCGCATTAACGCTTGATTTTGTCCTAGCTTTTTGATAACCTTTAGCCAGTAAATGGAGGAAAAATGAAAAAACAAAATTTATCTTTTATTGTTGGTGGCCTGATTTTATTATTTACATCATCATCTTTTGCCTGCTGGGGAGCCAGGCCCATGGGAATGGGCGGGTCTTTTGTGGCAGTGGCTGATGATTGCAATGTCGCATATTGGAACCGCGCTGGAGCCGCCCAGCTTGATAATTGGAAAGATGGCGAGAAACAAATTATGTTCACAAGCGTAATATTTGATCAAGTTGGATTTTTTAACAGAAGGGGAAGAGTGGGAAATCCATACTATGATTCGTTTAGTTTTGCCCAAAAGCTAAATAGATACTCAGGTTGGACACTTGCCGGAACCTATAATGGCGGTGGTGGTTTTGCCATTACTCCAGGAATTGGTTTTCGGCTTCCGGGCGGAGGTGTTTTTGACAATATGTCTGTTGGCATCGGCTATTATTTATGGAATAACGAAACTTATGGGACAATTAATAACCAAACTATCCGGCTGAATATGCTAATACACCAAATACATTTAGACTATTTATGGAAAGTTTATCCGGAATTTAATTTTGGAGTTCATATTGAGAGGTTCTGGCAAATTTCTTATACTCTTACTTCTCCAGATGTGGCCGGCTCAAATACAGTAAACGGGAATATTGCGGAAAGCATGAATTTTAGGCCTTCAATAGCTTGGATTCCCCAAGGAGATTTAAAAGGTCTCATTGTTAATGCAGGATTTTATGACCTTTTTGCCCAAGGAGGAGGACCTCATGTTGCCTTTGGATTTGAATATACGCCTCAGCCAGGCACCAGAAAAATTGTGAGCGGGAAAGGAAAATCTAAAATCGTAAAATATGTCAAAAGCGGAGATTCATTCCTTACTAACAGCCATTTCCGCGCAGGCCTCTACAATATGATCAGTAAAACCAATGATCCATTTTTGTTTACACTTGGATATGGCTACAATATTAGCGATAGTATTGAGCTTAACTATCTGGGCGGCTTTTGGGTTGGAAGCAATGCCGGAGGGGGTCATAACCAAAGTTTCGGCGCAAGCTGGAAATGGTAAGCTAATAACTAGCGCGGTTTTTCTAGGATATATTGGCTGATAAGCTTTTCTGAAGTGTTTACGATATCTTCTTTTGCCAACCCGGCTTCTTTTACAATCTTTAGCGCTGAAGAAAATTCGCCAAGCATGCGGGAGAAATGGGAATCAGTCCCAAGCATTACCTTCCATCCCGCTCTTTTAACCTCTTTCGCAATCTCAACACATCTTTCATAACTGCCCGGCCTTGAAAAATCGGAGCTGTTATTGATCTCTATTAAAACTTTATTTTCTTTAGCCGCCTCAACAATCGCTTTTATATTAACTGGATATTTAGGGTTCCCCGGATGGGCAATCGCGTTGATCCAGGGATTTTTCATGGCTTTAATTAAAACTTCTGTATTTTTTTCTTCTCCCTGGCTGTCATACCCCACCCTGGGGTGGAATGTGGCAAGGACAATATCAAGCTCTCCCCATTTCATATCCTGCGCCGCAATGTCTATATCCCCGTTTTCATTAATGATATTCGCTTCAATCCCCCGCAAAACCCTTACGCCGTTAATTTGTTTCGGCAGCATCCGCATATTCGCAAAATAATAATAATGGGGGGCTCCCGGCATGGCAGGACCATGGTCGGTAATGGCAAAGATTTTTAGGCCTATTTTCTTGGCATATTCAGCATATTCTTCAATTGTTGAATAAGCGTGGCCGGAGGCAATTGTGTGTACATGCAAATCGGCAATCAGCTTCATTTTACTTCTTGCTCGATAATTTCATCAGGAATGTCAGCGTTGGAATGAACCCCTTGAACGTCATCAAGCTCTTCAAGATGGGCAATAAGCCGCATTGCCTTGCGGGCGTCTTCTCCTGCCAATTTAACCGTTGTTGAAGGAATCATTGTAACTTCCGCATTCGCAATTTCATACCCTTTATTTTTAAGAGTATCCCTTAATTTTTCAAAATTAAGAGGAGTAGTCGCTACTTCGCCTTCTTCAGGATTAATATCTTCCGCTCCCGCGTCAATCGCATCCATTGAAAGGGCATCCATATCAACTCTTTCCTTATCAAAAGATATTATGCCCATTTTTTTAAATAAATATGAAACACAGCCGGAACTGCCAAAATTTCCCCCACCCTTTGTAAAAGCATTGCGAACTTCTCCTGTGGTGCGGTTTTTATTATCGGTTAAAGTTTCAACCAATATAGCAATACCTGATGGGCCATACCCTTCATAAGTTATTTCCTCAAGCGCCGCGGCTTCTGCCCCTGCCGCCCTATCAATCGCCCTTTTAATATTGTCATTGGGCATATTGGCTTCCTTGGCTTTTTCTATCGCCAGCCTGAGCCGGGGATTGCTAGATACATCTACGCCGCTAATTTTGGCGGCAGTTGTGATTTCTCTTATTATTTTAGTAAAAACCTTGCCTCGCGCCGAATCGGTTTTTGCCTTCGCCCTCTTTATTGTTGCCCACTTTGAATGACCTGACATATTATCATTTTAACAAGAAACTTTATTAATCTCAACCGTTATGATAAAATTTCAAGTAGGAGCTGATAAAAATGACCAGGACAATAAAGATCTTTGATACCACCCTCCGCGACGGCGAACAATGCCCCGGAGCATCCTTAAATGTTGAAGAAAAAATTGAAATCGCAAGGCAGTTAAAAAAGCTTAATGTTGATATAATTGAGGCGGGGTTTGCTATCGCATCCCCCGGAGATTTTGAATCCGTTAAGACAATTGCCAAGCAAATAAAGGGACCGGTAATATGCAGTTTGGCGCGCGCGCGCAAAGAAGATATTGAAACCGCCTTTGAAGCGGTAAAATTTTCTGATAATCCCAGGATCCATACTTTTATCGCCACATCTCCCATCCATATGGAAAAGAAACTAAGAATGACTCCTGACCAGGTAATAAACCAGGCGATTGACATGGTGAAGCTGGCAAAAAAGCTTTGCCCCGATATTGAATTCTCGCCGGAAGACGCGGGAAGGTCTGAGCCGGAATTCTTATATAAGATAATTGCCGCCGTAATTGACGCAGGGGCTTTAACAATAAATATTCCCGATACCGTCGGCTACACAACCCCGTGGGAGTTTGGCCGGTTAATTGAAAACGTTATTAAAAATGTACCAGCAATCAAGGAAAAAAATGTTGTTATAAGCGTCCACTGCCACAATGATCTTGGATTAGCTGTGGCAAATTCGCTCGCCGCGGTACTGGCCGGGGCCAACCAGGTGGAATGCACTATCAACGGCATCGGGGAGAGAGCCGGTAATGCGTCGCTTGAAGAAATTGTCATGGCAATAAAAACCAGAAAAGATTTCTTTAATTGTAATACAGCAATAAAGACCGATGAAATTTATAAATCAAGCCGTTTGGTTTCAAATTTAACCGGATTGCTGGTACAGCCCAATAAAGCTATAGTCGGCGCAAACGCCTTTGCCCATGAAGCGGGAATCCATCAAGCCGGGGTTTTGCGCGCAAGGGAAACCTATGAAATCATGAGTCCCCAGGATATTGGATTAACCGAATCAAAGCTTGTTTTAGGCAAACACTCAGGCCGGCACGCCTTCGCGGATAAGCTTAAAGATATGGGATATTCTTTAACTGAAGAAAATTTAGAAAAAGCGTTCCAAAAGTTTAAAAATCTGGCAGATAAAAAGAAAGACATTGGCGAGCGGGATATCGAAATAATTATCGCGGAAGAAGTTTATATAGCTCCGGAAACATATGCGATAGAAAGCATCAGCATTAAATCCGGAACAACCATTAAACCTTCGGCTGAAGTAAAATTATTATATAAAAATAAAACAATCGCCGAAAAAGCTGAAGGATCAGGCCCTGTCGACGCGGTTTACAAGGCAATTGATAAAATAATAAAAATCCAGCCCAAACTTGTTGATTACACTATCCAAGCAATCACCGGAGGCACTGACGCGCAGGGAGAGGTAACCGTAAGAATTGGTAAAAACGATAGGGTTTTTGTCGGGCATGGAACAGACACGGACATTATTATAGCTTCCGCAAAAGCATACCTTTCCGCGATAAATCGGCTATTTATTCTTCAACCGTGATGCAGGTAAGTGTTCTTGCCACAAAACCAGTGGCTTGAATCCGTTTTACAATCAAATCACCAAGAGTTTTAAGGTCAGCGGCTTCAACAAAAACTATCACATCGTACGGTCCGGTAACTAAATGGACGGTTTTAACCCCTGTTATTCCTTTTATCTGGCCGATCAACTCAATTGCTTTTCCCGGAAGCGACTCAATTAAAATATATGCCGTAGTCATGTTTCCTCCTTTAGATAAGGGAATTATAAGTTGTTGCAGGAAAAATTGTCAAGTAGTATAATTAATCAATGTGGTCCAGATTAAGTAATTATTTTCTTAGAGGGTTAATTACCCTTTTACCCCTGTTAGTCACCATTTGGCTGCTTTGGTTCATGTTCAGCTTTTTAGACGGTATATTGGGAAACATTATTTCGCTTTTTGTCGGCCATCCTTTGCCCGGATTGGGTTTTATTATCACCATATTGCTTATTTTAACCACAGGCTACTTTGCCACCCATGTATTTGGCGCCCAAATCTTTAAAGTGGGAGAAGAAATCCTATTTAGGATTCCAATTGTTAAAGGAATCTATACTTCCGCGAAACAAATGAATGAGGTTCTTTTTATCCATAAGGGCACAGACGAGTTTCGCCGCGCCTGCGTCATCGAATACCCGAGAAAAGGCATTTACACAATGGGATTTGTAACATCCGATGCCGCCGCTGAAGTGGAAAATAAAGTTAAAAGCAAACTTATCAATGTCTTTATTCCAAACACGCCTACTCCCGCTACCGGATTCCTGGTGATGATGCCGGCGCAGGAAGTAATCCTTTTGGAAATGAAGACCGAAGATGCTTTTAAATATATTGTTTCCGGTGGAGTGCTTCAGCCGCCAGAACAAGAAAAATATGAACCTGCTTAAGGAATTTTACAAAGGAATTTTCTCTGAAAATCCTGTTTTAAGGATCCTCTTAGGCCTTTGCGCCACTATGGCAGTCACAACTTCTTTAATCAACGGGGTTGGAATGGGGCTTGCCACTTCTTTTGTGCTGATCTTAAGCAATGTGATTATCTCGTCAATAAGAAAAATCATCCCGGACAAAGTGCGCATACCGGTAATGATTATTGTAATCGCGACTTTTACGACTATTGTAGATTTAATCCTGGCCGCTTATTTCCCCCCGCTTTCAAAGGCGCTTGGAATATTTATCCCTCTAATTGTTGTTAACTGCATTATTTTTGGCCGGGCGGAAGCTTTTGCTTCAAGATATCCGGTTTTTGATTCTTTTCTTGACGGGCTGACAAAAGGCGCGGGATTTACTGTGACTTTAATGTTCGTCGGGTTCATCCGTGAATCTTTAGGCCGGCAGGTTTTGGTTATGATTTTGCCTCCCGGCGCGTTTCTCCTAATTGGATTTTTAGTTGGCGCGATGAACCTCATCGAAAGATGGCAAAAAGGGCTGAATCCCCGCTAAATTTTATTTAAAATCTCAGCAATAATATCCACATCATTATTAAGCGTCATGATGTGGATGCCCGAACAAACGGGTTTTAATTCATTAATTATTTCTATTGATATTTTAATCCCCTCGGTTTCAGGCGTCCTAGATTCTTTCATCCTTTTTAAAATTTCTTCCGGAACAAAAACTCCGGGGACTTTTTCATTTAAAAATACTGCCATATTATATGATTTCAAAGGAAAAATACCGGCAATAACCTTTGCTTTGCGGTTATTCAGCTTAGTAAAAAATCTCTTAAAAAGTTCAATGCCATAAATTACCTGCGTTTGAAAAAAATCCACCCCGGCTTCAATCTTTTTTTCAGTTTTTAATATCTGCTGTTCAACCGGCTCGGCTCCCGGATTTATCGCTCCGCCAACAAAAAAATTCATTTTGCCGGCAAGTTTTTCGCCGAATAAGTCAATCCCCTCGTTTTCCATTTTTTTAATCGTCGAGATCAATTGGACAGAATCCAGGTCATAAACCGGACGGACAGAGCCGCCTTTTGGATAATCGCCGGATAAAGCCAAAATATTTCTCAAGCCAAGGGCATAGGCGCCTAAGATGTCAGACTGCAGGGCAAGAGCGTTTCGGTCGCGGCAGGTCATCTGCAGGATCGGCTCAAATCCCTGCTCATGCAGCAACCGGCAAAAAGCAAGTGATGAAAGATGGAGCCGGGCGCGCTGGTTGTCTGTCACATTAACCGCGTCTACTTTGCTTTTAAAAACCGACGCCGCTTGGATGATTGGCTCAACCTCTACCCCTTTTGGCGGACTCAACTCGGCAGTTATTAAAAATTTTCCTGATTTCAACGCTTCGCTAAAATTCATTTATGCCCACGCTCCCTTCTCATAAATTGCAAGGCAAGAAAAAATATTAAAATTGAAATCCATTGCGCCATTGAAAAAAATAAATATTTAGGATTCATCCTGAGAAATTCGACAGAAAACCTATAGACAGAATAAAACATTAGCCCCGAGAAAAACACTTGCCCATCATATTTTTTCTTTCTATATAATAACAGGAGCATGGTAAACATTATAATCCCTGAAATAAAAGCGTATAACTGCGTTGGATGGTGGGCTTCAGATAAGCCGGGGAAAACAATGCCCCAAGGCAGTTTTGTTTCAATCCCATAGCAGCAGCCCCTCAAAAAACAGCCGATCCTTCCAATCCCATACCCTAAAGCTGTGCCCGGAGTAATGATATCCATCAGCTTTAGAGCCTTTATCTTATAATAATTTGCAAAGGCCACCGCCGCTAAAGCAGCAAAAAGCAAACCGCCAAAAAACACCAAACCTCCCTGCCAAATAAAAAACACCTCAAGCGGGTTTGAAATAAAATCCGGCCAAAACTCAATTACATAAAATATCCTGGCGCCGACAATTGAAGAAACCAAAATAACAAGCGCCAGGTCAAATATCTTTTCTCCCTTAATTCCTTCCCTAACTGCCAAAAAATAGGAAAAATAAATTCCGGCTAAAAAAGCAAGCGCTATCATAAACCCGTAGGAAAATATTGTTATCGAACCAAATTTAAATAATATCGGATGCATAAATTAAATTCCTCCCTCACTCTTTGTAAGGGGAACAAAAGGCGAAGATATGTCCTCTTTTTTAAAAAACATCATTAGAATAATTAAAAATACGCCGACATTGATCATTATATCCGCAATATTAAAGACCGGCCAGACGCGAAAGTCAATAAAATCAACCACATAATGCCTGACAAGCCTATCTAAAATATTTCCCGCCGCCCCACCCAACACAAGCCCCAAAGGAACCTGCGCGAAATTAATCCGTTTTACGCGCAAATGGAAATAAAACAACACTCCTATTAATAGCACTCCAACTACCAGCAAAAACGATCTCTGGCTGTTAAATATCCCAAATGCCGCGCCGCGGTTTTGGACATATGTTAAATGCAGGATATTTCTAATTATCGGCATTGATTGGTTCGGTAAAAAGTTTTTCACAATAACATATTTAGTCAATTGGTCTAAAATAAATATTAAAGCCGCTGATAAATAAAACATCGCTAATGGATTTTAGGCGCGGATTTCACATAAACATCTATCAATTTGCCAATTTCTTGAAAGTAGCGGCCAACCACAGGGAAGTCGATCATTCTAGCAACAAGCATTGAAGCCAGGTAAACAACAATTCCAAGCAAAAGCGTCATGCCCAACGCAACCCCTAATCCCTGGGCAATCCCATTTAAAAACGTGAATAAAATATACCGCCAGGGTTCATTTTTGTCGCGCCTTATATTTTCGATAGCTTCTAAAAGCTTTTCTTCTTCCACTAAGTTCCTTCCTGCCAGCTCGCTAAATACTTCTTCTGTTCTTCGGTCAAGGTGTCAATCTCAACTCCCAAAGAAACCAGCTTTAGCCTGGCAATTTCCCTGTCAATTTCTGTCGGGACAACATATACCTTCTTTTCAAGCTTGCTGCTATTTTTGAGGACATATTCTGCTGAAAGCGCCTGGTTGGCAAAGCTCATATCCATTACCATGGCCGGATGCCCTTCGGCGGCGGCAAGGTTGATAAGCCTGCCCTCGCCCAAAAGATAAATTTTTCTGCCGCTTTTTAATGTATATTCATCAACAAAATCCCTGACCTGTCTTTTTGAAGCCGCTATTTTTTCAAGCGCGGGAATATCTATTTCAACATTAAAATGGCCGGAGTTGGATACAATCGCGCCATTTTTCATAACCTCAAAGTGTTCTTTGCGGATAACGTTTTTATCGCCGGTAACTGTTATAAAAGCATCTCCTGTTTTTGAGGCATTTGCGATGGTCGTCACTTCAAATCCGTCCATTTTTGCCTGGAGCGCGCGAAGGTGGTCTACTTCGCATACAATTACATGCGCACCCAGCCCTTTTGCCCGCATGGCGCAGCCTCTTCCGCACATTCCATACCCGCAAATCACAAAAACCGATCCGGCAACAAGCATATTAGTAGCCCTTAAAATCCCGTCAATCGTGCTTTGCCCGGTGCCGTAATAATTATCAAAAAGGTGTTTTGTCTCCGCGTCGTTTACCGCGATTATCGGAAACTTAAGCGCCCCTTCTTTTTCCATGCTTCTTAAGCGGATTATTCCGGTGGTTGTTTCTTCTGTTCCTCCGGTAATTTCTTTTATCTGGTCTTTGCGGTTTTTATGGATTTCTGAAACCAAGTCCGCGCCGTCATCCATAGTTATTGAAGGATGAAAATCCAGCGCCGCGTTGATATGCTTATAATACGTATCATTGTCTTCGCCTTTTATGGAAAAAGTGGGGATACCGTAGTCATAAACAAGAGATGCCGCAACATCATCCTGGGTGGACAGGGGATTGGACGCGCAAAGCAAAATATCAGCTCCTCCGGCTTTTAAAGTCAGCATTAAGTTTGCGGTTTCTGTAGTAACATGCAGGCAGGCCGAAAGCTTAATCCCGGCGAGCGGTTTTTCTCTTTCAAAACGCTCCTTTATCAAGCGCAAAACCGGCATATTGCGTTCCGCCCATTCAATCCTCAGTTTTCCCTTTGGAGCCAGATTCTTATCTTTTACATCGCATTTAATCATTATATTCCCCTTTCATTTATTGTAAATTATAACATATTATGTTTTATTCGGGCGGATTTATTTTTTTTATCTGGTAAGGGTTGGCAAGCAAAGTCATATCAACCACAATAGGATTAACTTTTGGCGGCTCATCAGAATGGGGAGGGACATCCTCAACTGTCGCACGCGGGATGTGGGGATTTAATAAAGTTATCAGCTCTCCATAATATAGTGCGCTTTTATCTTTTGTTTTAAGGTGCTGGTCAAAAGTAAAATATTCCGCTATTTCTTTTGGTGTCCAGTCTTTCATGTTTATAATTATAACATATGGAACCTAAGGCTAAACACGGCGGCAAAGCGCGGGGGCGCGTCCGCTTGGAACCCGCTAATGCTAAAATGAAGCCAATCTATGTCAAAGATGTCGCCATACAGGGAATTGTAAAGGGGCTGTTTAGGAAATTTTAAAATGGAGGACAAAATAAAAGTGGGAATGGCGCAAAGGGGATTGATTTTTAATAGAATTGGTGCAAGAATATGTGCAATATGAAACGAGGTTTTTGGTTCAAATTTGGTTTTATAATTTTTGCTGTTGCAATACTGCCGATTGTGCTTGCGTGGTGTTTGTTTTATGGGGTTATCATCGGAATCGTCGGCATTACGGTGGATCGCTATGAATATGTTAGAAAAATTATAAAGCAGGACGTTATTTGCCGCATAAAATATCCAAGCTGGCAGAAAGAGAAATGGGAAGCGTCACTTTTAGGAAACACTAACAATGCCAAAGAACGCAATGAATTAGAAACTGCTATCAAAGAAGGAAGGAGAAAGCCACCCGGAATGTTAGGAGATATAATCATAAATATTTTGTTATTTAGTATCATTTTTTATCCTTTTTTGCTTATCTGGGGGATTGTTACCGGTCCAATAAGGGCGGGTATAGAATATTATAAGTGGTGCTATAAAACCATAAATGGTTATTCGATTTACGCTAAGGAGGTATGGTAAAGTATGAGCAGCAATCCATTAATTCTGGTGGTTGATGATGAAAAGCCAATGGCTGACAAAATTGCCGAAATAATCAAGATGACAAACAGATACAATGTAATTACCGCTTACGGCGCGCATGAAGCAATTGACCTTATTGATAATAACAAACGTTTTCTGGGGCTCACGGACAATAAAATAAAATGCATAATACTGGATCTTAAAATGCCGGAAATGGACGGCCTGCAGTTTTTAAAAAGATTACGACATACTGAAGCATGGTTTAAACTTATGCCGGTAATTGTCTTAACTGCTTTTGAAGATGAGGAAAAATTACAAGTTACTACAAATCCTGTTATAGGAAATGTAGCCGCTTATCTGAAAAAACCTTTCAAAAAAGAGGAATTAATTGATACCATAGACCGAATTTTTCACGATGAAATCGGCCATATGATTGATGAAACCCGCGAAAAGAAATACAAACGGCTTGATGAGCTTGAAGCAGAAAAGAAAAAAAGCCAGGGGCAGTAAATAAATTAGCTCGGCAAACCCTTTAAACGAATTTTGAATGTGGAACCCACTCCAACCTTGCTATCAACTGAAATACTGCCAAGATGCTCGCGGATAATGCGGAAAACAATTGAAAGCCCCAACCCTCTGCCTTTAGTTATATTGGTGCTAAAGAACGGCTCGAATATTTTATCGAGGTTTTCTTTGGGGATTCCCACTCCGGCATCTGCAATCTCTATATAAGCCATCTGGCCCTCGTCTTCTGCGGCGGAATGAGTTCTGATAGAAAGATTGCCGCCATTGGGCATGGCTTCAACCGCATTTTTTACAAGATTTATAATGACAGTTTCGATATCTTCTTTATCCCCCAAAATATTTGGAATACGTTGCAAATCCAACACCACATGAACTCCGCTGGGAGGAAAAATGCGCAAGGCCTCATTAATAACAGCATTAAGGTCTAGCTCGATTTCCTTGCGCTCTCTAGGACGGCTGAGCCGTAAAGTATTTTCGACAATATAATCTGCCCGCTCAATTTGTTCCATAAGCTCCTTTTTAAAGTTCATATTTTTTAGCTCTTTTACATCATCAGGTAAGACATCCAGGCCAGCCTGTATAATTGCTAAAGGTGTTTTGACTTGATGGTTGTATTCCTGGATTAAATTAGCCATGGATGCTATTTTTTCTGATCGCGCCAAAAGCCGCTCGGTATCGTAGAGTTTTTTCTGAGTAGCCTCAAAATTCCTCTTTATGCTCTCGTAATGATGGATGCGATCAAGGAGCGCCAAGGCCTGAATCATTAACGTCCTAAATAAAGTAAAATCTTTCTTATTATAGGTGTCTTCTGATTTCTTTTTGCCTAACACTATAATCCCTTCCAGCGCTTCGGTTGAGAAAAGAGGCAAATACAAGTTATCCTTGTAGTAGGTTACATCT